>NZ_CP130610.1:3036158-3339774 GCF_030544485.1 Halomonas sp. HAL1
CGGCAAGTGACTAAATTCAATCCTGAAAAATACCCGTGTCAGTAGCACCCACGCGCTAAACAGCAACACCAGCACGACAGGGAAAGCAAACATTAACCAGCCAGCAAAAGAGATTTCGATACCAAACAGCTCATTAACAATCGCCGCCAGGATAATGTTCGGTGGCGTGCCAATCAGCGTGCCGAGGCCACCAATGGTACCGCCGTAGCCAATACCAAAAATCAAAGCCTTACTGAATTTTTCGATTTCGTCACTATGGTCACCATCACTTTTTTCAAGTTCCTGGCTAACCTGGTAAACAATCGCAGTACCGATAGGCAGCATCATCATCACCGATGCTGTATTAGATACCCACATTGATAAAAAGCCGGTCGCGGCCATAAAGCCGAACACAATGCTATTAATACTGGTGCCTAGTACGGCAATAATCGACAGGGCGATACGCTTGTGCAAATCCCACTTTTCCATCGCTAAGGCGATCATAAAACCGCCCAAAAACAGGAAAATAATCGGGTTGCCGTACGCCGCCGTTACCGTATTGCCATCCAGTGCGCCGGTAATGGGTAATAGTACAATGGGCAGTAGCGAGGTAGCAGGAATGGGGATAGCTTCGGTGATCCACCACACCGCCACCCACAGCGTAGTGGCCAACACCATACGCCCTTCAAAACTTAAATCTTCAGGGTGAAAAAACATCACCACAAAAGCGAACAGCAGTGGTCCAAGCAGCAATCCAACTTTCTGTGGGTTGGTATAGGCAGGTGGCTTAGGTTGATGAGATGGCTCGCGCTTGGCACTGGAAGCCGCCGCCTTCGCGGCACCGCCCGTTGGCAACGCGCACATCAATAGTTTTTTGGCTTGGTAGTGGGAGTGCCATAGCTGATCCCATACCGTCATCAGGGCTGTTTTATGCATAACGTAAGCGCCACTTGCGGTCAGAGTGAAAAGAAAAGGTCGGAGGCAGCTTTCCGATAAATAAGCCGCCCCACGGGCCATACTGGATCTCCTTTGGCGCCCTTTATTAACTGCAATAGGCAATTAGTCCAGTCATTTGCCCAAAATTGCCACTAAAGTCTAACGACTTTAGTTTTATTATTAGCGCTTACTAACAGTGACATGAGCACATTGCCCACGTAAGTTAGCGCTACTATTAAATAAATAGTGACGCATTAAGATTAAGGAGAATCGAGTGTTCGACCGCTGGACAATGCCGCTTACTCATCGCCCCTTAAAACGCATCGCGCAGCCGTTGTATCAACGTCACATCACACCCGACCAGGTGACGCTAACCGCTTTTGTGATCGGCATTTCCGCGTTGCCGCTGCTGGCATACGAGCAGTATGGGTTGGCCCTCCTGGCGATTGTGCTTAACAGACTCGGTGACGGTGTGGACGGGGCCTTGGCACGGTTGAGTGGCCGCACTAGCGACGCTGGCGGTTTTCTGGATATCGGACTCGATTTTGTTTTCTACGCGGCCGTGGTGCTGGGGTTCGCGCTGGCAAACCCTACCCAGAACGCACTCGCAGCTGCCTTACTGCTATTTGCTTTTATCGGCACCGGCACCTCCTTTTTGGCGTTTGCGATTGCAGCCAAACAGCAGGCAATAGAGCGCCCTCACTTCCCCAATAAAGCTTTCTACTATTTAGAAGGTTTGACCGAAGGCACCGAAACCATCATGGCCTTGGTAATTTTTTGCCTGTTCCCGGAGCACTTTTCAATACTGGCTATACTGTTCTCAATTGCCTGCCTCATCACCACGGCAACAAGATTATGGGGAGGTTACTGGACACTGCGTCGGCATGAATCCCACTAACATTGCGAATGCTGACGGATAGATAGAGTGATGTGCTCTCAAGAACAATGGAATATTAGTATTGCGAATAGAGCGCGATTAGAACCGTTGAGCTGTGAGTGTTATGCCGTGGTCAAAAGCGGAAGTGATCGCTTAATGCCTTACTCAACCCAATACCTAGCTCAGCGTGTTTAGCGCTAACTAAAAGCGCTTAAATTCGCCCACCGTAGGCAAATAAAACACGCAATGTGCGCTAGCGCACGGACGCCACCCCCCGGCACGACCATTGTTCTGGTAAGGAAGCATCGTTTGTGCGGCCATAAAAGCGCACTTTCACCAGGATGGAATCTGTGAACCAATTTCTCCGTTTTGTGCGTCCGCACCATGCGTTTGCAGCGCCGTGGGACTCGACTATTCCCGTAAGAGAAGAGCTCTTCAGCCCGGAACGACTTGAGCAGCACGCAGGCAGTCTGGCGCTAGCCCAGACGGTCACCAGCAGCCCACCCAAGGTAGTGTCGTTAACGCGGCGACTCAACGATAACGCGAAAACTCTGTTGAGTGTTTACCGAGCCAGTGCCGCTGCGCTGGCCGAAGGTCGCGATATTGTCCCTGCGGCCGCTTGGCTGCTCGATAATTACCACCTGGTTGAAGCCCAAATTCGTGAGATTCGCAGCGACCTTCCTCCCGGTTATTATCGCCAGTTACCCAAATTAGCCAAAGGCCCGTTTGCCGGTTACCCAAGGGTGCTCGGCATTGCCTGGGCATTTGTGGCGCATACCGATAGCCATGTTGACCTGGATAATCTGCAAACTTTTATTATGGCCTATCAGCGCGTTCAGCCGCTTACCATTGGTGAGCTTTGGGCCGTTGCTATTACCCTGCGCATTGTACTGATTGAGAACCTTCGGCGCCTTGCTGACCAAATTATCAGTGAACAAACGGCAAGGGACGAAGCGGATACTTTAGCTGCTAAATGGCTAAAACCCATCGATCAGCAATCAGCGCTAGAGCGCCACACCTTTAGCGTTGAGACCAACACGCTTAACTTTCACCAAGGGCCACTGGCTGAGCCCTTCACCGCCCAATTGGCAAAGCGCTTACGTGGCTTAGACCCACGTAGCAGCCCTCTTGTCGGCTGGCTTGATGAACAGCTTAGCTTCCAGGGTGAAACCATTGACGAGATGGTTCAACACGCACAGCAGCGCCAAGGCGCCGCAAACGTTACCGTCCGCAATATCATTACCAGCATGCGTTTTGTCTCCAGCATCGACTGGGCAGAGCTGTTTGAAGGCGTCAGCCTGGTGGACGAGCGCTTGAATCAGCACAGCCATTTTGCACAGTTGGATTTCCCCACCCGCAACCAGTACCGCAGTGCGGTAGAACAACTCGCCCGTGGATCACGGCGTGCCGAGCTTGAAGTGGTGGATGCCGTGCTTTCGCTCTGTCGACATGCATTCGCCAGCAACGGAAACCCGGTTGAAGCGGCCCGTATGGGCGACCCCGGCTACTTTCTAATCGGCTCAGGCCGCACCACCCTTGAACAAACGCTGGGATTTACGCCTACCCTTCGTCAGCGCCTGCGTCGAACGCTTATTCACCACGGCATTCGCAGCTATATCGTAATGATGGCGGTAGTGACGCTTAGCTTGATGACGTTGGCGGCCGTGCTACTGCTTTCATTGCCGCTTGAAATAGGCGAGGTGCCGTTACCTTGGCTAATGTTGCTGGGCTTATTTGGCTTTCTACCGATTATTGAAGTGGCGACGCTGATCGTTAACCGTCTGATCATCTATTGCATCGATGCCCAGCCGCTGCCCAGTCTCGACCTTGCCAAGGGAATACCAAACCATCTACGCACGCTGATTGCCGTTCCTACGCTGCTGACCAGTGAAGATGACTTACAGGAACAGATCGAACGGCTTGAAGTGCACCACTTATCGAGTGGCGAGGGTGCCCTTTCCTACGTCCTTCTTCTTGACGGCGTTGATGCTCCCCAAGCGGAATTACCCCATGAGGCAGCGCTTCTCTCGGCCGCCCACGCCGCCATTGAGCAGTTAAATGAACGTTACCGTCTACACGCTCCAGGCGGTTTACATACCCCAGGCGATTCACAAGCCTCCGGTCAACACGCGCTGGGCAGCGATAAACGCTTCTTTCTGCTGCACCGTCGTCGGATATTTAACCCCAGTGAAAACACCTGGATGGGCTGGGAGCGTAAGCGTGGCAAGCTGCATGAGCTAAACCGTTTGCTACGCGGCGCGCAGGACACCACCTTTATCGATCCACCCCCGCTGCCTGGGGATGTTCACTATGTCATTACCCTGGATGCCGACACTCGCCTTCCCAGAGGCGCAGCCAGCCGGTTGGTAGGCAAGATGGCACATCCGCTGAACCAGCCGCTGATGGATGAACAGCAACGTCGCGTGGTGCAGGGTTACGCCATTTTGCAGCCTCGCGTCACACCGTCATTGCCTACCGGTGGGGAAGGCTCTATCTATCAGCGGGTATTCTCTGCGCCTGGCGGGCTGGACCCTTACGCCGCCGCTATTTCAGACCTTTATCAGGATTTGATCGGAGAAGGCTCATTCGCGGGCAAAGGGATCTATGCCGTGGATGCATTTGAAGCATCGTTGGCAGACCGAGTGCCCGAAAACAGCCTGCTCAGCCACGACTTATTTGAAGGGGTGTTTGCCCGAGCGGGGCTCGCCTCCGATATCGAAGTGATTGAGGATTTTCCCGCCCGCTATGACGTGGCCGCCAAGCGTCAACACCGCTGGACCCGCGGCGATTGGCAGTTGCTGCCCTGGCTACTTGCGCCCGCGCTGCCACTAACGGGGCGCATGAAAATGCTCGGCAACTTACGCCGCTCAGTATTGCCACCCTTAGTACTCGCCAGCCTGGCAGTCAGTTGGCAGTTCCCGCTCAGTATGGCCATCGCCAGTACGCTGTTGCTCTTAGCCGTAGTGGGAGCGCCGGTTCTATTATCCCTAGCCACCTCGCTTATCCCCTTCCGGGCCACAACTAAACTGCGCCACCATTACCATCTCTGGTTTGATGAGCTGAAGCTAGGCAGCGTGCAAATTCTGCTGCTGGTCATTTTTTTACCCGACCAAGCGTGGCGCATGCTGGACGCCATTGCCCGAACCTTGGTTCGAGTTCTGCTTACCCATCGTCGACTGCTTGAGTGGACGTCTGCCGCTCAGTCGATGAAAAGCCCTGCGCTATCCGTTATAGGGTTCTACCAGCGAATGGCTCCCGGCACTGCGTTGGGTCTAGCAGTGACGATCGGTACGCTCTGGACAGCCACTAGCGCCTGGCCCATTGCGCTACCGATGGCGCTACTTTGGTTGGCCGCACCGGCCGTGGCGTCATGGTTAAGCAGCAGCAAAAGCGCTGTTGTCCAGCCGACTATTTCGGTGGACGAGGCACGCGAGCTACGGCTGATTGCACGGAGAACCTGGCGCTATTTCGAAACGTTCGTGACCGCCACAGACAACCGTTTGCCGCCCGATAATTTTCAGGAAGACCCTCAACCCGTGCTTGCCCAGCGCACCTCGCCGACCAACATGGGGCTTTACCTACTTTCGACCCTGGCAGCGCGTGATTTTGGCTGGGTGGGCACTCAAGCTGCCCTGGAACGTCTTGAGGCTACCCTTGAGGTCATGCAAGGACTGCCGCGCTACCGGGGGCACTTCTATAATTGGTACGCCACCCACGATTTGCGCCCGCTCGACCCCCGCTATGTCTCCACGGTAGATAGCGGCAATCTGGCAGGACATCTTATCGTTATCGCCAATGCCTGCGAGAGCTGGCAGGCGGAACGCTGTTTAGCGGATCCCCGTGTGGGTATTGCCGACACGCTGAACCTTGCGTGTCAGGCACTCCAACACGCTTCAACACTGTCAGAGAAGTTAACGGTCCAGCTGGCCTTGCAGTTTAAAGCCATCGACGCGCAGTTAAACGGGGCATTGATGTCCTCGGAGTGCCTGGCCGATATCGCTGAGCTCACCCATAAAGCCCTGAGCCTGGTCCGCGCAGCGCTGAATGAAAAGGCCGACACGTGCAGCGAAGATGTCCTGTTTTGGGTCGAAGCATTGCACTCTTCAGTGGCCCAACACCGCGATGACCGTCATAGCCAGGCAAACGTAAATGAGCTTGAGCCATCACTGCGCTTGCAACAGATCGCGGCGTCAGCGCGACGCTTGGCAATGAATATGGATTTCGCCTTTCTACTCAACAGCGAACGCCAACTGCTATCAATTGGTTACTCCCTGGACGACAACTGCCTGGATACCAGTTGTTATGACCTGCTGGCATCGGAGGCACGGCTTGCCAGCCTGTTCGCCATTGCCAAAGGGGACATTCCCACCCGTCACTGGTTTAGGTTGGGCCGGGCGGCAACGCCGCTTTCGTTTGGCTCTGCCCTGATCTCCTGGTCGGGTTCGATGTTTGAGTACCTCATGCCGTCCCTAGTGATGCGCGCTCCGGGCGGAAGCCTGCTTGAACAAACCAACCGGCTCGTCGTGAAGCGTCAAGAGATCTATGCCACGCACCTCTCTGCGCCGTGGGGTATCTCCGAATCCGCCTATAACGCCCGTGATATGGAGTTCACCTATCAGTACTCCAATTTTGGCGTGCCTGGCTTAGGACTCAAGCGGGGGCTCTCTGCGGATCTGGTGATTGCCCCTTACGCCACCGGTCTAGCCACGATGGTCGACCCCAACGGCGCTTGCCGTAACTTTGAGCGCTTAGCGGAAATGGGCGCTCTAGGCCGCTACGGTTTTTATGAAGCGCTCGACTTTACCCGCTCGCGTCTGCCTGCGGGGGAAAGCGTGGTCATAGTACGCAGCTTTATGGCCCACCATCAGGGCATGACGATCGTCGCTATCGCGAATACCCTGCACCATGGCCAAATGCGCGCGCGCTTTCACCGTGAGCCGATGATTCAAGCCAGTGAGCTACTGCTGCAAGAGCGTGTGCCGCGCGATGTGGCAATTGTTCACCCCCGCGCGGAAGAGGTGAAGTCAAACGCCAGCCAGATTATTAACGAGGCACAAACCATTCGCCGTGCATCGACGATAGCCAGTGGCCCGCCCGTGACCCACTTGCTCTCTAACGGCTGTTATTCCGTGATGTTAACGGCTACCGGCGGTGGCTACAGTCGGTGGCGCAATATTGCGATTAGTCGATGGCAGCCCGACGCCACCCGTGACCATCTGGGTAGCTTTATTTTTCTACGCGACACCCAGTTCCCCGGCGTATGGACGGCAACCGGCCAGTCTGTCGGACACTCCCCCGACGCTACCGATGACCACAATCATGTGATATTCGCCGAGGATTACGCTCGCTATATGCATCGCCACGACGATATCACCAGTCACATGGAGGTATTGGTGTCAGGCGAAGATGATTGTGAAGTGCGCCACCTCTCGCTCACCAATAGCAGCCGGCATGCCCGTGATATCGATATTACCTCCTACTCTGAATTAGTGTTGACCACACCCAGTGCCGACAATGCGCACCCTGCCTTCGCCAAAATGTTCGTGGCGACCGAATACTTAGAAGCGTTCAATGCGCTGATTGCGACAAGGCGACGGCGATCGCCTGACGAAGACCAGGTTTGGGTGGCCCACTTTGCCGTGGTAGAAGGCGAAACCGTGGGTGAGCTGCAGTACGAGACTGACCGAGCTAGGTTCTTGGGCCGCGGAAGGCGTACGCTGAACGCTGCAGCGCTGAACAAAGACCAACGCTTATCGGGCACCGTGGGTAGCGTACTGGATCCCGTGTTTGCATTGCGCTACCGACTGCGGGTCGCCCCCGGTAAGGCCACCCGCATCGCTTTCTGGACGGTAGTAGCCTCAACCCGCGAAGCATTGATGGATCTAATCGATAAGCACCATGACCGTAGCGCTTTTGAGCGTGCCAAAACACTCGCCTGGACACAGGCGCAGGTTCAGCTTCGCCACTTGGGTATTCAGCCTGAAGAGGCGGCCGATTTTCAGCGTCTAGCCGCGCCTATCTTATATCCAGACCCACGCTTCAGAGCGCCAGCCGATGCCATCGAGCGCGGCGCAGGGCCGCAGTCACGGCTATGGCAACACGGCATCTCCGGTGATCTACCGATTATTTTGATGCGTATCGACACCCTCGATGACATTGCCCAGGTACGCCAACTATTGCGCGCCCATGAGTACTGGCGCATGAAACGGTTAGGCGTCGATATGGTGATTATTAATGAGCGAGGCGCCTCTTATGTTCAGGATTTGCAGCAAGCGATAGAAACGGCCATTCTCAGCAGCCAAACCCAACCGCGGTTTAAAAAGGATCACACTCAGGGTGCGGTAATTTCGCTGCGCGCGGACCTAATGAGCCTGGAAATGCGGACACAGCTGCAGTCAATTGCATGCGTTGCGTTCATGGCACATCGTGGCAACCTTGCTAACCAATTAGCCCTAACGCTGCCCGAACAGCGCTCTTTGCCATCACGCTCTTTTATCAGACGCCATCTGCCCAAGCACACTCCCACTAAACCCAGTGAGACTGCCCTACCCCCCCTTCCAGCGCTTGAGTTTTTCAATGGGCTGGGGGGCTTTGCTGCGCAAGGCCGTGAGTATGTGACCGTACTTGAAGCAGGCCACGCTACGCCTGCACCGTGGATCAACGTGATTGCCAACCCAGGCTTTGGTTTTCAAGTATCGGCGGAGGGCGCGGGCTATGTATGGGCAGACAATAGCCGTGAAAATCAGCTTACTCCCTGGTCTAACGACCCAGTGGCAGACCCCAGCGGCGATGTGATTTATGTTCGTGATGAGGAGTCGCTGGCGCTCTTCACCGCGACCGCACACCCCCTGCGCGATCATGGTCGCTATATAGCCCGGCACGGCTTCGGCTACAGCCAGTTTGAGCATCAGTCAGATGGTATCGGCCTTGAGCTACTGCACTTTGTGCCGTTAGATGCCCCGCTTAGAGTATCGCGGCTACGCCTTAGCAATCACTCAGGGCGTCCCCGCAAGCTTTCCGTGACGGCCTATGCCGAGTGGGTATTGGGCACTTCGCGCAGTGGATCAGCGCCGTTTCTTATCTCACGACCCGACGCTGAAAGCGGCGCACTAATGGTAGAAAACCCTTGGAATATCGCCTTCCCTGGCCGGGTGGCGTTTCTGGATATCGGTGCTCAACCCACCCATTGGACAGCCGATCGGTGCGAATTCATCGGCAACGGGGGTAGCTTGGCTGCGCCTTTGGGGTTACGCAGCAATACGCCCCTTTCCGGTACTCACGGTGCGGGATTGGATCCCTGTGCCGCACTACAGCGCAGCGTAACGCTCGCTGCAGGTGAAAGCGTTGAGATGATCGTCCTACTGGGTCAAGCAAGCTCAATGGCCGAAGCCCAGACGCTCATTGCCCGCTATAGAGAAGCCGAT
Source organism: Halomonas sp. HAL1 (assembly GCF_030544485.1). Taxonomy (NCBI): domain Bacteria; kingdom Pseudomonadati; phylum Pseudomonadota; class Gammaproteobacteria; order Oceanospirillales; family Halomonadaceae; genus Halomonas; species Halomonas sp. HAL1. Next base: position 3,045,375 of record NZ_CP130610.1, read on the forward strand.
ATTGACGCTGAACTGGCCACGATAAACACACACTGGCAAACGCAGCTCAATGCCGTGCAGGTGACAACGCCCGACCGCGCCATGGATATCATGCTTAACGGCTGGCTGCTTTACCAAACCATTGCCTGCCGGATCACGGCGCGTTCAGGGTTCTACCAGGCCAGCGGCGCCTATGGTTTCCGCGACCAGTTGCAAGACGGCATGGCGTTGACGTTCACCAGTCCAGAAACTACCCGTCAACATTTGTTACGTGCGGCTTCTCGCCAGTTTGTCGAAGGGGATGTCCAGCACTGGTGGCTGCCCCACTCCGGCCAAGGAGTGCGTACGCACATATCCGATGATCGGGTGTGGCTCGCCTATGCCTGCGCTCGTTATATAGCCACCTCCCATGACGTAGCGGTGTTGGACGAGCCCGTCAGCTTTCTTGAAGGCGCGTTATTGGCACCGGATGAGCACGACTGCTTTTTTCAGCCCATGATAGCCGGGGAAACGGCATCACTCTTTGAGCACTGCGCCCGAGGCTTGGACCAAAGCTTGACGCTGACCGGCGAGCACGGTTTGCCATTGATCGGTGGCGGCGATTGGAACGACGGTATGAACCGTGTTGGCGAGGCGGGCAAAGGTGAGAGTGTCTGGCTCGGTTGGCTACTGGTGCATACTCTGGAGCTGTTTTTACCCTTTGCAGAACAGCGTGAACAGTCGCTATCTAGTGCCTCCCCTTCGGATGAGCAGGAAACAACACGTACCGAGCGTTGGCGGGCCCATGCGATCTCGCTTCGTAGTGCGCTGGAAAGCAGTGGATGGGACGGCCAATGGTATCGGCGGGCCACCTACGATGACGGTCATTGGCTGGGCAGTAAAGAGAGCGAGGCGTGCCGAATAGATTCGATTGCTCAGTCATGGGCGGTGCTTTCAGGCGCAGCAGAACCCCACCGGGCAGCGCTCGCCATGCGTTCGCTAGAGCGCGAACTCATCCTGCACGATGAGCAACTTGCGCTACTGTTCTGGCCTCCCTTTGACCAACCCCAGCGCGATCCCGGTTATATCGGCGGCTACCCACCAGGTATGCGCGAAAACGGCGGGCAATATAGCCATGCTGCCATGTGGGCGATACTGGCATTTGCCAAGTTAGGCGAAGGCGGTAAGGCACACGCGCTTTTCTCGCTGCTGAACCCCATCAATCATGCCCGCACGGCTGAAGAAGTGGCTCGCTATCATGTCGAGCCTTATGTGGTTGCCGCGGATGTTTACTCCGTTGCGCCACATACCGGGCGCGGCGGCTGGACATGGTACACGGGCTCGGCAGGTTGGATGTACCGCGCGGGGGTTGAAGGCATCTTGGGCATCCGCCGGGAAGGGAGCTGGCTGGTGATCGCTCCCTGCCTTCCCCACGATTGGCCAGGATTTAGTGCAATGCTGGCCATTGCTGGCACGCACTATGCGGTTAAGATCACCACTACCGATGAGGCGCCCAGCGCACAGCTTGATGGCCGGCAACTGACACGCCAGCAAGGCGAAGTGCGCATTCCGCTGGATGGTAAACAGCACCAGTTAGAGGTGTTTATCAAGCCAAACACAGTCGACGAAAAGTAGTCTTTTTCCGCAGGCTTTTCTCATTTGCTTCTCACTCACGGCTATATTAAGCTCAGTTGCGTACCGACAGGTACCATTCAAATTCAGGCGGTTACCTCAGGTTAACCGCTGTCGCAATCACACGGAGCCGTGATATGCATAGCGAAACGTTAAACGACCTTTCCCTGGCGGGCCTTCAAATCGCCATTCAAGATATCAAGGATGATCTGTTCGACACTCCCGAGTGCGACTACGCGATTGCCCAACTGCTTAACCGCTGGGGCCAAGCTGAAAAAGCCGAACAACTGCTGGATGAGATGCTGCTCAAGTGGGGCACCTCCCCTGACGTTCTAGCCTTAACGCAGCGTGGCCATACAGAAATGAAAGCTGAAATGACGTCAGAGATGACCGGGAGTGAACTGCTCGCGGAGAATGACGAACCAATGCGCAAAGCACCCAAAACAGCACCGGCACAAGTTCGCGTTGTTGCGGCTTGACCCGCTAATTTAGCTTTTATCAATGCCCCTGGCCGCGTTCTCGGCAGGGGCATTTTTATCTACATCAGCAGGCGTTAATCGAGATGATCCAGCGTCACGATAATGTCTTCAGTTGAGACATCCACGTTCAAGAAGGTGTAGCTGTCATTATCTTCATCGACGAGGCGGATATCGAAATAGGGGTTGGTATACCCGGTTAACGTCACCCGTTGAGTATCGCCGTTCATCAACACATCACTGCCCAACACATCCTCTTCCCAACTTTTTGAGCTCCCCGGGCTCACGTACATGTAGTAAATGGTGTAGCCGGTTCGATTCGTGATATCCACATAGTAATCTGCCGCTACCGCCAGTGATGACGCTATTAGCGCCACGAGTGCAACCAACACCGTTCTGATACGCATTGGAAAGTTCCTTGGACTTTTTTAGGTAAACAGCAAGTTACGAGTAAAACACCGCTGAGTTTAAACACTCGGCGACATTTTCAGTATATAGCCTGCGAGTCTTCTAAACAGCCGCCCGCAGCATACAAGCAACTGATAGAATACCGCCCCTTTCAGGTGCGTTAGTGGCCCATCGCCGTAATGCCCTCCTTTTCACTACCTGAGAGTTGCGCAATGTTCGCCACCGCCCACGCAGTTTTCCAGCCGCTCATACGGCTGGGCCTTATCCCGCAGATTTTAATCGGTATCGTGGCCGGGGTATTGCTCGCCCTGTTTGCACCGGGCGTTGCCAGCGATGTGTCTTTACTGGGCCAGCTATTTATTGCCGCTTTACAGGCAGTGGCACCTATTTTGGTGTTTGTACTGGTGGCGGCAGCCATCTCTGCTCATCAAAAAGGTCAACCTACCCACATGCGCCCTGTGCTGGTGCTGTATGTGGTTGGCACGTTGATCGCCGCATTCATTGCGGTGGCGGCCAGTTTTCTTTTTCCTACAGAGCTTTCATTGAATGCAGGTGAAGTGGAAGGCACCCCACCTGGGGATATCTTTAGCGTCCTGCGCGACCTGCTGTTGAACGCCGTGGCCAACCCCGTTAGTGCATTGATGGAGGCTAATTTTATCGCTATTTTGGCCTGGGCCATCGGCCTGGGTTTAACGCTGCGCCAAGCCAGCGATACCACCCGACAGGCACTAACCGATTTATCCGCAGCAATTACCCGCATCGTTACCCTGGTCATTCGTTTAGCACCGCTGGGCATCCTGGGTTTGGTGGCAGGCACACTGGCAGAGTCTGGCGTTGAAGCGCTGCTCAACTACGCACAGCTGTTAGGTGTAATCGTGGGCTGCATGCTGTTTGTCGCGCTGGTCAGCAATCCGCTACTGGTGTACGTCGCTACCCGACAAAACCCTTATCCACTGGTATTTACGTGCCTGCGGGGCAGCGCGATTACCGCCTTTTTCACCCGCAGTTCGGCCGCGAATATTCCGGTCAATCTAGAACTTTGCCGCCGCCTGAAGCTCGATCCTGACACTTACTCTATTTCGATTCCGTTGGGCGCAACGATCAATATGTGCGGGGCGGCCATTACGATTACGGTGATCACCCTGGCCACGACTCATACCCTGGGGATTAATGTTGATTTCGCCACGGCGCTGCTGCTGTGCGTGGTTTCAGCGCTGGCGGCCTGCGGCGTTTCAGGCGTAGCGGGCGGCTCACTGATGCTGATTCCCATGGCTGCCAACCTGTTTGGCATTCCCACCGAAGTAGCCATGCAGGCAGTGGCGATTGGCTTTGTGATTAGCGTGGTTCAGGACTCTACCGAAACCGCGCTCAACTCCTCTACGGATGTACTCTTCACCGCTGCCGCCTGCCAGGCACAAGAGGCGAAGCGTTCATAAACGTTCATTCCTGGGAGTGTTTTTTATAATAGCCACTCCCGGTCGCTGCCCACATTAACTATTGGATGGCTTAAAAAGCCCAGCCAAACGCTCACGCTCATCCTCTTCATAAAAACTCGGATCATCGAATAGATCACGCTGAGTGTCATCGAAGATCATTTCTAACGCCCCTGCACTGCTTTGTACCATGGGCTCAAAATGCGCGGTGTGGGTAATCAATGCCGTCACGTGGCGACGACGATAAATGGCGTACAACCCCAATAGGGTAAATACGCAGGCGATATAGATTGGCAGGCCTTGGCTACCCACCGCCGTCATTAGTGAACCCGCCGCAATCGGCGCGACTGCACAGCCAGCGCCATGCATCACCAGCATATCCGCCGAGCCGGAAACAATTTCATCCGGGTGCAGTTGGTCGATCAACTGGGCCACCGCCAGCGGATAGAGCGAAAACGCCAGGCCACCCCAGATAAAATAGAGCCCCAGCAGCACTTCATGGCTGGGCGCAAAAGGCATACCTGCGGCGATCAGCGCCGCTAAGAGCACTACCCAAGTCATTACCCTGGGGCGGTCATGCTTATCAGAGAAACGCCCAATAGGGATTTGCAGCAACGCCCCACCAATAATCGCCACGCTCATCACCAGCCCAACGCCGCCAATATCAAACCCCAGCTGTGTCGCATAGACCGGGGTCATCGACCAAAAAGCCCCCATGGCGAGCCCCGATAATGCCGCTGAAGCCACCGCTAGTGGCGCAAAGCCTAGCAATGCTCGCAGGCTGCTTTTGGGTCGCTCGGGAATGGTAGGCTGAACGCGGCGAGTGAGGGTGATAGGTAGTAGCGCCCAACTGATCAAAATAGCGATGACCACGAAGAGCAAAAAGCCTTGCGGTGAGGAGAGCCGCAGTAACTGCTGAGCAGTGGCTAAAGCGCCCAAGTTAACCACCATATAAACCGCGAAAATACGCCCCCGCTCATGGCTGGCGGCTTGGCTATTCAGCCAGCTCTCGATCACGGTGATTAAGGTAATAAACGAAAGCCCGTAGACCACCCGCAACGGCAACCATACCCAAGGGTTAACAAAGATAAGGTGCAGAAGCGCTACCGATGCACAAATAGAGGCGCAGAAGCCAAAGGTACGGATGTGACCCATACGGCGGATCAATCGCCCGCTCACCCAGGTGCCGCAGATAAAGCCGACAAAATAGCCGGACATGATCATCCCGAGCACCGCACTGGAAAAGCCCTCATCAGTCCCCCGCAGCGTTAGCAGCGTATTCAATAAGCCGTTGCCCAGCAGCAACAACGCCACGCTCTGCAGTATCGATTTAACCGGTTTGAGCATTGCCAATGAACGCATTGCGTTTCCTCGTAGCAGACAACTTAAAGTTCATCAAAAAAGTTCATGCAGAAAGTAGATGCATAAAGAGTGCCACTGAAAGCTTTCGCCACCACCGTTGACAGGCTAACGTTCTTTATATAGAACGTTCTATATAAAGAACAGCCGGACACCCCATTATGGATCAGCTCTCCCTAAGCACCTTAGGTCAACATTTACAGTCACTGCGATTAGCGCGGGGTTGGTCACTTTCGCAGTTAGCCAATGATGCGGGCATTGCCAAATCCAATTTGTGCCGCCTGGAGCAAGGGAACGGTAATCCAACGCTGGATACTATTTGGCGGTTGGCGGTGCAGCTAAACGTCCCTTTCGGTACATTAGTCGCGCCCATTACCGTACCGCTAGGCGAAGATGGCGTGCAGGTGCGCTTAATTGATCAGGGCAAAGATACCCCCCAAGTAGATGCCTATTGGATGCGCTGCGCGCCCCACACCCTTCGCCATGCCGAAGCCCATACCGCTGGCACTCGCGAGTCGCTGACGCTGATTAGCGGCTCGCTTGAAGCGGGGCCAGAAGGCGACACTACCCAGCTTAGGCCAGGGGATACGGTCACCTTCGCCGCTGACCAGCCGCATCTTTATCGTACCCAAGAAGCAGAAGCCACCTTGATGATGACCATCACCTACGGCATAAAAGGCGACACGCCATGAACCACTTTGCCAACCACTCCCCAATCCGCAACGCCTTCAAAGGCGTGCGGGAAGCCATTCCCCTGCTGGGCGGCTATATTCCTGTTTCACTCTCGTTTGGAGTAGTCGCCACCCAGGCGGGGTTTAGCATGTGGGAAGCCGCCGCTATTTCAGCGCTGATTTACGCCGGCGCCTCACAGTTTTTGTTCGTAGGCATGGTGGCGGCGGGCTCTCCGCTTTGGCTGGTGGTAGCGATGACACTACTCATAAACGTACGCCACGTGGTTTACGGGCCGAACCTAGCAGCCTTATTACCGCGCAGTCGCCACTGGCCCTGGCTGATGCATGGCCTAACCGACCAAGTATTTGCCCTGGCGCTTACGCGGCTTCCACAGTTACCTGCCCCTGAACGATTTGGCTGGTTTGTCGGCGCATCACTGCTGGCTTGGGGGGTGTGGATTGTCGGCACCATGGTCGGTGCCACGGCAGGCGAAACGTTAACCGCCCGCTGGCCACTCCTCGGTGAAGTGATGCCCTTCGCCCTGCCCGCGCTGTTTCTGACCATGGTCGCGCCGCGCTTTACCGACAAACGCTGGGCACTGGCGCTGAGCTGCACCATTATCGCTGCGCTATTGTTTACTTTTTACGGTTGGAGCAACGTGGCCATTCCGCTGGCAGCCGTCTGCGGCGCGATCTGTTTCTATATGGTGACGTTTCAATCGAGGAGGTGTAACCCATGAGCACTGCACTCTGGCTAGCCGTCGTGGTTTCGGCATTGGGTACTCTGCTCATGCGCGTAGTGCCTTTCCTCTGGATGCAACGCCGTTTAAACAGCGCGACCGGGATTAATAACATGCCCCAGTGGCTCGGCATTCTTGGCCCGCTGATGATTGCGGCGGTTTTGGGTGTCTCCATCATGCCGGTTAACCCAAGCGCGATCTCCTGGTTCGCAACGGCCATCGGGCTCTCTGTGACACTATTGGTATGGTGGAAATTACGCTCATTGGGCTGGCCAGTGGCGGCTGGGGTAGCGGTATTTGGACTAGTGCAGGTGATAGCCTACATTTGATAATGCTTTGCATTAGCTTTTGCGTCATGCCATCATCTTGGCTCTGCCGCCTATGTTAATCGTAAAGTGACATCAATGTTTAAAGCACACACCTATCACCGTAACGTATTAATACGTGTGCTACTGGCGGCCATGATCGCGCTACTTTTTTTAAATGCGGCGCCCAGTCGGGGCCAAGCGCTTCCTTCCCAAAATAACCCCACTTTTTTCACCACATCACCGCGCATAGTGACGCTATACCAGGGGGCTACCGATAGCGCTGTGGCGCTCGGACTGACACCTGTCGGCGTGGTTGATTCATGGCTTGAAAAACCTACCTACCGTTACTTGCGAGCTCCGCTTGAGGGGGTCGAGCACGTTGGGCTCGAAACCCAGCCCAACCTGGAAAAAATTGCCTGGCTTCAACCGGACCTGGTGATGGCGAGCGATTTTCGCCACGCGCGCATAGCACCGCTACTCACCGCCATTGCTCCGACCGTTTCGGCCAATAGCGTATTTGATTTTAAAACCACGCTGACGCTTTTGGCGAAAGCCACTGACCACACAGCAGAGGCCCGCGAGTTACTCCAGCGCTGGGAGGCCCGAGCTGCCGATTTTCGCCAGCAAATTGCGACAGAGCTTGGCCATCATTGGCCGCAAAAAGTAGCCGTCGTTCGGTTTAAAAGCGACCACGTGCGCATTTATACCAGCGGCTTTGCGGGCTCAATTTTAACTGAACTGGGTTTCGAACAGCCGGAAACACTACAAAGCCAGAGTTGGGGAATGAAGCTTTCCAGTACCGAGAACATTCCCGTACTGGATGCCGATGTCATCTTCGTGCTGCTTGAGCCGAACGACCCAGCCATTGTGGACAACTACCAGCACTGGACGGCTCACCCCCTTTGGCAGCAGCTTGCCGCCGTGCAAAGCGGGCGCGTGTTTGAAGTCGACCCAGTCAGTTGGATGATGGGGGGCGGCATCCTCGCGGCTAACGCCATGCTGGATGATCTCTACAGTCATTATGGGCTTGATGAGACCATAGTGGCTAACCGCGACGCGTGTTCCCTTGATGCCTATCGCCAAGTGGATCTAGGCATATGCTAAACAGCGCGAGCGCTAAAATGGCGGGGCTTCTACTAGGAGGTTTGGCAGCGCTCGGTGCTTTTCTTGCCAGCATCATGCTGGGCACGACCGATATTGCTTGGTCATCGTTGCTGTCAGCATTTAATCACTACAACCCAAGCAAGATAGCCCATATTATCCTGCTCACCGAACGCCTGCCGCGAGCGCTGATTGCCGCCTTGGTGGGCGCTAGCTTGGCTATTGCCGGTGCGTTAATGCAAACGATGACGCGCAACCCCCTTGCCTCGCCAGGTATTTTGGGGATTAACGCTGGCGCGATGTTTTTTGTGGTGGTCGCCGTGTCGCTGCTCCCCCTGCATACCCCTGCCCACTACGTGTGGGCGGCGCTTTTGGGCGCACTGGTGGCCGCCATACTCGTCGTGCTCCTTAGCCGTGGCCGCCATGGTGAACTCTCGCCATTACGTGTTGTGTTGGCAGGCGTTGCCGTCACAGCCATGTTTGTATCCTTCAGCCAAGGGCTTTTAGTTATTGATCAGCAGAGTTTTGAAAGCGTTCTTTACTGGCTGGCAGGCTCCGTATCTGGACGTGACCTCTCGTTAATCCTACCTTTATTGCCCCTTTTTGGTGGAGCGCTTCTGCTCAGTGCGTTTTTGGTGCGTCATGCCAACGCGCTTTTACTGGGGGATGACATGGTTACCGGGCTTGGCATGCAGGCTACAACGATTAAGCTACTGCTGGGCATAGTGGTGATTGTTCTGGCAGGTAGCTCTGTGGCGCTGGCAGGTATGATTGGTTTTGTGGGACTGATTGTGCCCCATATGGCGCGTGGGCTGTTTGGTATTGACCATCGCTGGCTACTCCCTGCCTGCGCTCTGCTAGGTGCCTGTTTACTGCTATTAGCCGATGTGGCCTCGCGGTTTATCATCCCGCCGCAAGAAATACCGGTGGGGGTAATGACAGCGCTGATTGGTACGCCCTTCTTTATTTATCTAGCACGACGCAAGATGACCAGCCAATGAGACCGGTAGCAGCATTGACCCTTACCAATTCAGCGCCCCGCCTACGCTTTATTCCTAAGCTGCTTCTGTTAAGCCTTCTACTTTTAGTCAGTGCTGGTCTATCGCTCTGTTTGGGAAGTTTTCCCACCACACCGTTTCAGGTTTTGCGTGCGCTGGCCGCCCCGCAAAACAGTGATATCGCGTTTATCATTTGGGAGCTGCGGCTACCCCGAATTGCGCTAGCGCTGGTGGTTGGCGCTGCTTTGGCGATAGCGGGGGCTATTTTACAAAGCATTGTGCGTAACCCGCTGGCATCCCCGGATGTCATTGGCATCACCAGCGGTGCTGCACTGGCGGCGGTGCTGTTTCTATCACTATTAAGCGCGACGGTGAGCATTCACTGGTTACCCATGGCCGCCATGACTGGCGCATTGGCGTCGGCGCTTCTGGTGGTCAGCTTAGCGTGGAAAAATGGCATCAGCCCATCACGCATGGTGCTCATCGGTATTGGCCTTGCGGCTGCCATGGGAGCGGGCACCACACTGTTAATCGTGATAAGCGATGACGCCGCCGCCATGACTGCCTATGTTTGGCTAACCGGCAGCCTATATGCAGCGCAGTGGAACGATGTAAAAGGCCTGTTGCCGTGGGTATTGGTAGCGGCGCCTATCTGCTTGATTTTCGCCCGCCATGCGGATGCCATGGCACTGGGCGATAACATTGCTGAAGGGCTTGGGGTACCGCTTCTGCGTAGCCGATTAGTATTGCTGGCTTGCAGTGTTGTACTGGCAGGGGCCGCCGTTGCCTTTGCGGGCGGCATCAGCTTTGTGGGATTAATTGCACCGCACTTGGCTGCCAAGCTAGTGGGGCGTAATCTGGCGCGGCTAGTACCCGCCTCTGCGCTGGTCGGTGCATTGATAGTGCTAAATGCTGACCTGCTGGGACGAGTAGCGTTTCTACCCAAAGATTTACCTGCGGGTATCTTTGTCGCTGGGATAGGCGCGCCCTTCTTCGTTTATTTACTGCATATGGCGCGCTACAAAGATTAGAAATCGACGCGATACCCAAAGGTGACTGTTCTGCCTCGACCAGCGAAGTAGCGCTCGTCATTCACCAGGGCACTTTGCGAGTAGTAAGTGACGTACTGTTCATCTAATAAGTTGGCCACCCCAACATTCACCTGACCGACAGGCAGTTGATAGCCCACCGCCGCGTCCATCAATAAATAGCCATCAAACTCGCGATTCGCCTCATCAAAGGTTTCATCGAAGGCGTAATTGGCTTGCACAAAGGTTGAGAGCTCATCGGTCCAGTTAGCCGACCAACTGGCTACTAGGCGATCCGGCGATACATCCAATCCAGACAGTTTAGAATCCAGGCTGCCGTTATCGTCGCTATCGTAGCGCCCTTCCATGCGTGAGTAGGCTAAGCGACCAGCGTGTTGATCGGTAAACTGATAATCTACCGCGGCCTCAAAGCCTTTGATTTCGGTCTCCTGGCGCTGCATATAGAAGACATCATCCACTTCTGTTAAGCGGCTACCAAAGTCAGAAGACGATTCATAATAGCTAAGCTCAGCGGCTAGGCGCCCGTTTTCAAAACGCACACCTGTCTCGACGTTATCGGTCACGATAGGGCTTAGATTCTCGATGCTATTGACCGACTGCCCTGGGGTACTGATGCCTCTCAATGCACGTCCCACATCGGGAATCGAGAACCCCTCAGAGTAATTGGCAAACAGGCTCCAATGATCGACGGGACTCCACACAGCCCCCAGGTTATAAAGCGTTTCGTTGAAACTGGGATCGCCTCCCTCTACGTTAACGCCGTTGTTGGCCGCTACGGTCTGATAATCACCTATATCCAGCTTGGCATACTCATAACGCACGCCAGCGGAAAGCAGCAACGAATCAACCGGGCGTAAGTCTGCCTGGAGGAAGGGTGAAAGATCGGTATATTCAGAGGAAGGCACATAGGTTCGGTTTGATTGATACAAGTACTGCTCTGTTTCATCAAACAACGTATCGAAGCCGGCGGTCAGTTTAAGCCGATCATCCAACAGATCATCTTTGGTTAGAGAAACCTTGGTGCCAAACTTGCTGGTCGCCGCCATCGTTTGGTCATAAAAAGTCCCCACTGGCGCGATAGTGGGATCTTGGAAAGTTGCTGAGTTAGTGGCACCAAACAGCGCCTCATAATCCTGGTAAAACGCCTGAGCACTTAAACGCATTCCGGCAAGGTCGTAATGATCGTAGCTTAGGCCAGTGGTCCAAACACGATTATAGGGTGCATCGCCTTCGGGTGTACCACGCTCAGACGTCGTCACCACACCATTGGCACGATCCCCCGTTACGCTGACATAGTTATTATGATTTTCAATATCGTAATGATTGAGCGTTAATTGAAGGCGTTGATCATCATCAAGCCAATAGGCCACCTTGCCCAAAAAGTCATAAGAGCGAGAGTCCATCAGGTCGCCCTGGGTGTTATCAACGCCCACAGGGTCACTATTACCATCAAGGAAAAGGCCTTGATCCTCAAAGCTCATTGAGAATAGATAATCAATATTGCCGCTGTTGCCACTCACCCCATAATTGGTTTCGTAGCTTAATGTATCGCTGTCCAGCTCGCTGGTGGGGGTCGTCACCTTCACCTCAGCATGCTGGTTGAGCGAGCCCGGCTCTGGGCGTTTAGTAATCAAATTAATGACGCCACCCGCAGCCCCTACTCCGTTGGTGGCGTTCGCCCCCTGAATGACTTCAATCTGCTCAACCATCGAAAAATCGATAGCGTGCGCTTCACGGCCAGTGGGCCGTAGCGGATTTGATTGCGGAATACCGTCGATAAGAATCAGCGGTGTACGCCCCCTTAGGGTTTCACCGCTACCGCTCATCTTTTGGCGACTGGGTGAATAGGAAGGCAGCAAATTGCTTAATATCTGCGAGGAATCGCTGGAAATTTGCAGCTGCTGATTGATCTCTTCCTCGCTAATAATGCGCACCGTTTGAGGCGAGTCTTCCTTTGTGGCATTGGTGCGTGAGGCAGTGACGACCATGGTTTGGTTAGTGTCCCCACGGCTACTTTGCGACTCTGTATTAGTGGTTGCGGGTGCCTGCCCATAGGCTTGGCTAGCAGCCACTAAACTGGCAAGCGTCAACGTGGGCCAAAATACCGAGTGTTTCTTAAAGTACATCTTCTTTATTATCCCCTGCGTTTAAGTGGACGTTCCCTTCAAAACGTAATGCAGATCTAAATGATAACGATTATGTTATGCATATAATAACAGCAAGATCTACTGCCATGGAACAAACCGTTCGATATAACGAAATTCTCTAGACCACTTGCAGCAGTGAATGGTTATCGATTAGCTAGCAGCAATTATTGAAAATGAGAATATTTTGCCTTAGGGTTCTGTCTGTTTCGATAACCCCAATGAGCGTCTCATGCCATACCCACTAACCCCGCCGCCCCGCCTAACGGGCGAAGCACTGCATGCAGGCTATGACGCCCGACAGGTATTGAACGGTGTGGATATCGCTATTGCGGAAGGCAAACTCACGGTTCTCTTGGGGCCCAACGGAAGCGGTAAATCGACACTACTTAAAACCCTAGCCCGCACGCTTTCGCCGAGTAGCGGGCACGTATACTTGGATGGCAAAGATATCCATCGCAGCAATACGCGAGAGGTCGCAAAACGTCTGGGTATTCTTCCCCAAGGGCCAGTGGCGCCGGAGGGGCTGAGCGTAAGGCAATTAGTGGGAATGGGCCGCTTTCCACATCAAGGGTTATGGCAGAAAAATGCACAACAGGACGCCAATGCCATTCGTGAAGCGATGGCGTTTACCAACGTCACTGAGTTTGCCGAGCGCAGTGTGGATGCGCTTTCCGGTGGGCAGCGCCAACGCTGCTGGATCGCCATGGTGCTGGCACAACAAACCGACTTAATCCTGCTAGATGAACCCACGACCTTTTTGGATCTAAAGGTGCAGGTTGATTTGCTGGAACTACTCTCACGCCTGGCCCACGAGCACGGTCGAACCCTTCTATTAGTGCTCCACGACCTCAACCTGGCCGCCGCCTATGCTGACCATTTAGTAATGATGTGTGATGGCCAAATCGTCACCAGCGGCGCACCCACTGAGGTATTCACCGCTGCTAACCTTAAGCGCGTTTTTGACCTGGATGCCCACGTGATCCACGACTCTGAAAGCGGTATACCAATTTGTGTACCGCGAAAACGGCGTCAGCACGCTACTGAAAAAGAAGCGCTTATTCAGTAGCGATGTTTGCAGTTAGCCATGGTTGGTGATTTTACTGCAGGCACAAAAAAGCCCGGCGAGTCGCCGGGCTTAGGGCTTAGCATCGGATAATTGTCTTACCAGCTATATTTCACGCTGCCAATCACACTGCGGGATTCGCCGTAGTAGCACCAGTATTCACAGCTTGCTACGTACTCTTTATCGGTAAGGTTATTAACGTTGACCTGAGCTTCCCAGCCCTCGGCAAATTCGTAACCCACCATGGCATCCACCAGGGTATAGCTATCCACTTCTGTGTTATCTGCGACACTGGTATCAACGGTACTGCCCACATAACGCACGCCACCGCCCAGGGTAACGCCATTTAGCGCACCGCCGGTAAAGGCGTAATCCAACCAGGTGGAAGCTTGGTGACGCGGAATTAACGGCGCACGTTCATTTTCTTCCAAGCGCGAATCGTTGTAGGTGTATGCCGCTGTCACTCGAAGGTTATCGGTCACATAGCCAACACCTTCCAGCTCAAAACCCTGAGAGGTGCGCTCCCCTTCTTGTACCTGGAAGCCTGCCGGTGAGTTCACCAGCGTGTTGCTCTCTTGTAGATCAAAAACAGCGGCCGTTACATAGCCATCCCAGCCAAAGGGAGCCACCTTCACACCGGCTTCCCACTGCCGCCCTTCACGGGGGTCGTAAAGCTCGCCATCACTGTCAACGCGACCCACTGGGTCGAACGACTCGGTATAGCTGATATAGGGGTTAACACCGTTTTCACCCAGGTACATTGCGCCACCTGACCAAGATACCTGGTCATCGTCTGAACGCTGGGTCGTGCCCGCCGTCAGGTTGCTATTGTCCGTTTCGGCTTGGTCGTAACGCACACCACCCAGTAACACCCAACGGTCATCTATGCGCAGTTGGTTTTGGGCATATAAACCAGTTTGCTCTTTATCGATTTCCCGACTCACCAGATCATCTTGAGCAATCGGTGTGTAGTTACCATAAGCCGGGTCGAAAATATCGATCGGATCACCGAATGCGTAATCGTCCCCTTCCTGACCACTCAGGCTTAGGTTCTGGTAATCAACCCCTAGCAGCAGCGTATTCTCGGTACGATCACCGTACCAAGTACCCACCATGCGGTTATCGACAGTCCAGCTATCGATAGAGCCATCACGATATACCAACCCGCGTGAGGCGCGGCGATCATCCACCATAGACAGCGCATAGCTGCTGCGCAGCTCTAAATCTAACTCGCTGTAGCGTAAATCTTGCTCAAACGCCCAGGTGTCATTAATGTTATGTTGAAGCTCATAGCCCAGCCCCCATTGGGTACGTGTGTCCTTATCGTACCCTGGCTCGCTCAAATTGGTTTGCGGATCAATACGCCCGAAAGGTGTGTTTTGGACGGTGCCGTAGGGTAGCTTAAAACCGTTGACCGGTACGCCGTCATCCTTTTGCACACTGGCTAAAAAGGTGACGGTGGTGTCTTCGCTAAAATCAACCGCTAGGCTCGGCGCAAAGTAATAACGCTCGTTATCCGTCGCGTTTAAATCGCCATCGCGCTCTTTGTACATACCCACTAAGCGATAGCGTACATCGTCTGACTCACCCAGCGGCCCGCTGGTATCAATCCCTACTTGGCGATGGTTGCGGTTGCCAAGCTGCAAATTGACTTCCCCTTGGGGCGTTTCGGTAGGACGCTTGCTCACCGCATTGATCAAACCGCCAGGAGGCGCCTCACCGTAGAGAATCGATGACGGCCCTTTGAAGACTTCAATACGCTCCAACCCATAAGGCTCGGGTAGCCACTGATAAAACCCTTCACGGTAAATGCGCAGACCATCTTGATAGGTAGACTGATCAAAGCCACGCACCTTGAGCCAATCGGTGTTGTTATCACTACCATAGTGGCCAGAAAGCACGCCCGCACGGTAGCGGAACGTTTCATCTAGCTGCTGAACATTGCGGGTTTCCAGCTCTTCACGGTCAACACTTGAAACGGGACGCGGCGTTTCTACCAGCGGTGTATCCACCTTTAGCGCAGTGGCAGTCACTACCACAGTGTCGTTGGAAGTGACTTCATCTTGAGCAAGCACCGTGAGCGGAACAACGCTCAGCATGCCGCCTAGAGGTAGGATAAGTGAACGTCGCACAGCGACAGCGAGCGGTAAACGCGCGAAGGGCTTAGTGTTCCGGAGCATGAAGAGGGCCTCAAAGGTGATAAAAAGCGTATCTCTATTATAGTAAAGCGAATGATACGGATTTTTATTCACATCCACAATAAGCACGATGAGGCAAGACAGGGCTGTGGAACGGAATGTTTCACGGCAGGAGGGCTAAGGAACGCAGGCATAAAAAACGCCAAGTGTGCTTCTGTGAGAGGCATGGCGAATTTGTCATGAAATTGGTGGGCCTTGGAGGACTAAAACATACGAACAAGGGGCTATAAGCCGTGTAAATAGCGTGCCAAGAACTGCTTTTGATCGTTTTCTCAGTTACTTACTCACAACCTCACTGTATCAATTCGCCTTCATAATTCGCCTTCATACGTCGTTTTTGTTGACGTATTGTGGACATTATTTTTTCAAAACTCATTTAATTGAAAATATGCAATAATTATATCACCGCATTAGTTAGGGTTAAAAACTCATGTTCAGACCTTTTATTTCCGCTACATTTTCGTAAAAATCGAACCTTTTACTGGAACACTCTCTTAACTCACTATCAACAATTGACCTATATTTTCTATTCAAATCATGCTCTTCCATCACAAGAGCCACTTTATAACTTCGGTCAAAATAATCGTCAGAAAAAACCACCTCTTTTCCATTTTCGGCGTAATCACTTTTTAGTGATTCCATTTGTTCATTAGCTTCAGCTATAGCTCGCTTTTCAGAACCTACTAAATCTCTATAATACCTTGACTCAATTTCATTAAAATCAGGCCTTTCACATCTTAAATTCTCTATATTAACTGTAGCTAGACTCCTTAATTCATTTAAATATTCAGGGGGGTACCTATCTCCATTTGCGTTCCTATCTTCCATTTCATCAATTGTATTTAATATTGAAAGGTATAGATTTGGCCAATTTTCTGATACGTCACTTAAGTACTCAGTTACTGTAAAATCACTGATACTTCCAAAAGTACTGAGTGACCCAACGAGCTCAACAATTCCAATCTGCTGAATATCCGTTAAAACCAACTCCCATCGAGCAAGTTCAAGAGCATCAAGTTCAGTTTGCACCTGCTGTTGTATAGCTTCAATTCTATCTGAAGCTTCTCTCTCTCTAAGTTCAGCAATTTCAACTTCTTTTAACAGTACATCGCTGCGCTCTCGCTCTTCTTGTAAACTCAAATATGCTTCCCTGGCTTCTTCTTCTAATTCATTCCTTGTAGCTAAAAGGCCATTAATTTCACTTTCGTATGACGCTATATTTTCTTCAAGTTTTTCATTACGCAACGCAACTTCGTTCAACTCAAACCTTCTATCAGCCAAATCTGTCTCAATCCTTTTCAAATCAGCTTCCAACCGTACTTTATCTAACTCAACCTGTGCATTTTTTTCTTCTAATAATTGATGCTGAAAAACAGGTCTTACTGTATAAAAATAACCAAAAACGACAACTAAAAGGGTGCCTACCTGTGCGGTCGTGCTAAAAAAATCATTATAATTAAATTTTTCAGCATTACTACTGCTGCCTTTATAGTTTCTTTTTTTTAAATAAAAATTTAAATTATCTTTTTTACTCACTTAGTATCCCTAGAAAACAATATCTCTAATTTCAAACATATTTAAATAAATGGCTTTAAAAACATATGGTTATTCTTCTTTTTTGAACATTGCATTTAT
This sequence comes from Halomonas sp. HAL1, assembly GCF_030544485.1. Lineage (NCBI taxonomy): Bacteria > Pseudomonadati > Pseudomonadota > Gammaproteobacteria > Oceanospirillales > Halomonadaceae > Halomonas > Halomonas sp. HAL1. The sequence continues at coordinate 3,062,551 of NZ_CP130610.1, forward strand.
TTTAAACTTTTATCCACAATGCCTTCTTCCTGGATACCATCTATCCAAAACCCGTTGGGCTAATAGTTATCCGTCCCTGTTTGCTTCAACGTACAGCGCGCCCTCTCTATCTCAGGGCTTACTTGGCCGCACATGTAAAAACCAGCGAGGACCCACATTACTCATCTGCGATTAATTTTACTTGATACTATGGACAGAAAACCACCGATCATGTCCTCTAGTCAACAATAATGGCTTGGTATCGGTAGGCTGATAGCCTTAGCAGGGAATTTTCTGTATCGCAGACATGCAAAAAACCCGCCCGGCGTTTGAGGCCTGCGATCTTTGAATGAAGACAATGAAGGAGAGAGCAAATGCAGAAATGGTGGGCCCAGTAGGACTTGAACCTACGACCAAGGGATTATGAGTCCCCTGCTCTAACCAACTGAGCTATAGGCCCGAAAAGCGTGCATATCATAGCGAATGTGGCAGAGTGAGGCTACCCCCTTTGCGCTATCTTGATGTCATTACGGCACTTTATGTGGATTGGGCAGTCTGGTGAGTAGTTCTTTATGCGGAGACGCGTTGTGAAAGCATTGATTGCTCTATTTCCCCTATTGTTGGCAGTGCCAGCTTTCGCTGACTGGCAGCTTGACCCTGCCCAGTCCCAGGTGCAGGCGTCGATTACTCAGTTGAACGGCGAAGCACCGCAAACTCATCACCACCAAGTACGTGATCTCCAGGGTGATATCTCCAGCGATGGTACGCTTCGACTGCCGTTAAAACTTAGCCAAACGGACGTGCTTGAACGTTTTGGCGAGCTGCCTCCGTGGATAGGTTTGTTGGCGAACACCACTTTAGTGACGCTGGTGGCGCAGATGCCACCCGAGCGGTTGGACAGCTTAGATATTGGTGAATCACTGGTGGAGACGCTGGAGTTTCGCGTTCAGTCCGACATGATAAACCAGCAGGAATCCGTGCCGCTGCGGTTTACCCGCGAAGGTTTGAATGAGATACGCGTGACCCACGCAGAGCCCATGGCGATGGATGGCAGAGCGCTGATGGCCAACAGCACGGTGCGTACCGTGTTGTCGATGCTGGGCTATCAGGAGATTGACGAGCATGTACCCGTCACCCTCAATGCGCTTTTAGTTAACCGTTAAAGATTAGCCCCTGAGTACTTCTACATCACCCGCCTGGGCTTCGCCGGTTTGTACTCGCCACTGGGCGGCGTAGTGGCCGTTAGCTTTTAATAGGCTTGTGTGGCTGCCGCGCTCAGCCACTTGGCCTTTCTCTATCACTACGATCTCATCGGCATGCACGATGGTAGAGAGCCGGTGAGCAATCATAATCACTGTGCGGCCATGGGCAATACGCTTGAGCGAGCGCTGAATGGCCGCTTCGGTTTCGTTGTCCACTGCGCTAGTGGCTTCATCCAGCACCAAAATAGGCGGGTCTTTCAGCAGCGCCCTGGCTAGAGAAAGCCTTTGGCGCTGGCCGCCGGAAAGCCGCACGCCCCGCTCCCCCACTGGCGTGTCCAGCCCTTTGGGCAACGTCTCGATAAAGCTCCACGCTTCGGCCGTTTTGGCGGCATCGATAATCGCCGCTTCGTCCGCATCAGGTTTGCCGTAGACGATATTGTCGCGAATGCTGCCTTCAAATAGATACACGTCCTGGCTGACCAGGCCAATCGACTGGCGTAGCGAGTTCATGCTGACGTCGGTTATCGGTTGCCCGTCGATAAGCACCCGCCCACTTTCCGGGTCGTAAAAACGCAGTAGCAGTTTGATCAAGGTGGATTTCCCCGATCCCGTCGCCCCCACCAGCGCTAAGGTATTGCCCGCAGGCACGTGCAGGTGAATGCCATCGACCCCGACAAGGCTGGTCGCGTAGTGAAAACTCACATTATCAATCGTTACTTCGCCACGTACTGGCTGGGTAAGCGGTGTCGTGCTGTCATCTTTGACCGTAATCGGCACTTCGAGCAGGTCAAGAATGCGACGCGTGCTCGCCATGGCACGCTCAAACAGGTCAATCACCTGGGCCAGGCCGGTGAGCGGCCAGAGCAGTCGCTGAGTTAAAAACACCAGCACGCCGTAAGCGCCTACGTTCAGGTTGCCGTTGAGCGCCATCATGCCGCCAACGGTAAAGGTGGCGAGAAAGCCTGCCAAAATCGCCATGCGGATGACCGGAATAAACGCGGAGCTAACCTTAATCGCTCGTCGGTTGGCCTCTACATAGGCTTCGCTGGCATCGCGCAGGCGCTCGGCTTCGCGGTCTTCGCTGGTAAAGCTTTTAATCGTGGCGATGCCGCTGAGGTTATTGGTTAACCGGCTGGCCAAATCACCGACATTTTCACGCACATCGCTGTACAGCGGCCCGGCTTTACGCTGGAAGAAGAACGCCCCCCAGATAATCAGCGGAATCGGTGTGAACGCCAGCAGCGCTATCAGCGGCGAAAGCACGAAGAACACCGCGCCCACGGCTACCACGGTGACCACCACCTGAATCAGCGCGTTGGCTCCGCCATCCAGAAAGCGCTCAAGCTGGTTCACATCATCGTTCATGGTCGCTACAAGCTGGCCGGAGCTTTTCGACTCAAAGAACGCCATATCCAGCCGCTGGGCGTGCTCGTAGGTATCCTGACGCATATCCGCCTGCAGCCGCTGGGCTAAGTTGCGCCATAAAATCTGGAACAAGTACTCAAACAGTGACTCCCCTGCCCAGATAAAGAACGTCAGCACCGCCAGCATCGTGATCTGCTGTTGGGGCGTTTCAAACCCCAAACTTGCCACAAAGCTCTGCTCTTGATTCACCACCACATCGATGGCGACACCAATCAATATCTCTGGGGCAATATCAAACAGCTTGTTGATAACTGAACAGGTAGTGGCGGCAATAATGCGTCGCCGATAGCCCTTGGCGTAGCGCAGTAGCCGCACCAAAGCTTGAAAACTGTGCGCAGGAGAGGACACAAGTATTCCTTTCTAAGTTTGTTGTTGGCTTAATCTATTGGCTAAGCACTAGCTAACCGCCGATGAGCGCCGCACATTTGCAAGCAGCGGGCTGCCGGTATCAGGGTCGGTTAATAGTGTGCACTCTACTTGATAAAGCGTGCGTACTAAATCTTGAGTGACCACGGTAGCGGGCGGCCCTTCCGCCACAATCTGCCCTTCGCGCATGGCGATTAAGTGATCCGCGTAGCGGCAGGCGCTGGCGAGGTCGTGCAGTACCATGACCACGGTGCGACCGTGATGGGCAAGGTGCTGAACCAATTCGAACACTTCAATCTGATGACCAAGATCCAGTGCCGAAGTGGGTTCATCCAGCAACAGTAGCGGGGTTTGTTGAGCGATGGTCATGGCGATCCAGGCGCGTTGCCGCTGCCCACCGGAAAGCGCGTCAATTGGCCGATCGGCGAGTTGCTCAAGCCCTGCTGCGGCCAGCGCGTGCTGGACGACTCGCTGGTCCTCCGCTGACCACTGGCGGAGCCACCCTTGATGGGGCTGGCGGCCAAAGCGAATTAGCTCGGTCACGGTTAAGCCTTCAGGCGCAACGGCCTCTTGAGGCAATAGCGCCAGCTGCGTCGCCAACTGGCGGGTAGGCAGGCGCTGAATATCGGCACCGTCCAGCAACACCGTTCCGCTATCAGGTTTATGCAGGCGCGCAAGCCCGGCCAGTAGCGTCGATTTTCCGCAGCCGTTGGGGCCCACAATGGCGGTGACTTGGCCGCTGGGTAGGGTAATATCCAAGCCATCAATCACCTGCCGAGCGCCATAACTCATGCCCAGTGATTGGGTCGCCAGCGAAGGCATTGATAAGGGGATTGATGTCGACGGGGAGTGGCTCATGTGTAGCTCCGTTGCGGACGCATTAATATCCAAAGTAGCCAGGGGCCACCCACCACTGCAGTGACAATACCCACCGGAATCTCGATGGGAGCGAGCAGCGTGCGCCCGGCTAAATCAGCGAGCACCATCACTAACGCACCCGCCATCGTTGCCGCCATGATAGGTACCCCCCGTGAACTCGACAGCGACCGGGCAATTTCGGGGCCAATTAGCCCCACCATACCTACTGGCCCGGCAACAGCGACCGCCAACCCCGTCAGCGCAACCGACAGCAGCAGCACTTCCAGCCGGCGTCGTTTGACGTTAACCCCCAAACCGCTGGCGGTGGCATCTTTAAAACGTAGCAGCGTTAGTGAACGTGCCAGCGCCAGCGCGATTGCCAGCCCTAACGCTAACCCGAGCATTAGGAGCTGTAGCGCGCCACTAGGTCGGGCATTAAGCGAGCCGACCGTCCAGGGGTAGGCGGCGTTGGCGGTATCAATCGCCACCCGAGCAAGGAGCAGCTGCGTCACCGCACCAAATACCGCGCCAACGCCAATCCCCGCAACGATAAAACGGTAGCCCTGGGTGCCACTACCCGCCGCTAAACCAAAGGTAAGCACTGCCGCCGTGGTCGCGCCTGCCAATGCCATGGCGGGCGGTGCAATTGAAACACCTATCCCTACGATGGATGCCACGGCAAACGCCGTTGCGCCATTATCAATGCCGATAATACCCGGCGTCGCTAGGCGATTGCGGGCTAACGTTTGCATCAAAATGCCTGCCAGTGCGAAGGCAGCTCCGGTGAAGCAAGCGGCAGCCAACCGTGGCAAGCGTAGTTCTTGCACCACAAAGGCTGCCATCATATTAGCGTTGCCCACCAGCGCTTGTAACACCGCCGTCGGGGCGACCTTAACGCTGCCCAGACTTAGATAAATAACGCTGGCGACGAGCAACGCGCCGAATAGACCCAGATTGACCACCACCGCACGCTGTTCAAACAGTACGCTGTTCGCACCCTGTTGATGGCGCCAGGCGAATCGCCAATACCCTTGAGGCGGCGAGACTGTGTCGTTGTCACCCGAAGCCGCTCGGGTTGTATAAGAGAAAGGCATAGAGGTGGATTTAATTGATGTGGTTTTCATGAACCAGCTCATAACATCGGTAAGCGGCGCGCACGCACGACCGCTATCAATACAGGTGCACCGCATAGCGCAGTGAGTACGCCCAGCGGTAACTCTGAAGGGGCGACCACAACACGCGAAATGATATCGGCGGCTAACACGATCAGTGGCCCAATGGGCAGACAAAACAGCAGCGTGCGGCGAATATCAGGCCCGGCAAAGGCCCGTGCAACAAACGGCACCACCAGCCCGACAAAGGCGATTGGCCCGGCGATAGCAGTGGCCGCGCCAACCAATAGCGCCACACAGGCCACGACCAGCCAGCGAATAAGGTTAGGGTGGTGACCTAATCCCGACGCAACCCGCTCACCTAAGGCCAGCGCGGCTAATGGCCGGGCGGTCAATATGACGACCACAGCCGCAACCAACATGCTAGGCAGCACCGCTAGCAAGTCGTCTAAGCGGCGGCCTGCCAAACTGCCAATCACCCAGAAACGAATTTCATCCGCGGCGCGCTGATCATAAAGCAGTATCAATGAGGTGAGTGAGGCCAGCAGCCCAGAAAACGCAGCCCCGGCGAGCACCAACCGGATAGGGTCATTGCCTACGCCACGAAAGCGCGCCACGCTCAATACACATACGCAGCCCACCAACGCACCTAGCTGCGCCACTGAAATACGCAAGGTAGCGGCACTGGCGCCGAGCACTAGCGCCAGCGCCACGGCAAAGGCAGCTCCTGCGCTAACGCCTAAAAGCCCCGGCTCAGCCAGCGGGTTGCGGGCCACCGCTTGCAACAGCGCCCCCGCCACCCCTAACGCCATCCCCACCACGATGCCGATTAACGTTCGCGGTGCGCGCAGCTCCCACACGATAAAATGCGCTTCGCTATCCTGGGCACCGAAAAGTAGCGCCAACACCCGACCGGGGCCAACACTTCCCGCGCCAATCAGTAGGCTAACGAGGCTCACCGCCATTAAGGCGGTGAGGAGTAGCAGTATCAGCGTACGCGGATGGGTACGGAGGTTAGTCGTTGCAGAAGATGGAACTGTCACGGCAATAGCGCCGCCTCTATATCATCAAGGATTGCTTGCGCGGCCAGCGGTCCGTTGGCGCTGGTCCATAGCTGGCCGTCTACCGGGACCACTCGCTCTTGCTGCACGACATTAAGCCGCGTAAAGGCACTGCTCTGTTTGGCCGCCTCCAACGCTGCTTGGCCGTCTTCGTTTAGCGTTGCCAGGAACAGCCAGCCACCGTCCACTTGTGAGAGGTTTTCCAAGCTAAGCACATCGCTATGCACGCCCCGCTCACCCACCAATCCGCCGTCCTGAACATCCAAGCCGGCTTGGGCTAAAAGTCCTGCTGAGAAGAGGTTTTGCGACATGACCATTGGGCCACCGGGCATCCAGCGAACCAAAAACGTACTGCCACCAACGCCTGCGGCCTCCACTGCCTCGGCCACTTCTGCAGCGCGCTGTTCCACGTCCTCAATGGCCTCTGCAATCGCCTCTTGTCGATTAAGCGCTTCACCGTAAAGGCGGGCTTCGTCTTTCCAGTTATCCGGTGCAAGTGGCTGGGTCGGTGGCACCACGGTGGGCGCAATACGTGACAGCAGTTGGTACTGCTCATCAGACAGCTGGGCGGGCGCCAGAATTAGATCCGGTTGCTGCGCCAACACGGCTTCGATGTTGATCTCGCGCACCACGCCCATGATAGCGGGGCGATTTTCGCCAAGATGCGCTTCAATGTAGCCCGCCACGTTATCGCCACCACGGGTGGTAACGGCACCTAGCGGGTTAACGCCTGCCGCCACGGCGGCATCCAACGCACCTTCGTACAGCGTTACAACGCGCTCCGGGGTTCCCTCAACGTTTACTTCTCCAAAAGCGGTTTCCAATGTACGGGCTTGCGCGGTAGCTGACCCTAAAACAGTGACGATCAAGGCACACAATAGCGTGCTGGCAATGTTGAGACGCCAGCTCCTAGTGTGAATCGAGGTATGGCTGCCCATTTTTGATGTCGTTTTAACCCACATAGCTTTCTCTCAAGACAAAACATTGGCATAGATAGTAACGATTCTCAAAAGCGCCTGCACTATTATTCAATAGAATCTTGCGTTCCACTTCTTGCAACCCATCGACCGTTTATACGTTTCATTTTATGCAACAAAACGTTCCTCAATTTTGCATCGCAAATAGGAACTTTTCTTTTTAGACTCTCAGCCCTATTTGATAATAAATATCATTAGCAATCGAAAATTATTACCAAGGGGTCCTTCATGCAAGACTTTACTCGTCGCACTTTAACCAGTGCCATTGCACTAGCCGCTTTCTCTTCGGGTGCTTATGCGCAAGAAACCGCTCAGTTAGACAACATGGTGGTATCTGCCAGTGGCTTTGAGCAAGCCATGGTAGACGCCCCGGCCAGCATCTCGGTGATCTCACGTGAGGAGCTTGAGCGCACGCGTGTCACTAGCATTGCCGATGCCCTGCGCGATATTGAAGGCGTCGATGTAGGTGGCCAAGTGGGTAAAACGGGTGGCAGTAATATCAGCATCCGCGGTATGCCGAGCGACTACACATTGATACTGATCGACGGACGCCGTCAGAATGCGGCGGGCAGCGTTACGCCTAACGGCTTTGGCGAAACCTCGACCAGCTTCTTCCCCCCCGTATCCAGCATCGAGCGCATTGAGGTTATTCGTGGGCCGATGTCGACGCTTTATGGCTCCGATGCCATGGGCGGTGTCATCAACATTATTACCCGCCGTGTTGGCCGTGAATGGACGAGCTCGGTGGGCATCGAGAATACCTTTAACCAGGATCGTGACTTTGGCGACCGCCGGGAAATCAACCTCTATACCAGTGGCCCAATAGTGGCAGACACACTGGGTCTTCAACTACGTGGACGCTTCTATGAGCGCGACGCCTCCGAGCTTGTCTATAGCGACGAGAACGGTGACCCGATTGAAGTAAGCCAGCGCGGCCCCAGCCCGGTGGAGGGCGATATTTACAACCTGGGCGGCAAGCTGACCTGGACGCCTAATGACAACAATGATCTCTGGATGGATGGTGAGGTCAATCGACAGCGCTATAACAACGATGAATGCCAGCTAGGCACGCTTGACGGACGCACTCGTAGCTGCGACCCGGAACCAGGCGAAGCATTTGGCTACTCTGACGAACTGCGCTTTGAGCGTGAACAAGTCGCGATTGGTCACACGGGGCGTTTTGCATCAGGCACGTTGGAAACGAGCCTAATGCGCAACACTACCGAAACCAAAGGGCGCACCATGCCAGGTGCAATCGGTGAAGCTTACGACGGTTTTCCAGGCATTGTCGGTGGCGACCCGCGCGAACTCGAGACCACGAATACGGTACTCGATAGCAAGTTCATCATGCCGTTAGACAATCATATGACCACGGTTGGAATGCAGTGGTGGGATGCGGAACTCGATGACGGCCTTGCAGGGGAAACTTTCGAGCAAACCACTTGGTCGCTATTTGCTGAAGACGAGTGGCTGCTACAAGACGATTTAGCCCTTACCTTAGGCGGTCGCTATGACCACCATGATGCTTTTGGCAGCCAGTTCAGCCCACGCGGCTACTTGGTTTGGAATACTACCCCGGAGTGGACGCTAAAAGGCGGTGTTAGCCGCGGCTATAAGACCCCAACGCTTAATGCGCTGCACGCTGGCATTAATGGTGTCACCGGACAGGGTACCGTGCTGACCATCGGTAACCCTGACTTGGAGCCGGAAACCAGCACCAGCAGCGAGATCGGCGCTCACTACGATAATCAACAGGGTTTCACCGCCAGCGCGACGCTGTTCTACAATCAGTTTGACGACAAGATCGCCAGTGGCAACGATATCTTGATCGAAAACGATCCGCTGATTCCCGACGGTCTGTATGGCCAAGATATCAATATTGATGAAGCCATCACCCAGGGCATCGAGCTAGCCGCGAGCTATCAGTTCAATCCCGATTGGCGTTTGAATGCCAATTACACCTATACCGATAGTGAACAGCAAAGCGGCGAAAATGAAGGCGATCCGCTTACCGATACCCCAGAGCACGCGGTCAATGCCACGCTGCGCTGGCAAACCACTGCGAAACTGGATACATGGCTCTCAGCGGAATACCGCAGCGAGCGCTACCGTAATCGCGAAAGCGTTCGGGGCGCCCCTTCCTATGATGATTTAGGTGATTTTAAAGCCTACTCGCTGTTTCACCTGGGCGGTAATTACGCGGTGACCGATAGCCTTAACCTCAGCGCCACGATCTACAACCTGTTTGATAAAGACTTTGTTGATTACCGCGCCTATGGCGATGGCACTAGCTTTGGCAATGTATACGCCAATAGTGAGGAAGGCCGCCGCCTGTGGCTGTCCGCCCGTTACGAGTTTTAATCGGTTTCAGCTCGCTACTGTTTCAATGCTGATTTCCGCCCCGGCCATGCGCCGGGGCTTTTTTGTTTATTAATGTGCACTTTTCTTAGCCAAAAAAGCGGCTATCGCTGGATAGCCGCTGCAGTGCGCTGATTGCTTGAACGTAATATCTAGAACGCGACGTTAAGGCCTAGCCAAACCCGGCGGCCATCTTTCACATAGCCGTACTCGTCGTAATCGATCGCTTCGTCGAACAGGTTGTAGATGCCTGCGTTGAGCTGCGTTGTTTCATTTAGCTGATAGCCAACGCCTGCATCTACAAAGGTGTAGGAAGGTGCCACGATAGCGCTTTGTGAGGGGCCGGTATTGGGCTGGCTCTCTTCACCGCGGTAGGTCACTTTGGTCCACTGGCGCAGCTTGGGCGAGACTTGCCAATCTAGCGTGGCCGATACCTGATGGCGCGGCAGCTGTGTGAGCGGCTCGCCTGCGTACTCACCGCTTTTCTGCTCACTGTCGGTAAAGGTGTAGCTGGCTGTTAGTTCAACCGCCTCGCTTAGCGGCGCCGCTACGCTTGCCTCTACCCCTTGAGTGACCGCTTCATCAATGTTGATGCGATAAGGAGGATCGCTGCCGAACTGGTTGGGCTCATCGGCACACACACCTTCGGGGCAGGCAATACGGGTGATTTTATCTTTAAAGTCATTATGGAACAGTGTGATACCGCCACTTAGCCCGGCGTCATTGGCATACAGCAGCGCCAGTTCCTTATTGAGCGAGGTTTCTGGTTCTAAATCCGGGTTACCGTAAACGTCACCGCCTCGGCTGATTTGCCCCCAGTCAGCAGTGGCTTCGCGCAGGTTAGGCGAACGGAAGCCGGTGGAAACTCCGCCTTTTAACGTCCAGTCCGGCGTCATGTTCCACACGCTATAGAGCCGCGGGCTGATGTGACTACCGTAATTCTCGGCATCGTCTAACCGCATGCCGCCGGTCAACGCCCAAGTGTCGGTCAGCAGCCACTCATCTTCTGCAAACAGAGCCCACTGCTGCTGCTCTACGTGGGTACGATCAGATATCTGGTTGGTTTGGTAATCGTCCAGCGACTCCTCTTCGTAACTCGCACCCAGAGTGAGCATGTGCGCGCCTAGCGGCATCACCAGGCTGGTTTTAGCGGTGGTGTTGGTGATCTCAATTTCCCGCGATGGGTTTTCGCTGGTTTCCCGCTGGACAAAGCTTTCGCTGGTGCCAATATCAAAGCGGCCGCTATGGGTCAGAGCAACATGCCGGTTAGTATAATCGTTGAAGCTATCCGTGCAGCCACCTCGGCAGCCTTCTGAGGGCGCCGAGTTACCCATTAGCGATTGTCGCTCCTGCTCGGTAATCCCGGCTTCAGCGGTAAAGTCGTGGTTATCCGAGGCGGCAAGACTGAACCGTGCCGTCAGGCTTTGCAGGCTTTTATCTTCGTAACCGTTAATGATGTTGTCTTCGTCGCGCCGTGAGGTACGACCATAGAGTTGGAGACCTAACCGATCATCTATTAATGGCCCACTCAGATAAAAATTGGCTTGGCGGCTGTCACCAGAATCATTGCTCTCTTGCAGTACCGTGTCGAGCTGGACATTACCGTGCCACTCCTGGGCAACTTTGCGGGTAATCACGTTAATCACACCGCCAATGGCATCGGAGCCGTAGAGCGTCGACATTGGCCCACGCACCACTTCAATACGCTCGATTGCCTGCAATGGCGGCAGCCAATCCTGTTCAAAACCGGCGCTACCATTGGGCCGAGACTCACGAGAATTTTGCGGGCGCCCATCCACCAGTATCAACGTGTATTGGGAGGGCATGCCGCGGATAGAGATATCGTGGCCGTTATCCCCCGCGCCGCCACCGGTCACGATCACACCGGGCACATGGCGCAGCGCATCGGTAACATCTTGATAGTGGCCCCTTTCCAATTCCTCGCGTGAAATCACACTAATAGACGCTGGCGCATCCGAAACTGACTGTTCAAAGCCGGAGGCAGTCACCACCATATCATCTAGCCGTGGCGCTTCTTGTGCCCATAGGGTGCCGCTGAAAAGAGTAGAGATAGCACTTGCCAGCAGCGTTCGGCGCAAACAGGGAGACATAGAAAAGTCCTTCATGTAAGTGAGCAATTTCCCCACAAATGGGAATTATTAGCATTTGTATTTTTGCACACTCTTTACATAATGAGGTGAGACAGTGCGTTCAGCTAAGCGGAACACAAATGCCTATTATTTTCATTCTCACCAAACAGTGGCACAATTAAGCCTCACCCTTTGCCCGTGGGCCTGACCATGTATGACTTTGACGAACTCACCGCTTTTGCCGATGTAATGACCACGGGCAGCTTGACCCGCAGCGCGCAAACGCTCGGTTTAGCCAAATCGACCCTAAGCCGACGCATCAGCCAACTGGAAGCTCGGCTTAACCAGCCGCTGCTAAGACGCCAAGCCAACCGCTTAATCCCCACGGAAGCTGGGCTGCTGTTTCACAACTACTGCACTGAGCTTTTGGCGATGGCAGCCCATAGCCAGGAGGCGCTGGCGGAGCTGCGAGAGGAGATCAGCGGTGAAATAACCCTTGAGGTACACGGTGCCTTAGCGCGTAGTTGGTTAGCTAGCGCCATTGATGCCTTCTTGAACCGGCACCCCAAGGTAGAACTAACACTACACACTCGTGAAACGCCGCCGACTAAAATGCACAGTAATAGCGTGCATGTTTGGTTGGGGCCAACGCATGAGTGCGGGCTTAATCAGGAGCGCTTGGGGTATTTAACCCGTGGTTTATATGCCAGCCCCCGCTATTTAGAAAGGGCTGGTATGCCAAAGCACCCCGAAGAACTTAATCAGCATGCATGGATAGACCTGTTGAACTCAGCGCCAAATGGGCTACTGCTCTCACATCCTGAACACGGCGAGTACACCTTTAACCCGCCCCGCTCACGGTTAAGGGTGGATCTCACCGCCCTGCATATTGATGCCATCGCGCGTAGCCAGGGCATTGGCCTACTCGCTCACTGGCTAACCGCCAAACGTGAACAGCATCATCCGGGCGAGCTGATTAACTGCCTGCGTGACTGGGAGCCAGCCCCTTTACCGATCACGCTGCTTTACGCTTATGGCCACCAGTCACGCCGAACTCACGCCCTGTTGGAGTTTTTGCGCAGCCAAGTGCCCGCCCAGTGGCGTACGTCCACCGCCGCTGCATAGACCCATTAAGTGTTTACCTTGCCAGTTAGCCCGCTTATTAACGACAATAGGCGCTTAATTATTGCCAAGGACAGTCAATGCTTGCCGAACTTTTTGCCGTCATGGCGCCCGTACTTGCCGGTGCAGGGCTTGGCTATTTATGGGTACGCTTAGGCCACCCTTACCCGGTCGACTTCATTACCCGTCTGGTATTTAACATCGGAACACCGTCACTGGTATTAGCGTCCCTGGCAGGCGCCGACATTGATGCCACCACCTTTGGCCAGACAATGCTGGCCGCCGCGTTGGTGATTCTCACCATGGGGGCCGCGACCTTTCTGGTCGCGAAACTGTTGCGCCGCAGCTGGCGGGTGTTAATTGCTCCCATGATGTACCCTAATACCGGCAACATGGGCTTACCGGTGGTGCTTTACGCTTTTGGCAGTGCAGGCTTTGCCTATGGCATCACGGTGATGGTTACCGTCTCGTTATTTCAATTCACCCTGGGCGCTGTCCTTAATAGCCAAGGTAATCCACTCAAAACCCTCGTTAAAACACCCACCGTTTACGCCATTCTTATTTCTATGGCGCTGTTGCTGACCGGCACCTCGCTACCGCCCTGGTTGGCGAACACAGTAGATTTAATGTCCGGTTTCACAGTACCGCTAATGCTGATTACGCTGGGCGTCTCACTGGCCAGCATCAAGGTCAAAAACCTGCGTTCGGGGCTAGGGTTTAGCTTAGTGCGCATCCCTCTTGCTGCGGTAGCCGCTTGGTTGATCGCTGGCTGGGTGGGCCTTCCCCCCCTCGCACAAAGCATTTTAGTGGTGCAGATGTGTATGCCCGTGGCGGTATTTAACTATCTATTTGCGCAACGCGCTCAGCGCGAACCTGTCTATGTTGCCAGCCTGGTGTTCTGCTCAACGCTGCTAGCGTTGGTTTATATACCGGTGCTGCTCGCCATACTCATGTAAGCCCGCTTCTTTCAATAACGCCGTTTAAGCACTCTTAGCGGAACCCCGACGTGAGTGAAGAGTCACTGCTAGACTGTTATTAATAACGGGTACTAATGATAACGGGCATTAACATCACAGAGGGCACGCTATGCATTATACCAATAAGAGTCACTCTACCCGCCACTGGCTCGCGCCGGGGATTCGAGTAGCGGGGATTAGCGGGTTGATACTGGCGGCTACGATGAACAACGCGAACGCAGAAGTGATTCAGGCGTCGCTTGAAACTGAGCATTTAACCCTTTCTATTGAGCGTATCGCCGAGGGTTTCGAACACCCCTGGGCGGTTGCGTTTTTACCCGATGGGCGCTCGCTGGTCAGTGAACGCAGCGGGCAACTGACGCTTGTTGACCCCGAAAGTGGCGAAACACGCTCCCTGGAAGGCATGCCAGACGTCAGCACGCAAGGCCAAGGCGGCCTGTTAGATATCGTTTTGCACCCTGATTTCAAAGGTGGCAATGGCGCGGGTGACAACGACTGGATTTATTTCACCTGGAGCAAGCCCGATGGCAATAACACGCGTTCGGCGCTATCACGCGTACAATGGCTGGGCGACGAACTGGGTGAGGTAGAACACTTATTTGAACAGGATCGCGCCTCTGGGCCTGGCCGCCATTATGGCTCGCGACTCGCTTGGCTACCTGATGGCACGTTGCTAATGAGCATTGGCGACCGCGGTAGCGAGCCGCCTCGCGCCCAAGCAAGCGATGATCACGCTGGCTCAACATTGCGCCTTACCGCCACCGGCGGCGTGCCTGATGACAACCCTTTTGTAGACGACGACGCCACACTGGACGAAATCTATACCATGGGTAACCGCAATATTCAGGGCATGACCGTGTTGAGTAACGGCCAAGCTTGGGTATCCGAGCACGGCCCGCGAACCGGCGACGAGCTTAACCATATCGAAGCAGGCAATAACTATGGCTGGCCAGAGGTCAGCCAGGGCAATGACTACGCCACCAATGAACCGATTGGCGAAGACTCACTGCCCGGCATGGTGAACCCGGTATATGTGTTTGAAGGCCGCTTTGCACCCGCCGGGCTTGCAGAAGTGACTAGCGACGCGTTTGACGAGTGGAAAGGTAATTTATTGGCTGGCGGTCTCGGCAGTGAAAAGCTACTTCGCTTGCGCTTAGAGAATGGTAACGTAGCCGAAGAGGAGCTGATTCTTAACGGGGACATTGGTCGTATTCGTGATGTTCGCCAAGGTCCGGACGATGCCATCTATCTGCTTACCGATGCCCCTCAGGGTGGTCTTTATCGCTTGGCGCCAACGAATCAGTAACGCCTCACGCATTTGCTGATACTAAAATGTATTAACACCACTATGGGCGCCGCATGCGACTACGCAATTTAATAATTTTAACGGTAATTGTGCCGCTTTTCGTCGTCCTAGTGGTGTTTAGCTTAGTCGCCATTAAATCGCTTGAGGATAACGTACGCTCAAAGCTACAAACGGAAGTAGAGATTATTACCCGCACGCTGAGCTCTTCGCTGAGTTACGCGGTCACGCCGGACAGCAGCACCCCGCTCGAAGAAGCGCTACAATCGGCGTTCTCGTTCCACCGCATTTATGGCGCCTATGTATTCGATACCGACGGGCGCGACATTTACGGTCTAGGCCTTGGCAAAGACATTTTCAGCCGGGAAGAAATTCAGCAAGTCATTGAGCGCGATGATTTATATAGCAACTATCGACAGCACGATGGCTGGAATTACTACTCTGCGTTGCCCCCCCTGCGCTCACAAGATGGCACTGTGTATGGCGTGCTGCAGGTTAACCGGCTCAATAGCTATACTGGCTTTATTAGCATTGTGGCCGTGTTGGTATTTGTGGTCGGCGCTGCAGGGATTGTATTTAGTATTTGGTGGGGGTTTCGCCGCCATATCGAGCGCCCGCTTAATCGGCTACTGCACGTAATGCTACTGGTGGAAGATGGTGACCGCAGCCAGCGCGCCACCGAAGACGGCCCTACCGAATATCGCCGCCTCGCCTCTGGGTTAAATGGCATGCTGGACGCGATGGCAGAGAAAGACCAAGAAATCGAAGACCGCCAGCGGCGTGAAATAGAGCTTGAAAAGCGTCTACGCAAATCGAAAAAACTAGCCGAACTAGGCGTTCTTGCAGCGGGGGTAGCCCACGAAATAGGTGCACCGCTAACGGTAATCAATGGTCAAGCTCAACGCCTGGCTCGCCGCGATGTGATTGGTGATGACGAGCGAGCAAGGCTCGGGCGTATTCGCGGCGAAGTGGAGCGCATCGTTGAAATTGTGCGTCAATTGATGGAATTAGGCCGTCAACATAACGTAGAGAAAGGCGAGTTAGCACTCGATCAGCTTATTATAAGTGCCAGCGATTTGGTTGAAGAGGAGCTTGAACCACGCAACATTCGTCTAGACATTGAATTACCGTCACCGACACCCAACTTAATCGCCAATGGTCAGCAGCTTATTCAGGTGCTGACCAATTTACTCAGAAATGCGGCGCAAGCGCCCGAAGTAAGCCGCATCAGGGTACGAGCCCAACAGCAAGAACACGAATTAATACTGTGGGTAGAAGATGATGGCCCGGGCATACCCAACTCCCATCATCATAAAGTGTTCGATCCATTTTTTACCACCAAACCCGTCGGCAAAGGCAGTGGTTTGGGGCTCTCTATGGTGCATCGCATTATTAACGACCACGGCGGCACGATCGGCGTGTTTGACAGCGTCCTTGGTGGCGCTGGTTTTGAAATTACACTACCCCTTAGTGAAACCGCATCCGCGTGAGGACAACGTTTGTGACCCATCAGGAACACCTTTTACCTTTATTGGTGGTGGAAGATGACGCCGCTATACGTGAGTTATTAGAGGAAGAACTGCAGGATGCAGGCTATACCACGCTGGGCGTCCCTAGCGCTGAAGAAGCTATTGCCTTATTGAGCCACACCACCGTCTCGCTGGTAATTACCGACGTACGTTTGCCGGGTATGACAGGCATACAGTTACTTCAGCAACTCCGCCAAGCGGGCAGTGAGTTGGGCATTATCGTGATTACCGCCTTTGGTACCATTGATCAGGCGGTCGAGGCATTAAAGCTCGGCGCTGACGATTTTTTAACCAAACCACTCGATTTGGATGCTATTCGGGAAGCCGTTTTTCGTGTGCTTGAACGGCAGCGTTTAGCCGTTTCTCATGATTCAGAGATCAGTCACTTCCATGGCATTGTGGGTAAAAGCCAGGTCATGCAGGCGCTGTTTCATGACGCCTCCCGCCTTGCCAAGAGCGACGCTCCCATACTGATATTAGGTGAAAGCGGCACGGGTAAAGAGCTACTTGCTCGCGCCATTCATCAGGAAAGCCCGCGTAACGACCAGCCCTTCGTACCGGTTAACTGCGCGAGCATTCCCGCCGATTTGATGGAAAGTGAGTTCTTTGGCCATGTAAAAGGCGCTTTTACCGGCGCTAGCGAAGCGCGCAAAGGGCTATTTCAAAGCGCCCAGGGCGGCAGCCTGTTCTTAGATGAAATTGGTGAGATGCCGATTAATCTGCAGGCTAAATTATTGCGTGCCCTGCAGGAGAAAACCGTGCGCCCAGTGGGTGGCGAGCGCGAAGAGCCGGTGGATGTGCGTATCATTGCTGCGACCCATCGCAATCTAGAAAAAGAGATAGAGCAAGGTAACTTCCGTAGCGACCTTTTTTACCGGTTGGAAACTTTTTCGCTTCGCATTCCGCCGCTGCGTGAGCGCGGCACCGATATCGAGCACCTTGTTTTTGCCCTTATCGATAAGCACTCTGAGGCACAGGGCAAGCAGATTGAGCAAATCGAACCCGAAGCACTCAATAATTTGCTCAATTACGCCTACCCCGGCAACGTTCGCGAATTGGAAAACGCCATTATGCGCGGCGTTACGCTGAGCGAAGATGGCTCGCTAAGCCACAAGGATTTACCCGAGCGCCTGCGGGAGCAATCAACGGTTGAAGCCGGCACACCTATAGTGCCTTCCGTCAGTGGCGAACTGCTCGCGGGAGGCCAACTGCCAGTCCCGCCGCCGATTCGCTGGCCCAGCTTGGAAGAAGTCGAAAAACGCTATATTAACAAAGTCTTGGAAGCCACAGGTGGCAATAAGCGGCGCACGGCAGAGGTGCTGGGCATCGCGCGCAGAACACTCTACCGCCGCCTTGAAGATAATGAAGAGTAATTGACGCGACCCTGCTAGCTGATTAAACAGGATTAAAAAAACCCCCGCGGGCGCGGGGGCGAAAAGGATGGCAAACCGTGTGGAGCAGCCGCAGGGAACAGACAGCTGATGCGATTTACCATCGTAGGGAGCGGTACACTAACAATTACTAATGACTAGCCATTACTGATTACTGGTTTCCTCATCATCGTCATCTGGGGTGGCATCTGTATCTTCACTGTCGCCCGGCATCGGGTCAGTGCCTTCACCGAAACCCGCTTCATCTTCTTCGGGGTTCATTGTCCCCGTGGCGGGTTCATCCATTGTGTCTTCAGGCATGTTCTCTTCTGACATGCTCTCTTCAGACATAGGCGCTTCAGATTCAGCGCCTGTACTTTGCGTCATAGATCCTTCTGAACCTGAATCCTGTTCCATTGCAGGCTCTTCACTCATGCTCGGCTCAGGCTCAGTGGTGGCATCTTGCTCCAACGGAGACGGCTCTTCCGTGGGTGTCGCCGGCTCTTCATTATCGCCGCAACCAGCCAATACGATGACACTTGCTGCGGTTGCCATCATGCACAGCGTTAACCAACGTGGGCGCTTGGTAGCTTGCTGACTTTCAATTTGGTCATGTTGATTATCCATAATACCCACCTCCATTGATGAGACCGTTAATCTCTACTCTGCAACATGCAATTAATAAAACGTTTACTTGGTTAAATGAAAATTTGTCTTATACAAATAGTGTCACGGCTATTAAGCACATTCATTTAACGTGCCAATTTACGAACAAAGAAAAAAAATCTTTTAAAATCATAACGTTAAAAAATGATAAATATCAGCATCGAAGGCAGCTGCTCGAAATCAGGTGGGTAAAAAATGACACATGTAGCGTTAATTGCCCCGTTGAGCGAGCCGTTGTGACACACAGGCCCTACCTATGTATAATAATTATTAATAAATTAACCAACACAAGTTATCTTTTCTTTTATGAATGACGTTGTGCCGCGGCTAACGCTGCCATCAATGCACATTCATTCTGCTCAACAAAAAGGCACCGCCGATGGACGAGACACGACCCGTCAAAATTAAAGTGCGCGGCTTAAGCAAAGTCTTTGGCAAGCACCCTCAAAAAGCAATCGAGCTACGTAACCAGGGAATGAAGCGCCCGGAAATTCTGGAGAAAACAGGCCAGACGCTGGGGCTATCGAATATTTCGTTTGATGTCTATGAAGGCGAACTGCTGGTTATCATGGGGCTTTCAGGGTCAGGCAAGTCGACGTTGATTCGCTGCCTTAACCGCCTGATTGAAACGACCGAAGGCGAGATCGTCATCGACGGTGAAAATATCCCGACGCTGAAAGAGAAAGCGTTGCTGGAGTGCCGTCGCCGCCACTTCTCTATGGTGTTTCAGAATTTCGCGCTATTTCCTCACCGCACTGTGCAGCAAAACGCCGAGTTCGGTTTGGAAATTCGCGGCGTAGAGAAAGCAGAACGGCACAAGATTGCTCATGACTCTCTGAAACAGGTTGGCTTGGAGGGCTGGGAAGACGCCTACCCCAATCAACTCTCCGGCGGCATGCAGCAGCGCGTTGGCCTAGCCCGTGCATTGGCCAACGATGCCACCGTGCTGTTAATGGATGAAGCCTTCTCCGCACTCGACCCGCTGATTCGTAAAGACATGCAGCAAGAGCTTTTGCAACTGCAATCCAAAATGCAAAAGACCACCGTCTTCATCACCCATGACTTAGATGAGGCGCTCAACATTGGCGATCGCATCGTCCTGCTGAAAGATGGTGAAGTGGTGCAGATCGGCACGCCGGAAGAAATTCTGACCAAACCTGCGGATGACTACGTGCGGCGCTTTATCGAAGGGGTTGATCGGTCACGTATTCTGACCGCTGAAAGCGCCATGCGTCCGCTACGCACCACCGCCCGCGAAAGCGATGGGCCACGTACCGCACTGCACCGTATGCGCGACCACACTATCGACTCTATCTATGTCGTTGATCGCGACCGTCGTCTGCTTGGCCTGCTGGAGGTGGATGCCGCTAGCCGTGCGATTGAAGAAGGGGCTGACTCAATCATTCCCTATTTAACCCAAGATTTCCGCAAAGTCCCTATGGATGAGCCGCTGCATAACCTGTTTGCCATGTTTAGTGAAAAGAGCTTCCCTATTGCCGTGATTGATCAGCAAGAGCAACTGCTTGGCGTGGTGGTAAAAGGCGCAGTACTTGATGAACTGGCACGAGCAGGAGAGCAATAATGGAAATCCCACGCATCCCGCTAGGTGATTGGATTGAAAGCGGCCTGACCTGGTTGACCAGCGAATACTCCCTGGTTACCCGTGGCATCTCACGCTTCACTCAAACCGGCATTGATTTTTTAAACGACAGCCTCATGTGGCTGCCTGAGTGGGCACTGCTCGGCTTGATAGCCCTGCTCTGCTGGAAGCTGGCGGGCTCTCGTTTAGCAATCGGCGCCGTCGCCGGGTTGGCTCTGATTTGGAACCTGGGCCTCTGGAACCCGATGATTGAGACGCTTACGCTGGTAGTGTTCGCTACCATGGTGGCTGTGGTCATCGCGTTACCTGTAGGCATTGCGGCGGCGCTCTCCAATCGGCTTTACCGGGTCATTATGCCGATTCTGGACTTTATGCAGACCATGCCAGCGTTTGTTTATTTGATTCCCGCGATTCCGTTTTTCGGCATTGGCTCCGTCTCAGCAATTTTTGCGACGGTCATCTTCTCGATGCCACCAGCGATTCGCTTTACCACGCTGGGTATTCGTCAGGTTCCTGTGGAGCTTATCGAAGCCGCGGATGCTTATGGCGCTACGCGGGGTCAGAAACTGTTTAAAGTGCAGCTGCCGCTTTCATTACCCACTGTCATGGCGGGTATCAACCAGACCATTATGTTGGCGCTCTCCATGGTGGTGATTGCCGCCATGATCGGTGCGGATGGTTTGGGCAGCGAAGTATGGCGCGCTATTCAACGTCTGCGTCCTGGCGATGGTTTTGAAGCGGGCATTGCAGTGGTTATTCTAGCCATGCTGCTTGACCGCTTGACGCAGTCACTGAGAAAGACCCGATAATCGGGAAAACGCATCAATTAAGCAAAACGGCAAAAGCGACTGTGTTGAGCCAATCGCTTGCTAAGTCGCTTCTGGCTAACCATGCTGTGTTTGGCAGCAGATTGACACATTAATAAATGTATACCCAAGGGAGAAAGTGAATGAAACATCGCACATTGAACCTCCGTATCCGTATTGCTTCACTGGCACTGTTGGCCGGCACAGGCGTCGCTATCAGCAGTGCAGCGCAAGCCGAGGAAGAGAAAGGTACCATTAATCTGGCCTACGTCGAGTGGTCATCTGAAGTTGCTTCCACCAACGTCGTTGCCGCGGTACTTGAGCAAGCAGGCTATGAGGTGGATCTCACCTCACTTTCTGCTGCTGCCATGTTCCAAGCGCTCTCTTCTGGCGATGCGGATGCGATCGTTGCAGCTTGGCTGCCAACCACTCACGCCGATTACATGGAACGCTTGGGTGATAGCATAGAAGACCTGGGTCCCAACCTGGACGGCACCAAGCTAGGCCTCGTTGTACCTGAGTACACCGACGTCGACTCCATTGCTGACCTTAACGATAATGCTGACAGCTTTAATAACGAGATCATCGGTATTGACCCCGGCGCAGGCTTAATGTCGCTGTCCGAAGAGGTTGTGGATACCTATGACCTTGACCTGGAACTGCGTAGCGGTAGTGGCGCCACAATGACGGCAGCGCTGTCGAGTGCCATTAATAACGAAGAAAACGTTGTTGTTACCGGTTGGACGCCTCACTGGATGTTCGCCCGCTTTGACCTGAAATACCTAGAAGATCCTGAAAACGTCTACGGTGGCGCAGAGCAGATCCATACCGCGGTTCGCGAAGGCCTGGAAGATGACATGCCAGAAGCCTATGCCATTCTCGATGCTTTCGAATGGACGCCAGAGCAGATGGGGGAAGTCATGCTGATGAACCAGGAAGATGGCAGCGACCCCTATGAAAATGCAAAGCAGTGGGTTGAAGATAACCAAGATGTAGTGGAACAGTGGCTCGATAGCTAAAACCATACGAGCAAGCTATGACAGGGGGCTTCGGCCCTCTGTTGTCGTTGTAAGTACCGTTTTAAGTAACGTATTAAGCGCTATGGTTCACAATACGTTGAACACTGTTTTAACAGATTTGCTATTGTGCGCCTTAACGCACGCCATGCAATGTTGGTTGATGGCCACATTTTGGTTTTTGTTCAACATCTTTTGATCGACATACCTTGATCGAAATAGAGAGGCTCCAGTGGATAACCACGACGATAAACGCCCCCCTGAAGAGCAGGTCTCTGAAGGCATACCTGCCCCAGAGGGTGCGGCGAATCTGATTGACACCGATTATGTCATCGGGCAAGACAACATCACCACGAATTCCATGGGTCTCAATCTTGACCTGCACGGCAAGGTGTTTAGCATTTCGGCAGTCGTAGTATTGCTGTTTGTGGTGCTAACACTCGCGCTACAAGACACTATTGCGCCTATTTATGACGCCATTTTCGGCTTCTTGACCGGCAATCTAGCTTGGTTCTTTATTTCAGCCGCTAATATATTCGTCATTTTGTGCTTAGGCCTGATTGTCTCTCCCTTAGGTAAAATCCGCATTGGTGGTGCCGATGCCAAGCCTGATTTTACCTATATGGGCTGGTTCTCAATGCTGTTTGCCGCAGGTATGGGCATTGGACTGATGTTCTTCGGCGTCAATGAACCGCTGACTCACTTTGGCACATCCTTTGACGGTGGAGACTGGGCTCCGCTGGCGGGCGCCGAGGGAGATGCCGCAGGGGCGGCTGCATTAGGCATGGCTGCCACGATCTTTCACTGGGGCCTTCATCCCTGGGCAATTTACGCGGTCGTGGCGCTTTCGCTGGCACTGTTCTCGTTCAATAAGGGCCTGCCGCTCTCCATGCGTTCAGTGTTCTACCCAATTTTGGGTGAGCGTGTTTGGGGCTGGCCAGGCCATTTAATTGATATTCTGGCCGTCTTCGCTACTCTATTTGGCCTAGCCACATCACTGGGCCTAGGTGCCACTCAGGCCGCTGCGGGCCTTACCTACTTGTTCGGCGCACCGGAAAGCGATATCACCATGATCCTGCTGATCGTTGGTATCACGATCATCGCGATTGGCTCCATTCTAGCGGGTGTCGACAAGGGCGTGCAGCTGCTCTCCAAGATCAATATTGTGATAGCGGCGATGCTGCTGTTCTTTGTGATCGCGGTTGGCCCTACGCTGCTGATTGCCACCGGCTTCTTTGAGAACCTGTGGAACTATGCAGTTCACCTGCCTGCGCTATCAAATCCATTTGGCCGTGAAGATGCCAACTTTAGTCAAGGCTGGACGGCCTTCTACTGGGCATGGTGGATCTCCTGGTCTCCGTACGTCGGCATGTTTATCGCACGGGTATCGCGTGGCCGTACCGTTCGCGAGTTCCTGATATCCGTATTGATAGTGCCTTCTGTGGTGTCAGTACTGTGGATGACCACCTTCGGCGGCACCGCCATTGACCAATATGTCAGTCACGGTATTGAAGCCGTACGTGACGCTGGCGTCGACCTGCAGCTCTTCATCATGCTGGAGCAGCTGCCGCTGTCACAAATCACATCGTTCATTGCGATCGTTTTGGTGATTATCTTCTTTGTGACCTCCTCTGATTCCGGCTCGCTGGTGATCGATTCGATTACGGCAGGCGGTAAGGTCGATGCGCCGAAACCACAGCGCGTGTTCTGGGCAATCATTGAAGGCGCGATTGCCATTGCGCTACTGCTCGGCGGTGGTCTAACGGCACTCCAGACCATGGCTGTATCCACAGGCTTCCCGTTCACCATCATATTGCTAGTGGCGTGTTATGCCATTATCAAAGGGTTGATGAGCGAGCCAAAAGCGGTTTAAGCCTTCGGTATACTTACTCCGTAAAGCAAACGGGCAACCCACTGGGTTGCCCGTTTTTTGTTGATAGCCTTTAACACCAAATATCTTTTAAGGGTGTATCAGGCCGGTAATGGGTAGCAATTTGCGCCTGTAGCAACTCTGCAGTCGCCAGCGCATCCACCAGGGCGTGATGTCCTTGATAAGCGGGCAAACCATAGCGTTCGCGGCTAGCGTGCAAACGTATCGAAACCGGTGGACGACCCAACCAGCGACGAAAACGCGCCCAAAGCGTTTGGCGATGGAGCCGCGCCTCCAGCGACATGGTATCGATCATCGGAAACAGCACCCCTTCCCCACGGCGAGCTTTGACAGCGGCATCTAAAAAAGGCCGCTCGATATTGCGGAAGTGAACGACGACTAATCGACCCGCTAACGCCGCTAACACCTCATCCAATATCACTTCTAAATCTGGCGCCTGGGCAATCTCCGAGTGGGTAATGTGATGATAGGCAATCGAAGCTTCCGCCAGTGGCCGTGAAGGATTGACCACCCAGTAGCGCCGCTCGGCAAGCTTAATGCGATTAAGGGTAAACGGCACAAGACCAATACTGACAATGGCATGACGTCGCTCATCCAGCCCGGTGGTTTCCATATCAAGTGCCACCATGGGCACCTCGGCAATCGGGGTTTCCGGGTCAGGCAGTGGAGTACTGAAAAACTGTTGGATCGCCGCACTGTCGGCTTGCTGCGCCCGCTGGGCCATATAGCCCGCCCAATCGGCCTGAGTGATTTTCTGACGTGGTCGTATTCCAAACATTTCAGCGCCCCTGCCGCTGAGCGGGCATCGGGTAGCGAAACTTCAGAAATTTTTGCGCATTGCTAAGCACCTGGAAAGCGTCTTTCAGGGTGTGGCGCTCGCTATCCTCGACATTCTCAGGCTCGATATTGTTATCCGGTAGACGATCTTCTTGCAGGTCGATCATTTGATGGCGAAGCCGTGACATGCATAGAAACTCAAACGCATAGCTCAATTTTTCACTCATCCCGGTCGCTAATAACTGGGTATTTCCAATGTCATTCAAACGCTGGAAAGAGTTCTGCGCTTTGGAGCCGCACGCCAAGGCATGGATACGTACCAAATCCACCATCGGTGCGGTGCCCCGGCGTTTTAGATTGATGGAGTTGTTATGCTTGCCGTCCTGCTCCATAACAAAGGTGCGGAAAAATCCTAACGGCGGTGTACGGTTTAAGGCATTTCGCGCCATGGCGGCTAAAAATAGCGGCGATTTGGGTGCCGTTTCAGCAATCAGGTCTTGCAACGTTTCTACATAGTGGTCTTCGCCATAGCAGCTATCCAGGTCAAAAAATATCGAACTGTGTAGCAGCCTTTCTGGCGTCGGATTGGCCATCCAATCCTGAAAATAGCGCTTCCAAACACTTAGTGGCTGGCGCCACTGCGTATTGGTCGCCATCACGTCACCTTTGCAATAGGTATAGCCGCAGGCGTCCAAACCATCGCTAACAATTTTCGCCAAGGCGTGAAAGTAAACGTCGTGCTGTTCGGGAACAAACTCATCGGAGAGGATCAGCGCATTGTCTTGATCGGTAACAATGCTCTGCTCATTACGTGCCATGGACCCATTGACCATAAAGCAGTAAGGCACTGGCGGCGGACCTAGTTCCGCTTCGGCCATTTCTAGCAGTCGGCGGGTAAAGCTACGCCCGATGGTGGAAAGCGCGCTACCCACCATCTGAGAATTGGCTCCCTCTTGCACCATCCGTACAAACGCCGCACGAACATCCGGCGCTAAGCGTGCTAACCCTTGAGCGCTGGATTGGTTAAAAATATTACTAACCAGATAGAGGCCGCTATGAGTTTCATAACGAATGATATCGGAAAGATGCACGACGCCTACCGGACGCTGTCGATAGAGCACAGGCAGATGATGCACGTTACTGCGAAGCATCGTCAGCATGGCTTCATAGACCGAGGCATCTGATTGAATGGTAATTAAGCGTGAGGAAACCACTTCGCCCACCGTGGTTTGTGGCGATAACCCCTCAGCCACAACGCGAGTGCGAAAATCACTATCGGTTAAAATTCCACACATCTGCCAAGTTTGACCTTCGCTGTCTTGGAAGCTGAAGCGTGGGTTGTCACTCCCCTCTTTCAATACCAATAGCGCAGAGGCTTGGGCTTCGCTCATCTGCTGGGCGGCTTGCTGAACGCTTGTCGAGACTTCGACCATTACCGGGTAACGAGTCAGCAATTTGCGTATCCGCGTGACCATCATGTCGTTGGATTTCTTTTGCTGCTCGGCGGCGGTTTCTAGTCGCGGCCGCTCTAACTCAACAAAATCAGCAAAATGGTCATCTTCTTCACACAGACGTTGGAAGACTGCGTTAGGGATAAAGTAGATTAAAGTATCTTCAATCGCTTGAGCTGGAAAACGCACTTTGTGGTTACGCAGCAGGCTGAAGTGACCGAAAATATCGCCTTCGCCCAGGCGATTATATAACTCTCCCTGACTACGATAGACCTCTACAGCGCCACTACGAATATAGCAAAGGTCACTTAATGTCTCATTGAGTTCTAAAATACTACTACCGGTTTTGAAATAGCTCACTTCTACCTGTTCTGCGATGGCATCGAGAAGATCATCCGACAGCCCATCAAACGGGGGAAACCGCCCCATATGCTGGCGTATTTCTAGCAGTTCGACATCCATACGGACTCCTTAGGCTTGCCGGTCAATTGACTGAATAATCAACATATAACGTAAAGTGTGGCGGGTAGGCTAGGTAAGGTAAACCCACGATGCACTTTAAGATGACCTTGTTGAAAAAATTCATCATTGAAAAGCCGACATGAAAAAGCCCGATGCGATAAGCACCGGGCTTTGGTGGCCGAAGCCGAACTGATAGTTACGTGGCTAATTAATTTAGTAAACTAGCTACACTAGAAAGCTATCAGCTGATATCAATGACCCAGCTTAGGATTGGCTAGCCATTTCCTGAACACGCTGCATCATTTCTGGGTCTTGCTGAATAGATTGACCAATTGCATTGAAGGTATCAACATCTAAACCGCTGTCTTCGACCACTTCGATCATGCGGTCATTAGCTTCAGTGCGCACTTCCTGCTGCGCTGATTCATCTTCCGCTTCCTGCAGACGCTGGGTATATTCTTGAGAAATAACCGCAATTTCTTGAGAAGCATCGGCGAACTGCTGGAGCTGATCGTCAGAAAAATCCTGGGCAGGTGCTGCTTGCTGGGTTGCCATTGGATCTTGTGTCGAGCCTTGCTCTTGTTGGGCATGAGCGGTAGCCGTCATTAGACCAGTAGCGAGCAGGGCAGCAGAGAACAGAGCAGTCATACGTTGCATAGTAATAAACCTCAATATTGCGTTATGTATGTGCCCAGTGTGACGCGCTGTTTTCGAGCAGGTTCAATTTATTATGTAAAAGTTAGTAACAAAAAGAACCATATGTATCAAAAAGATGATTTAAACACGCCACCACGGAAAAATAATGACCAGCAAATTCAATAGCTTAAAATACAATGACCTCTCTTCTGCCGGCTTGGCGGCTATGCCCGCTATTTTTGTTCTTCTCTGGAGCACAGGCTTTATTGGCGCCAAATTTGGCCTGCCTTATGCTGAACCCTTCACATTTCTGTTCATACGCTTCGTGCTGACCCTACTGCTGTTAATCCCGTTGGCACTTTTAATGCGCATTCCTTGGCCATCATCGCCTAGGTTATGGTCACATATCGCCATATCGGGTTTTCTAGTCCACGGTGCCTACTTGGGTGGCGTCTTCTATGGCATTTACTTAGGCATGCCGGCCGGGCTAGCGGCGCTGCTTGTCGGTCTTCAACCGCTTTTGACCGCCGCCTTTGCCGGACCACTATTAGGGGAAAAGCTGACACGGCTTCAGTGGGTGGGGTTAAGCCTGGGTTTAATCGGAATCTGCTTAGTCCTCGGCAGTAAGCTAGAGATTGGTGAATCCCTCTTTGATGGCTTCGGCATTAGCGCTTTACTGTGCGTCACCGCCGCATTAATGGGCATTTCGTTGGGTACGCTCTATCAGAAAAGATATTGCACCACTATGCCGCTGCTTTCTGGGGCGGTTATCCAATACTTGGCGGCAGGTGTCCTACTAGGGAGTGGCGCACTGCTATTTGAGACACGCCAGGTGGAATGGAGTAGTACTTTTATACTAACCCTTGCTTGGCTGGTGTTGATTCTCTCAATTGCCGCTATCCTGTTACTTATGGCCTTGATTAAAAAGGGGGAAGCCTCGCGGGTAGCGAGTCTTTTTTATCTTGTGCCACCGGTCACGGCGCTTCAGGCGTGGTGGCTGTTTGACGAACGTCTACCCCTACTGGGGCTTGCGGGAATGGTGATTGCCATCACTGGGGTAGTGATGGTGATTCGAAAACCCGCTCATGGGATGACTAAACGATAACAAGGTTTTGTAGACCAGGGTTTGGATAAACATGTCAGCACAACACCACTGTGCCAGGGTGAACGGACACTGTAACCGTTGCGATTCACCGGTACCTTTTGCATTTACGATGGCATTTCAACCAATCGTCGATGTTAGTCAGCGAGAAATTATTTACTACGAAGCGTTAGTGCGCGGGCCCAATGGTGAATCTGCCTTTTCAATACTTGAGCAAGTAACTCAAGATTTGATGTACCGTTTTGACCAGGCGTGCCGTATTAAAGCTATAGAGCTAGCCAGTGAACTAGGTATGCAGGAAAAGCTCTCTATCAACTTTCTTCCCAATGCGGTTTACGAACCAAGAGCGTGCATGCAAGCCACCCTTGAAACAGCGCACCGTATTGGCTGGCCTATCGAGCGGCTCAATTTCGAAATAACCGAAACTGAGCGAGTTACCGATCGTGGACATTTGCGCAGAATTATCGAAAGTTACCGCGAAATGGGGGTTACCACCTCGTTAGATGACTTTGGTAATGGCTATGCCAACCTTGACCTATTGACCGACCTGCAGCCAGATTCACTGAAACTTGACCGCGACCTGGTAATGACATGCAATAGCGATAAGCGTCGCCAAGCCATACTCCGTAGCCTAGTGGCGCTAGCCAGCACATTGGGAATACCACTAATTGCTGAGGGCGTTGAAACCCGTGAAGAGTCTCGCTGCCTAGTTGAACTGGGCATTCCGATGCAGCAAGGCTACTACTTTTCCTACCCAAATTTAGAGGCATTGACGGAAATTGACCACGCCAAATACGATTAGGTCATGTGAATAAAGACCATGACCAAATCGGTTATAGATGCTTTTATATCAGCATCCTAAACTATAGTTGTTGCAGATAATCAGCTCCGCCTAAGTTACGCATCTGCTGGCGTATCCATTGGCTGCGCCGCTCAACCTGGGCGTCGGGCCTTGCGGCGCTACGCGTTAACGGGCTGGGTAAAATAGCGGCCAACAAGCTGGCTTGGCGCTCGGTCAGGGAATGGGAAGAGGCGCCGAAATAGTGCTTAGCCGCTGCCTCCAATCCAAACACGCCGCGATCCCACTCAGCGACATTGAGATAAACCTCAAGAATACGTTGCTTACTCCAAAGTATCTCAATCAGCAGCGTGAACCACGCCTCTAGCCCCTTGCGCGTCCAGCTTCGGCCGGTCCATAGAAACACGTTTTTCGCCGTTTGCTGGCTCAGGGTGCTGGCACCGCGTAGCCTTCCGCCGTCCCGACTGGCCTGCAACGCGCGGCGTAATTCGACAAGATCAAACCCACTATGGTGTGGAAAGCGCTGATCCTCTGCGGCAATCACTGCCAGTTTGGCGTTGTCAGAGAGAGAATCCCAACCGCGCCACTCGCGCTGTATCCGAATCGGCTCACTATGGATCCAACTCTGTATTTTGCGCTCAACCATCACCATCGAGCCCGGTGGAGGAACAACGCGAAACAGCAGTACCAGCGCGACTGATAGCAGCACAAACGCTAATACGCCGCGCCATACAATCCGCCATAGCAGACGCATAAAACGGCGCAGCGAACGATTGAGCATCCAGTTATCCTTAACGCTTCATGAGGTGGTCTGCATGATAGCGCAGATGATCCTCAATGAACGAGGCAATGAAGAAGTAACTGTGATCGTAGCCCGGCTGACGGCGCAGTGTTAACGGATGATCGTGCTCCTCACAAACGGCTTCCAAACGCTCTGGCTGAAGCTGCTCTTCTAAGAACTGATCCGCTTCGCCCTGGTCGATAAACAGTCGCTGACGTGATGCGCCGTTGGCAACCAACTCACAAGCGTCATACTGGCGCCAGCGTGACTGATCTTCACCCAGGTAAGCAGTAAAGGCTTGTTGGCCCCATGGGCTGTTCATCGGATTCACCACCGGTGAAAAAGCCGATACTGAACTAAAGCGCCCCGGATGACGTAATGCGAGGATCAGCGCACCATGCCCACCCATCGAATGGCCGCTAATGGATTCGCGACCATTCACCGGAAAGTGCTGGCGTACCACCGAAGGCAGCTCCTCAATCACATAGTCGTACATGCGATAGTGAGACTTCCAAGGCTCCTCAGTCGCGTTGACATAGAAACCAGCCCCGGAACCTAGATCAAAGCTTTCGTGCTCGCCAGGCAAATCCGTGCCTCTAGGGCTGGTGTCAGGGCAGACAATCGCCACACCCAATTCGGCGGCAATACGGTGAGCGCCCGCTTTCTGCATAAAGTTTTCGTCATTGCAGGTTAGCCCCGAGAGCCACCAAAGCAGCGGTACGCGCTCGTTTTCCGCCTGGGGTGGCAAGTAAACGGCAAAGACCATGTCGCAATCCAGCGCACGGGAGTAATGGCGGTAGCGCTTATGCCAGCCACCAAAACTACGGTTAGCAGACACCAGTTCTAAAGTTTCACTCATGCTCATGGGCAGGTTCCTTTAAATGCAGCAAACGCGGCAGGTCTCCCCGCCGCGTTTTAAACGTGCTAGCTATCAGTTTCAGCAATGATACTCAGTAATGCAGTACGGTACGAATGCTCTTACCTGCATGCAGTAAATCAAACGCTTCGTTGATCTTCTCAAACGGCATATCGTGGGTAATGAAGTCGTCGATATTGATCTCACCGTTCATATAACGATCAACGTAACCCGGTAGCTCACTGCGCCCTTTTACACCGCCAAACGCAGAGCCTTTCCAGACGCGCCCGGTAACCAGTTGGAACGGCCGTGTTGAGATCTCTTCACCAGCCCCGGCGACACCGATGACAATCGATTCGCCCCAACCTTTGTGGCAGCACTCCAGCGCCGAACGCATTACATTGACGTTGCCGATGCACTCAAAGGAGTAGTCGACGCCGCCATCAGTCAGATCAACGATAACCTGCTGGATGGGGTCTGAATACTCTTTCGGGTTCACAAAATCGGTAGCGCCAAACTGCTTGGCCAGCTCAAACTTATCAGCATTAACGTCGATGGCAATAATTCGTCCCGCTTTGGCCATCACCGCACCCTGAATAACAGCAAGACCAATCGCACCAAGGCCAAATACCGCTACGGTAGCGCCCGGCTCTACTTTGGCGGTATTAAGCACCGCGCCAATGCCGGTAGTCACACCGCAGCCCAACAGGCAGATTTTATCCATGGGCGCTTCTTTAGACACCACCGCCAGGGAGACTTCGGGCAACACTGTGTACTCACTGAACGTAGAGGTGCCCATGTAGTGGTGAAGCATCTTACCGTCTAGGGAGAACCGCGAGGTACCGTCAGGCATGACCCCTTTACCCTGGGTAGCGCGCACGCTGCCGCACAGGTTGGTTTTACCCGACAAACAGAACTTACACTTACCGCACTCGGCGGTATAGAGCGGAATCACATGGTCGCCCGGCTTAAGGCTGGTGACGCCCTCGCCTACTTCCTGAACGACGCCTGCGCCTTCGTGACCCAATACTGCGGGGAAATTACCTTCCGGGTCAGCTCCAGAAAGCGTGTAGGCATCCGTGTGACAGACGCTTGTCGCCGCCATTTTAACCAGCACTTCACCCGCTTTCGGGCCTTCAACATCAATCTCAACCAGTTCAAGCGGCTTACCCGCTTCTAGTGCAACAGCTGCGCGTGACTTCATTTTGACTCCTAAATATTCATTACTTCAAAAATATTAACTAAGGCTTACTCTTCAGTTGCTATCGGGGCAAATTCAATTGGCAGCCAGCGATACCCTTGTTCATCTTCTACGATATGACCAATGCCGGGGAAAGGCATATGGGCACCGGCAATCCAGTGCTTATCTTCAACGGCACTTTCGAGCACTTCTTCACGAGTGCGAATGGCCTGCTCAGGGTCAGAATCAAACTCAATGGCAACAGTGGGGTCGGCAAATTGAACGCCGTAACTGTGTACCACATCTCCCCATACCAGCATGGCCTCATCATCGCTATTGAGCATAAAGCTTGAGTGACCGGCGGTATGGCCATGAGTATCTTGGGCCACAATGCCCATGAGCACTTCATCGCCTGCCGTAAAGGGGTTGAAACGATCCGCTTCCTGATAAGGCGCTACCGCGTCTTGGGCCATTTCAAAGAACGCTCGATTACCTTCGGGCGCCGCTGCTGCACGCTCCTCATCCAACCAAAAATCAGCATCGGCTTGGCTGGCACGTAATTCAGCGTTTGGATAAACCGCTTCACCGCTCTCATTGGCTAAACCGCACACATGATCCGGGTGCAAATGAGTCATCAACACCGTGTCGACGTCTTCTGGCGAGTAACCCGATGCGCGTAGGTTGCTCTCTACCTGGCCAAGCGAGGGGCCAAAGCAGGCGGCAGACCCAGCATCAACCAGTACTAGGTTCTCACCAGTATGAACAAGAAACGCATTAACCGCGGTTTGCATACCGCTTTCCGCATCAATAAATAGCGCATCCAGATGACGGAGAATCTCTTCTTGCTCCATGCCTTTTAGTAAAGAGGTGTCAATCGTTGTATGGCCGTCGTATAGAGCGGTCACCTCATACTCCCCAACCATCATACGGAACCAGCCGGGTGCCTGCTCTTGCTGTTGCGTAGGTAGCTCTGCCTGAGCACTAGCGGCACAGCCAGCACTAATAGCAACGGCCAGCGCACCGCGCGACCACTGAGATAAGAATTTAGACATAAGCTATACACTCCATTGATACGCTAAAGATGCTAGCAGTGTAGGTCAGTTAGGCGCAGTAGATAAAGCGGGATACACTCATAAGATTATTGCCACTCAGCAACAATCGCTGTCAACCTAAGGAATTTCAACATGCAGCACTGGAGCCGTATCGAAGCGTTTGTCGAAGTAGTGCGTTTAGGCACGTTTTCTTCTGCAGCCCGCCACTTGAAAGTCTCTACCTCACATATCAGCCGCTTGGTCAGCCAGCTTGAAAACCAGTTGGGTGTACAGTTGCTGTATCGCACCACCCGCCAGATCCGCTTGACCGACGCGGGCGCTACCTATGTAGAGCACTGCCGCCACCTATTTGATGGGCTGCGCGATGCCGAGCAAGCACTGAGCGAACTCCAGGCCAAACCTAATGGGCTACTTAAACTTACCTCGGCCACGACCTTCGGCGAGCGCTTCATCGCCCCACTAGTTAATGACTTTCAGTGTTTGCATCCGCAGCTGGATGTACATATGCACTTCACTAATCGACCAGTGGAACTGATTGAAGAGGGCTACGATATTGCCATTCGGATGGGAGTGTTAAAGGATTCCACACTGATCGCCAGGCGCCTATGCGACCGGCGCGAGTATATCGTCGGCTCGCAGAACTATTTTCGCCAAGCGCCGCGCCCACACACCCTAGGTGAGCTTAGCCAACACCGCTGCCTAATTGGCTCGCGACCTAACTGGCTATTTGAAGTGAACGGCCAACGCCGGGAAGTGCGTGTCGAGGGATGCTGGACCGGCAATTCCGGCCCGGCGCTGCTGGACGCCGCACGCAAAGGCCTGGGGCTTGCCCAGCTGCCGGACTACTACGTGGCCCCCTACTTAGCCAGCGGCGAGCTGGTCGCCGTGCTGGAGCCTTTTCAGCATCACGATACCGCTGTGTGGGCGGTCTACCCCCGCCACCGCCATCTATCGCCTAAAATACGCCAGCTGGTAGATTATCTGGTTGCCAATATTGCCAGCGTCTTACCCAAGGACTCGCTTAGTTGAGAAATCGCTACTTAGCACTCAATAGCATTAACGGCGAGCCCACCTTTAGAGGTCTCCTTGTACTTATCCTGCATATCGCGACCGGTATCGCGCATGGTGCGAATCACTTTATCCAGCGATATAAAGTGCTCACCATCGCCATGCAGCGCCATACGCGCGGCATTAATGGCTTTGACGGAAGCGATCGCATTGCGCTCTATACAAGGCACTTGGACAAGGCCGCCCACCGGGTCGCAGGTTAACCCCAGATTATGCTCCAAGCCGATCTCAGCAGCGTTTTCCACCTGGCCCGGTGTGCCGCCCAGCACTTCGGCAAGCCCAGCGGCCGCCATTGCACAGGCGGAGCCCACCTCGCCTTGGCAGCCTACTTCAGCGCCCGAGATAGAAGCATTCTTTTTACACAAAATACCGACTGCCCCGGCTGTGAGCAGAAAATCCACCACATCCGCCTCGCTAGCGTCGGGCTCAAATTTCAAGTAGTACGCCAATACGGCTGGCACGATGCCCGCCGCCCCGTTAGTCGGCGCGGTGACCATCCTCCGCCCAGCGGCGTTCTCCTCGTTCACCGCCAGCGCAAATACATTGACCCAATCCATCACAGTAAAACTCGACACAATCAGGCGCTGATTTTCTGGCGGATTCAGTAATTGCTGATGCAACGACTGCGCACGGCGGCGCACATTTAATCCCCCAGGCAAATTCCCTGTGGCACGCAGGCCATTGTCAATGCTGTCACTCATCGCTTGCCAAAGAGTCAGCAGCTCTTCACGAATGGCCGATTCGCTACGCCAAGCCTTCTCGTTTTCAAGCATCAACTGGCTAATGCGCAGTTGATGCTGCTGGCAGAGTGCGAGCAGCTCCGCCGCCGTATTGAAGGGATATGCCAGCGGCGTGCTGTCCTCGCCCACCTCGCCTTGATCCGCTTTGGCTTGATCAACATAGAAGCCGCCGCCTAGTGAGTAATATGTATTCGTCGCTACCAGTGTGTTATGGCAGTAAGCGCTCAACACCATGGCATTAGGATGAAACGGCAGGCAGGTTTCATCCCACTCCACATCGCTGCCAACCTCAAAGGCGATTTGCTGACCATTGGCAAGCAACAGTGGTTCACCCTCCTCAAGTTGTTTTAATCGCGATGCAATAGTGTCGGGGTCGATGCTTTCGGGTGCCTCCCCCATCAGCCCCATGATCACCGCTTGATCGGTACCGTGCCCCACCCCGGTGGCGGCCAATGAGCCATGCAGCCTTACCACCAGCCGAGTGATGGTTCTATCACCCAGCGCCAGGGCAAAGTCACGAGCGGCGCGCATCGGTCCCACCGTGTGGGAACTCGAGGGACCGATGCCGATACGGAAAAGATCAAACACACTAATAGCCATGCCGATGACACCTCACAACGTTGTTATTGCCTGTCGAATAGACACTTTGCAGGGACGATGACCAAACGTCGAGGGATTAACCGCAATATCGACGTGCGAACATACAAGTGTGACGATATAATGAACATTCACCCTTGCATGTTTATATATGCGAATTGCGACGCTGCTTACCCACAAAGGATGTCGGTATGTCTTCTCCCCCTCCCTGGCCAATAGGGTTTCAAACCATTTTAGTGCGTGCAGTGCTGTACGTACTATTTATCGGTGCGATTGCCCAAGGTGCCTATTTAGAAGCACTCTATCTCCCTTCAGTACGGTTTTCTGAGCTGGGCTTTACCGAGTTTACGCAAACACTGGTGCTTGCCACCTGCTGTGCAATGCTGATTTATATTCGCCAAGTGCTTAAAGTCTGGCCCACCGTCACCCTACTTCTACTAGCGTTTGTGGCCGCCTCATTAGTGCGCGAACAGGATCACTTTTTAGATAACTATGTGGCTGAAAACACCTGGAAGGTACTGGTGGCACTGATTATTCTCCCGACACTCTTTTGGGTGGTGAAGCAGCGCCAACGCTTTCTTGCGGAATTCGTCCATTACAGTAACACCTTCGCTTTTGGCTTGTTTACGGCAGGCGTGCTGACCACTTATATATTCTCGCGCCTATATGGACGACAGGAATTCTGGCAAGCCATTCTTGAAGACAGCTACTCTGGAACCTTTAAAAGTGTCGCCGAGGAAGTGGTTGAGCTGCTCGGTTATAGCTTAATTTTGATCGCCACATTGGAGCTACTTCTTCTGGCTCGCCGCGTCTATAGGACTCGGCTCACCGCCCTTTAACGCTGGCACTGACTTACTCTACTGGTCACGCTTTTAGTCGCTTTTTATTAGTCACCTTCTATCACGCCGCCTTTGCTTTGCAAGGCGGCGTTTCATTTTTCAAATCTCGTCATGCAAAAAGCCGTTTGCGGCCCGCTACGCTTCAACGTAGTGTCGCGCGCTATGCCATATAGGTGCGATTTTTACTAAAAAACCCCACATAGACGATATAAATCTTATGAATAAAACCAAATATGATGAAAAAAACCTGCAGCGTGGTTTTTTCACTCGTTTTCTGGATAGTGTTGAGTGGCTAGGCAACCTGCTTCCGCATCCCGTGACGTTATTTGCGATGCTGTGCGTATTGGTCGTTATTGCCAGCGGGATTGCAGCAGCACTGGGGGTTTCTGTAGCCGACCCGCGGCCCGCTAA
Organism: Halomonas sp. HAL1; assembly: GCF_030544485.1. Lineage (NCBI taxonomy): Bacteria > Pseudomonadati > Pseudomonadota > Gammaproteobacteria > Oceanospirillales > Halomonadaceae > Halomonas > Halomonas sp. HAL1. The sequence goes on from NZ_CP130610.1 coordinate 3,099,010, forward strand.
TGAGGGTGAATGGATTGCTGTTAACTCACTGCTTAATGCTGAAGGTCTGCGGCGGTTAATAACCGAGGTGGTGACCAACTTTACTAGCTTTGCTCCGCTTGGCACCGTGCTGGTAGCGATGTTGGGTGTAGGCGTTGCTGAACACTCGGGACTGCTTTCTGCCAGCATGCGGGCGCTAGTACTGAATCGTTCACCGCGCATCGTTACCTATGCGGTGGTATTTGCGGGCATCATGTCGAACACCGCCTCTGAGCTGGGCTATGTAGTTCTTATTCCGTTAGCAGCCATGATTTTCCATTCACTAGGCCGCCATCCGCTAGCAGGTTTGGCAGCAGCGTTCTGCGGTGTCTCCGGTGGTTATAGCGCCAACCTGCTTATCGGCACGGTAGATCCGCTGCTCTCTGGGATCACCCAAGAAGCCGCCCGCCTGCTCGATCCTGCCTACAGCGTTGGTGCCGAAGCTAACTGGTTCTTCATGTTTGTGAGCACTTTCTTTGTCACCATTATTGGCGGTCTGGTGACTGAGTACATTGTGGAACCCAAACTGGGCAAATTTGATTCAGCCTATGCTGAAGATAATATTGATCAGCAGCGTATGGAGGGCCTGTCCGATACCGAGAAGCGGGCTCTAAAAGGTACTGGGCTGACGATGCTGGCAATCACCGCCCTGCTCGTTGCGATGGTGGTTCCGGAAGGTGGTATTTTACGCAATCCTGAAACAGGCTTAGTCAGCGGCTCGCCGTTCTTGCGCGGCATTGTGGTCATTGTGGCGGCCGCTTTTATTATGCTTGGTTTTATCTACGGTCGACTTGCGGGCACCATGCACAATGACCGCGACGTGGTAAATGCCATGGCTAAAAGCATGAGTAGCCTGGGCTTATATATCGTACTGGTATTTTTCGCCGCTCAATTCGTAGCACTGTTTAACTGGAGTAACTTCGGCACCGTCATCGCCGTAGCGGGGGCCAGCTTACTAGAGTCCCTTGGGTTAAGCGGGCCTGGCTTGTTCGCACTCTTTATTATTATGTGCGCCATCGTCAATCTTTCGCTGGGTAGTGCCTCTGCCCAGTGGGCAGTTACAGCGCCTATTTTTGTTCCCATGCTGATGCTAATGGGCTACGCCCCTGAAGTGATTCAAGCGGCCTACCGTATTGGCGACTCGGTGACTAACTTGATTACCCCCATGATGAGCTACTTTGGCCTGATCATGGCCATTGCTGCTCGTTACCGAAAAGACCTTGGGATTGGCACGCTGATAGCCCTTATGCTGCCCTATACGCTATTTATGCTGATCGGCTGGAGTCTGCTGTTCTTCATTTGGGTGTTTGTGTTTGGCCTTCCTGTAGGTCCTGGCTCTGCTACTTACTACACGCTGTAAGCTCACGCATAGTTTAATTAAAAGAGGAGCAATGCAAAAAGCCCGCCATTCAATGAACGGCGGGCTTTTTGATCTTAGCGGCTACTACTTGCTATTCACCACTTATCACTCACGGCATTCACTCGTCGAGGAACGAACGCAGCGGTTCAGAGCGGCTGGGGTGGCGCAGCTTACGCAGCGCTTTGGCTTCAATCTGACGGATTCGCTCACGCGTCACGTCAAACTGCTTGCCCACCTCTTCCAGCGTATGGTCGGTATTCATATCAATACCAAAGCGCATACGCAGCACTTTCGCTTCGCGAGCGGTCAAGCCGCCTAACACGTTACGTGTCGCTTCGATAAGGCCTTCACCGGTGGCCATATCGATCGGCAGCAGCATGGTGCCGTCTTCAATAAAGTCGCCCAGGTGTGAATCATCATCGTCACCAATCGGCGTCTCCATGGAGATCGGCTCTTTGGCGATTTTGAGTACCTTGCGTACTTTATCTTCCGGCATTTCCAAGCGCTCGCCGAGTTCTTCCGGCGTCGGCTCACGGCCCATTTCCTGCAGCATTTGGCGTGATACGCGATTGAGCTTGTTGATCGTCTCAATCATGTGCACCGGAATACGAATGGTGCGCGCCTGATCCGCGATGGAGCGGGTGATTGCTTGACGAATCCACCAAGTGGCATAGGTAGAGAACTTGTAACCGCGGCGATACTCGAACTTATCGACCGCTTTCATCAAGCCGATGTTGCCTTCCTGAATGAGATCCAGGAACTGCAAACCACGGTTGGTGTACTTCTTGGCAATCGAGATCACCAAGCGCAAGTTAGCCTCAACCATCTCTTTCTTGGCACGACGCGCTTTGGCCTCACCAATCGAGAGCTTGCGGTTCACCTCTTTAAGATCGGCAACAGACAGTTGCACCATGTCTTCTTCAAAGGCGATCTTGCGCTGGGCACGGGCGATATCGGCGCGCAGCGGCTCAAGACGGTCAGCGTACTTGCTCTGCGCTGCCTGGAAATCATCAAGCCACGTTTTACGCGATTCGTTGCCAGGAAACGACTTGATAAACGTTTTACGCGGCACCTTGGCTTTCTTCACGCACAGCTGCATCACCGCTTTTTCCTGGGCGCGCACCTGCTCAACGCTGATACGCACCTGGCCGACGAGGCGCTCAAAGTGCTTAGGTACCAGCTTGATGGGTGAGAAAAGCACGGCCAGGCGGGCCTGCTCTGCCTTCAGCTCGGCACTGCCTCGGCCATGCTTGGCAAACGCCGCTTCTACCAGGGCGTTCTGCTCGCGAATCTGCTCAAAACGCGCGCGCGCCTCTTCTGGATCCGGACCGCCTTCGCTGGCCGTAGAGTCTTCGTCCTCCTCATCCCCTTCGCCTTCAACGTCCTCTTCTAGCTCGGACTCGGGCTCTGGTTCAGGTACCTCTGCTTCAGCGACACCAGGAATACCTTCATCCGGGTCGATGAAACCAGAAAATAGATCCGAAAGACGCCCCGGCGCTTCTTCATCCTGGGTAGCGTCGTAAGCGTCCAAAATAGACGCGACGGCACCCGGCAAATAGGCCAGAGACGACATCACTTCACGGGTGCCCTCTTCGATCCGCTTGGCGATTTCAATTTCGCCTTCACGGGTCAAAAGTTCAACCGTGCCCATTTCACGCATGTACATGCGGACGGGGTCAGTGGTGCGGCCTACATCGCTTTCCACGGCGGCAAGGGCCGCTACGGCCTCTTCCGCAGCGGACTCGTCCGTGGATTGATCCGACATCATCAAAGTGTCTTCATCTGGCGCTTCTTCAGCGACACTAATACCCATGTCGTTGATCATGCCAATGATGTCTTCCACTTGATCCGGGTCGGCGATATCCTCGGGTAGATGGTCGTTGACCTCGGCATAGGTCAGGTAGCCCTGTTCCTTGCCGCGTGCGATCAACTCCTTCAGACGTGACTGCTGCTGCGCATTTCCAGCCATAGAAACCCTATCTCGACGAAGAAGAATGAAACACCTGGAGCGCTGAATCGATTAAACTCAACAAGCCGTACAGTATAGCGTAAATAGCAGGAAATTTTCCAGCTCGACGTATTTGCGCGGTCATTTAGGTGTGTTAGGTTGTTCGGTTAGGCCAACGCTCGGTGGCTGACCTTATATCTGGTGTTGATACGGCAGGAATTCAACCCCATCGCTCAAAACACCGCCTTATTGGCGCTGCGCAAGCTCCATTACCAAGCTTGCCAAACGCTGGCGCTGCTCCTTATCTAGCTTTTGCCCGGCGCGCTCCTGCGCCAGCAACGCTGCGTACTCCTCTTGTGGAGAACGCTGACGCTGAACATGCTGCAGATGTTCCACCCAGCCATTCAGCTCTGCTTCCCTATCTGCCTTTGGAATCAACAATTCGCGCTTAGCGAAGGCTGCCAAAGCTTGCCCCTGCTGACTGCCCTGAAAATGCGCCAACACCACCTGCGGACTGCGGTAACGCCCTGCTTTGAGCAGTGCAATCAACTCTTGGCATAGCGGCGTATCGTCATCTTCTGGCAACCACTCCAAATGATCAGGCAGCGCTGAAACCAAATTAGGCTCATGTAGCAGAAGCTGCACAATACGTCCGACAGGAGAAAGCACCTGAGAGCGGGAACGCGATGACTGAGTAGACGCCAATTTGACCGCGCTGGTGCTCTCTGAAGACGAGCCTATTTCACCCTGCTCTGGATCCCCTTGCGCAGGATGGCGCTGTGCCGCTTGGATACGTTTTTCGAGCAATACCTTCAACTGCTCCTGCGCCAACCCGCTACGCTGCGCCAATGATTCAAGCAGTAGTGATTTGAGCATGCCATCGGGCACTTTGTTCAATGCTTCCAGCACCTGGCTGGCAAATCGTTCGCGCCCTTCCACTGTATTCAGGTCGCGCCCTTGGGCCGCTTGCTCGAACAGAAACTCCGACAGCGGCATGGCACAGGTGACGCGATCCTGAAACGCCTGGGTGCCTTCACGGCGCACCAGGGTATCCGGGTCATCACCTTCCGGTAGAAATAGAAAGCGCGCTTCACGGCCATCAATCATTTGCGGCAACGCGGTTTCCAACGCCCGGCTAGCCGCCTGCCTTCCCGCACGGTCGCCGTCAAAACAGAACACCACACGACTCACCAGTCGAAACAGGCGGGTTAAATGGTCTTCCGTGGTGGCGGTACCCAGCGTCGCCACGGCGTTATGAATACCGAATTGGGCCAGCGCCACCACATCCATATAGCCTTCGACCATCACAAGCTGCTCAAGCTTGCTAGAGGCTTGGCGCGCTTCATATAGGCCGTAAAGCTCACGGCCTTTGTGGAACACGGGTGTTTCCGGCGAGTTGAGGTATTTGGGCTGATCATCACCCATTACCCGCCCGCCGAACGCAATCGTACGCCCACGCAAATCACGAATCGGAAACATGACCCGATCCCGAAAGCGGTCATAGGTACGCCCGGTATCTTCACGATGAATCAGCAGGCCATACTCCACCTGAACCGGCTCACCAATACCACGCTCACTGAGATGCTGCTTCAGCGCCTCCCAACCACTCGGGGCATAACCAATACCATAGGTCTTGATCACCTCATCCGAGAGCCCACGCCCCGTTAAATAACGCTGGGCGGACTGCCCTTCCTGCATCTTCAATCGCTCACGATAAAAACTGGCGGCGAGTTCAAGCAGGTTAACGCCCTCTTTGCGCTTCTTTTCGCGCTGCTGAGCACGTGGGTCGTCAGCACCTTCGCGAGGCACCTCAATACCCAAGCGCCCGGCCAACTGCTCTACCGCTTCGGGAAACGGCAGCTTGTCGTACTCCATCAAGAAGCGTAGTGCATTCCCATTAGCGCCGCAGCCAAAGCAGTGATAAAACTGCTTATCCGCGCTGACGGTGAACGACGGTGTCTTCTCTTGATGAAAGGGACATAGCCCGGAGTAGTTACGGCCGGCTTTTTTAAGCTGCACACGCTCACCGACCACCTCGACCACATCAACGCGGCCTAACAAGTCATCAATAAAACGCTGTGGAATTTGGCCTGCCATGAACTACGGGCATCCTCGCGCAAAGCGCTATTCACTGACTTTCGAGACTGTTTTCAAAAACTATCTTCAAAATAGTTTTCAAAAACCGTTTTAAAACTGATCTTAAAAACTACTTAAGGCCATCAGACCTATTGCCAGATCAGATCATCATAAACAGCGACGGTCTTGAAAAACGGTAATTTTGAAAAACAATAACCTTGAAAAACAGCGATCTTGAAAACGACAGTCAAAAACAAACGGCCACCTAGTGGCGGCCGCTTGACATCCCTCTTGAGACGACCAGCTAACTGCTCCGGCCCCCTCGGGTACGGATCAATAGAGCCGTTCGAAACGCTTTTGCTCACGCTGGACTTTCTTCGCGTGGCGTTTTACGGCAGCTGCCGCTTTGCGTTTACGCTCAGCAGTCGGCTTCTCATAGTGCTCGCGGCGGCGTACTTCAGAAAGAACACCGGCTTTTTCGCAAGAACGCTTGAAGCGACGCAGGGCGACGTCAAACGGCTCGTTATCACGTACTTTTACAGAAGGCATTAAGCACTCACCTACCTTAAGGAGTCTTGAGTTCGGATAGTACGTACACTGCGATATTGCGGTTCAGAATACAGTGTACGACCCAGTTTTACAGCGCACAGTAGTCTAGTCGCCGCTGACCATCTTTGCAAATGCTTACGCTCGTTTGCAGCGACAATGTTAGACTACTGGCCTTGCGATTTTCACCTTTATATTTTTTGCACATCCTTTGAGAGTCCCTTTTTATGCGTGTTCTGGGCATTGAGACATCCTGCGACGAAACGGGCGTTGCGCTTTATGACACTTCGCTGACCGGCGGCAAAGGGCTGCTTGCCGACGCGCTCTACAGTCAAATCGCCATGCACGCCGAATTTGGTGGCGTGGTACCCGAACTCGCTTCTCGCGACCACACCCGCAAACTGCTACCGCTGATTGAGCAGGTGCTTAGGGATGCCAAGCTAACGCGTCACGACCTGGACGGCATTACTTATACCGCTGGCCCGGGCTTAGTCGGTGCATTAATGGTGGGTGCCAGCACCGCCCACGGCATGGCACGAGCGTTAAATATTCCCGTACTGGGTGTGCATCATATGGAAGGCCACTTACTGGCACCGATGCTGGAAGACGAGCCGCCTGCGTTCCCTTTCGTGGCACTGCTGGTATCCGGCGGACATACCCAGTTGGTCGAAGTGCAAGGGCTGGGCCGCTATCAGCTGCTCGGCGAATCAGTGGATGACGCCGCGGGTGAAGCGTTTGATAAAGCTGCCAAAATGCTGGGCTTGGCCTACCCAGGTGGGCCTCAAGTCGCCAAACTGGCTGAACAAGGGAATCCCAAGCGTTTTCGCTTCCCACGCCCGATGACCGACCGACCAGGGCTTGATTTCAGTTTTTCCGGCTTAAAAACCCACACCATGACCGCCATTCGCCAATTGGAGGCAACTGGTGAACTCGACGACCAAGCACGTGCCGACGTAGCCCGCGCCTTTGAAGAAGCCGTGGTTGATACATTGGTCATTAAGTGCCGCAGGGCGCTGGATCAAACCGGTTTGAAACGTTTAGTGGTGGCGGGTGGGGTTAGCGCCAATCATCGCCTGCGTGAACGACTGCACGCTGAGTGTGAAAAACGCCAAGCCCGCGCCTACTACCCACGCGGGCGCTTCTGCACCGACAATGGCGCCATGATTGCCTACGTAGGCGCTCAACGCTTGGCAGCGGGCGAGTGCGATACCTACGGCATAATGCAGGCGACCCCCCGTTGGCCGCTGGAACAACTGACTCCCCCGGCGGCCTCTGACAGCTAGCAGTGAGCGCTCTAGGAGCCGCGAAATGGCGGCTCTTCACCGCATCGCAGTCGACGAATATTGAGCCCGTGGCGGGCCAGCACCAGCAGGCTAAAGCCACCAACCACCACAAAATACGCAGGCGCTAGCCAAGCGCATATCAGCGGCGCCACCAAAGCACTGACCAGCGATGCCATCGCCGCCGTCTTTAGCCGCCACGCCAGTAGCGCCCAAATGGCGGCACTTAATAGCGCCACATTGGGCACCAATATCAGCAGTACACCAAACGCACTGGCGACTGCCTTTCCGCCACGAAAGTGATGCCATAAGGGAAAACTGTGTCCTAGCAACACGGCCAGCCCAACCAGCCCTTGCAACCATACTGGGCAGTTCATGAGCTTGGCCCCCAAAACAGCGGGCATGGCTTTTAAGGCATCTAGCAGCAGAGTGACGGCCGCCAAACGGGGGCCATAAAGGCGCAATACGTTAGAAAACCCAGGGTTAAACGAACCATGTTGGCGTGGGTCACCCACACCCGCTAGGCGGCAAACACTCAGCGCTGCCAACCAACTGCCGCTTAAATAACCCACTACTATCCATACCATGGCGCTCTGCTCGCTTTATAGACCGTCTCGATAGCCTGGCTCACTGTCGTTTAGCCCCATCCTAACGTACAATCGCCCGCTTGTTGCAGCTGGGGGAAGGCAGATGGATCGCATTTTTATTGAAGCGTTAACCGTCGACACAGTTATCGGTGTCTATGATTGGGAGCGTTCGATTCAGCAATCGCTGAGCTTGGACTTGGTGCTGGCAACCGATATACGTTCAGCGGCAGCGACCGATGATTTACGCCTCACGCTGGATTACGCGGCCATTTGTCAGCGCATCCAGACATTTGCTGATGCTCATCAATTCGCCCTGGTCGAAACTTTCGCCGAACGCCTCGCAGAGTACCTGCGCACAGAATTTCCAATCAGTTGGTTGCGCCTCACCGTGCGTAAACCCGGCGCAGTGCCCAACGCTGTCAGCGTCGGTCTGGAAATTACCCGCGGCGCCTTACCAGAGGCAACGCAGGAGCCCAGCGCATGAAGCTGGTCACTGTCAGCTTAGGCAGCAATATTTATCCCACCCGGCATATCCGCTACTGCCTTGATGCGCTCGCGGACACCTTTGGCTCGCTGCAAATCTCACGTGTATTTGAAAGCGAGCCAGTGGGTTTTACCGACAGCCGCAATTTCTATAATTTGGTAGTAGCCTTTCACAGTGACTGGTCACCTGGGGAGCTTCAGGCTTGGAGTAAGCAGCTGGAAATAGAACACGGCCGCCTTCCCGACACTGCTAAATTCAGCCCCCGCGCGCTGGATATCGACTTGCTTACCGTGGGCAGCCTCTGCGGCACCATCGATGATGTCACGTTGCCACGCAGCGAAATCACCCATAATGCGTTCGTGCTGCAGCCGCTTGCTGAATTGCTACCCACTGAACGCCACCCCTTGTGTGACACCTCTTACGCTTCGCTATGGAAAACCTTCGAACTAGGCAGCCAACGCCTCTGGGCGGTTGATTTTAGCTGGCGTGGCCGCTGGATCTCTCAGTCAGACGAGCTTCCTCGCTTGGCAGCGGCCCGTCGGTAACCGGCTACTCAAGTGCTACCGCCACGGCTTGCCCGCGCCGCACGCGTATTGCCTCACCCAGCGCCGCCCCTTGATATCCTTCCGCCATTAACGCCTGCGGCCCCACCTCGCGAGCCGCTAGCCAAGCGCTGCCAAGCCGCTCCACTTGCTCCGGCGCCAGCACGCTCACTAATGCCAACTGCGCCTCGACCTGCTCGGGCTTGCGCCATCCATCCAATCGTTCCAGCCAATGCAGCACGTTCGGGCCATCCAGTGGCGCGGCAAGCAGCGTATGAGTGAGCGCGGTATGGCGGGCAAGCTGGGCCACGCCGTTGGGCAACTTTAACCGTGCTGCTAAAGTATCGCGCTGTTCAGTGGTGAGCGGTGACACCAACTGCGCGTAGCGCCAGTGGGCCACTGCTATCGTGCTGCTTTGGGGCGTTTGATCCAGCGCAGCTAAACCTTGCAGTAACACCGACCCCATAAGTTCGGGAAACCAGAGAGGCAACGCCTCGCAGCGCTCCAGGGTGGTGAAATAAACGTCCGGACTCGGTTCGCCCAGCGCCTTTTCGGTTTCCACCCACACCCGTTCGGCGGCCAAATGCTCAAGTTCACCGCTGTGGCTCACTTGGCGCATCAATGTCAGGGTTTCATCAGCAATGGTGAATCCCAGCGATGCATAGCGGGCTAAAAAGCGCGCGGTACGCAGTACCCGCAGCGGGTCTTCGCTAAACGCCATTGAGATATGCCGCAGCACACGCTGTTCAATATCGCCCTGCCCATTAAACGGGTCGGTTAACTCCCCCTCAATGCTCTGGGCAATCGCATTGATGGTTAGGTCACGGCGTAACAAATCCTCTTCCAGCGTGACATCGGGGCTGGCGTGAACATCAAACCCTGCGTAGCCGTGACCAGACTTACGCTCGGTGCGGGCAAGAGCATATTCCTCAGCGGTCTCTGGATGCAAGAAAACCGGAAAGTCGCGACCCACTGGCTTAAAACCACGCTTGCGCATGGCCTCTGGCGTGGCGCCCACCACGACCCAATCGTTATCGACAACCGGCCAACCTAGCAAAGCGTCACGCACCGCGCCGCCTACACGATAAACCTGAAGGCCTGCTAAACGGGGATCAGTCCATTTTTTAGTGTTACTTTTCTCCATTGTATCCTCTATCTCCCCCGCTGCTGACTGGGCACGCTAGTGCGCTCGCCATTGGTCAGGTTTAGCGCGGTTAATCGCCCACCCCAAACACAGCCTGTATCAAGCGCCTCGACGGGCACCTGCGCCTGAGGAGCCTCCCCTTCAAGGGCAGCCCAGTGGCCAAACAGCAGTTGAATATCATCGGCACGCGGGTATTGAAACCAAGGTAGAAAACCTTCTGGGGCACTATCAAGCCCCTCTTTCGCGGCAAACTCTAAACGCCCTTGGGCATCAATAAAGCGCATCCGAGTGAACACATTCACAATCAAACGTAGCCGGTCCATGCCCTCCAGGTCATCGCGCCAGATGTCCGGCTGGTTGCCAAATAGCAGGGTTAAAAATTCACCCGCTGTTTCGCTTGCCAGCGCCGCCTGAACTTCCCGCCCGAGCGCTTCGGCCTGGGGAACGCTCCACTGGGGCAGCAGCCCGGCATGGGTCATTAGTATTCGGTGCTCAAACACGCTAAGGGGCTGGCTTTGAAGCCAATCCAGCAGTTCCTCCCGGTCAGGGGCACCAAGAATATCGCTCAGGGTGTCATTTTTTTTAAGCTTACCTCCGCCACGGGCCACGACCAGCAAATGGAAGTCATGATTGCCCAATACGCTTTTTGCGGCGCTACCGAGCGCGCGCACCTCCCGCAAGCACGCTAAAGAACCGGGGCCGCGATTAATCAAATCGCCGACTAGCCAAAGCGTATCCTGCGTAGGGTTAAAACTGAGTTTCTCCAGCAGCGCTACGAATTCAGCATGACAACCATGTAAATCGCCGATCGCATAGGTGCTCATGCGTGAGGCCTTTTTAATGAAATGAGTGGGCTAAATACTACCACCTCACTCGCCTCTTCTGCCTGCCGTCGGTTATTTATCTTGATGATTAACGCTGGTGAAAATAGCGAACCTGGATCACTATAAAAATGCGCGTTGGCGTTCTCAAGACACACGTCCAGCAGCGAAATCGCCTTTCATAAGATCGCTGCCTCGTCACTACTGTTAAGGAAAACGATACTCATATGGCTATGGATCATACGCGGCGTGGGCTACTACGAGTAGTTACCCTGGCGGGCATCGGCGCTGTAGTGCTGCCCGGTACAACACTGTTGCCGATCGCCCAGGCCTTTACCGCTAAAACTTCCCCACCTATCGCTTCGGTGGTGGTGAACGGTTGGTTGCTTAAGGCTAGCGACCGCTGATGTATATTGATTTTGAGGCTATCAGCGAACAGCGCGACGCTGTGGATGTCTGCATTATCGGCGCGGGTGCAGCAGGCATTTCCATGGCGGTCACCCTATCGGAGCGGGGGCACCGTGTGCTGCTGTGCGAAGGTGGCGATGCTGATTACAGCGAGCGATCTCAGGAGTGCTATCGGGGCGAAACCATCGGCGATCCTTATATTCCTTTATATGGCGCTCGCCTACGCCATTTGGGTGGCTCGACCAATCACTGGGGCGGCGTCTGTCGTCCTTTGGATCGCTATGACTTCACCGCCAAATCAGCCGCCAGCGAGACAGCTTGGCCCATTGGCCGTGATGCGCTTTCGCCCTACTACCACTCTGCCGCCAAGTTACTCGACTTGGCGACGACGCCCGCAGACCAAACTATCGCTGGGGCTGGGTTTAAACGTATCTATTTTTCTCTGGGCAACCCGACACGGCTGAAAGATAAATTTGCCGCTATGCTGCGCGATTCGATGACGCTTGAGTGCTGCTTAACGGCCAACCTAGTGGCACTGGAAACCCAAGATGGCCACGTCACCAGTGCCACTTTCAAGAATTACCAAGGGGACTACCGCTTGGTACATGCGCGCTATTTTGTGCTCGCCTGCGGCGGTATCGAAAACTCACGCCTGCTGCTGTGGTGCAACCAGCAAGCCAATGGACAGCTAATACCGCAGGCGGGCGCACTGGGGCGCTACTGGATGGAGCACCCTCACGCCACTGTGGGCAAGGCGCTGTTGTTCAAGCCAGCAGCATTGGGGCTGGACGACGAATACAACGTGTTTCTCTCCCCCACTGCTGCGTCCCTCGACTCACGTCAAATACTCAACTGCGGGCTGCGCTTGCACCGTATGAACGCTGAAACCACTCAGGCGCTGATTGATGAGCTCGCTGATCAAGCCCCTACGCTGGCGGGACGAATACGTATCTGGCAAGCCCAAGGGCAGATAATCCATGGCGTGGTGCTACGAGCCGCCTGGGAACAGGAGCCGCGCTTTGAGAACCGTATCGAACTGAGCGATGAGTTGGATGACCTGGGCGTTCCCCGCAGCCGCTTGGTATGGCAGCAATCTGAGCTGGATCGCCGCACTATTCGCGAGAGCATGCTACTGCTAGGTGAATACCTGCGTGACAATGAGGTAGGCAGGCTACAGATGGCTGATTGGCTTGCCGATACGCCGGTGCAGCTGCCCACGGAAGGCGAACTTGCTGGGCGTCACCACATGGGCGGCACGCGCATGAGCCTTGTTGCCGAGGCCGGTATCGTTAACCCCGACTGCCGTCTGTTTGCCCAGGAAAATTGCTACGTGGCGGGCTCCAGCGTGTTTACCAGCGCAGGGCACGCCAACCCCACATTAACGCTGGTGCAACTGGCCCTGCGACTTTGCGATCACCTGGAAAGCAGATTAGCGCAAAATGCTAGTGGAGCTGGAGCGGCACCGCCAGCCTGAACGGTGTGATGGCCACTTCAAACGCGCGTTGCGTGGAAGTGTCCAGCAACGTATAGGCGCCTTCCATGACTCCCACCGGCGTTTGAAGAATGGCACGGCTGGTATAGCGAAAGCTCTGCCCAGGGCCAATCAGCGGCTGCTGCCCGACGACGCCTTTGCCGCGCACCTCCTGGCACTCGCCGCTGCCCTGGGTGATTTTCCAATAGCGCGCCATGAGCTGCACGCTATGGGGACTTTGATTATGGACGGTGATGGTATAGCTGAAGACGTAGCGCGACTCCGCATCATTGGACTCATCGGCACGGTAGCTAGGCGCAACGTTTACCTCGATAGTTAGACCACTCACGCTTGGCTGCCCCGCTCACCGCTCGCCGGCTCATCGGCGGCGACTCGATTGGCAATCGCCACGTATTCGGCGACCGTCAGTGTTTGCGGACGGCGGATAGGATCAATACCCAATGCTTCAAGGATTTCAGGACTCACGCGCCCTTTAAAGTTATTGCGCAGCGTTTTGCGCCGCTGACCAAACGCGAGCTTCACCAACTCAAACAGCAACGTGGGGTCTTCTGCCGTATGGGGCAGGGTCGCATGAGGCGTTAAGCGCACGATGGCCGACTCAACCTTGGGCTGCGGCACAAAGGCTTCCGGCGGCACAATAAATAGCTGCTCGACATTACAGTAGTACTGCGCCATGACCGAAAGACGCCCCCAATCGGCACCGCCCGGTTCAGCAGCCAAACGCTCAACGACTTCTTTTTGCAGCATGAAGTGCATATCTTCTATCGCACTTCCTGCGGCCAAGAGATGAATTATCAGCGGCGTGGAGATGTTGTAAGGCAGGTTGCCCACCACGCGCAGCGCAGGTCCATCGCCTTTCAGCGCGGCAAAATCAAACTTCAGCGCATCGCCTTCATGTATCACAAAGTCTGGGTAGTTAAAAAACTGCACGCGCAGGCCAGGGATCAGATCGCGGTCGAGTTCAATGACTTCTAAATGCCCTGCCGCTTCCAGCAGCGGCTCGGTCAGCGCGCCCTGCCCTGGGCCAATTTCGACAAGGCGATCCGTCGAGCGCGGGCCAACGGCACGAACGATCCGCGAAATAATGCCAAGGTCGCGCAAAAAGTTCTGACCAAAGCGTTTACGAGCGCGGTGTTGGGGCACAGTAGACATCAAACGGTGTTCCTTGGAGTGCGGATTCAATCGGGAGTATTTCGCAGCAAACGCTAGACAGTAGCAGACAACCGCTGGGTAGATAGACGGCGTGCAAGGGCGATAGCGACTTTCAGGCTGCCGGGGTCTGCCACGCCTTTGCCAGCCAGATCCAACGCGGTGCCATGGTCGACCGAAGTGCGTACCAATGGCAAGCCCAGGGTAATATTGGCAGCCTGACCAAAGCCTGCATATTTTAACACTGCCAAGCCCTGGTCATGGTACATCGCCAGCACCGCATCGACACCTGCCAAGTGCCGCGGGGTAAATAGTGTGTCGGCGGGCAACGGGCCAAGGATATCCATTCCCTCAGCGCGAAGGGCATCAAGCGCGGGAATAATAATATCCAGCTCTTCGTGGCCCAGGTGGCCATTTTCACCGGCATGCGGGTTTAAGCCACACACTGCAATGCGCGGTTTGGCAATCCCGAACTGGCGCTGCAAATCAGCCTCCAGTAAGCGACTAATCCGAGTGACCCGCTCAAAGGTGATAGCGTCGGCGACGTTGCGCAGAGGCAAGTGGGTGGTCACCAGAGCAACACGTAAATCGCCACTACCCTGCCAGCTTGGCGATGCCGCATGTAGCGCCGCGTCGGTGGCCAGCATCATCACGACGTCATCAACGCCACAGGCATCACGCAGCCATTCGGTATGGCCGGTAAAGCCTGGGTGACCGCCGTCAATAATTACGCCTTTGTGCAGTGGTGCGGTCACCATGGCAGCGGCAAGACCGCATTGACAGGCATCGACCGCCATTGCCAGGATGGCAAGTACGTAATCGGCGTTAGCTGGATTAAGCACACCTGGCGAGGTAGGGGCATTAAGAGCGACGGACCAAACAGGTAAGGCATTGTCGCCACCTGGGCACTCACCCACCGAACACTCGACCACCGTAACATCCAGCCCCAGCGCAATTGCACGCTGGCGCAGCATTTGCGGATCGCCAATGGCCACAGTATTCGGAGGCAGAAGCCCCCGGGCTGCCAGCATTAGTGTTAGTTCAGGGCCTATGCCCGCTGGCTCGCCAGTGGTGACGACCACCGGCAGCGCGCTATCAACCCTTGAAGTACCAGCTACCATTAGAGACGAATATCAACAAAAGCCTGTGAGCGAATCTCCTGCTGCCAGGTTTCAAGCTCTTCATTGGCACGGCGTTGGAAGATTGCTTGGCGCACCTGCTCGCGCTGGCTCTCTTGGGTAACGTTCTGACGACGACGCTCTTCCACCTCAATCACGTGGTAGCCAAACTGAGAGCGCACCGGCTGGGATATCTGGTTAACGCCTAGGCCACGCATTGCTTCCTCAAACGCAGGAACGGTTTGCCCTGGGCGCACCCAGCCAAGCTCCCCCCCGTTGAGTGCAGTGCCGCTGTCATCGCTATACTCGCGCGCTACAGAGGCAAAATCATCACCCTGAGACAAGCGCTGACGCACTTCTTCGGCTCGGGCACGCGCCTGATTTTCATCCCTATTAGGCGTCAGCTCGATTAATACGTGGCGGGCACGCGTCTCTTCAATGAAGTTCTGCTCGCCAGCCTGCCCCTGCTGCTGGTCTAGAAAACGCTCAACGTCACGATCACTAACCGTCACACGATTACTGATTTGGCGCTGCTGCACCTGACGCATCAACATTTCGCGGCGAATATCTTCGCGCACGCTCGCCAGCGTCATGCCGTCAGCTTCCACGGCATCAGCAAACTCGTCTAGCGTCATGCCGTTGGATTCGGCAATCGAGCGCACCTGACCGTTTAGCTCAGTATCATCAATAGTCAGACTGGCATCTTCCGCCATCTGTAGCTGAATCTCTTCCAACACCATGCGCTCAAGCACCTGTCGCTCAAGCTGGGAACGAGAAGGAAGATTACCGCCCTGCGTCTGGGCCTGCTGCTCAATTTGCGCCATACGATCATCCAATTCGCTGCGCATGATCACATCATTATTGACCACGGCCACGACACTATCCAATGCCTGACGCTGAGTGGACTGGAATTTCTGCGCCTGGAGCGTCAGCGGGGCCAACGCAAGGCCAGCACCAACACAGAGGGCGAGTAGGCTACCCGCAGAGAGCTGTTTCATTCGGCCTAGCAAGGGCTTTCTCATTTTCATTACAAACGTCTCTTTCATTAGCCATTCTATGGAAGTCATTTACAGGGCGGTCGGACGATAGCCAGGAATGGTCTGTTCAAAATAGCTGTCCGCATTCTGGCCAACGCCACCTAAGCCACGGAACACGAAGCGCAAAAATAGCCCGCGATCATTAAAGTCATCATCAACGCGGGCAGTATCATCGTCATCGACCCATTCACGCCAGACAAGCTGCAGGCCATAACAGCAGTTGTTCCACTGCACACCGGCTAGCTGCTCAAGCGAGCGGTCATTGGTTTGATCGTGAAGGTAGCGACCGATCAAATCAATGCTAGTGCTGGCTTTCCAGGCAAACGACAGATCCCACTCTTCACGGTTATAGTTGCGGAAGCCATCATCGCCCTGCAACACACCCGGGTCGAACCCTTCGATCTCCCAACGATAGCCAAGGTTCACTACGTGCCCTTCGGGATGGCGATAACGTACATCAACGCTTGAGCGCTCGGTGCGATCACGGTGATCATCGTAGAGCCATTCGTAGCCACTGCTCCAGCGATCATTAATTTGCCAATCAAGGCGGGTCACCAGTGGTGAGCGATCCCGGGTGGCCTGATAGTAGCTTTCTGGATTAACGTTGGGGTTTTCTTCTGGGCGATCCGGCAGCGTATCCGCATCGCCTTCGCTATCGATTCGGCGATCATCAAAGTAAACACTCTGCCCGACCCCAAACGAGAGCCGATCACGACCGGACGCATCCTCAAGCAGGCGCGACTGCACGCCATAAGAGATCCGGTTGAGATCACCCACGCGGTCAGCGCCGGAAAAGCGCTGGGCGGACCAGAGCTGATCCCAGGAAAACGCACGTTCGCGGCTGTCAAAGTCCGGCAGCTCAGTTTGATCGGTACGCGGCACGTAGGCGTAATTCAGACGCGGCTCCAAGGTTTGGCGATAGTCGCGCCCGCCAAGGGCCAGCTCGCGCTCAAAGACCAAGCCACTATCGACCGAGGTCAACGCAATGCTGCGGCTGGGCGAGTCGCCCCGCTCCGTTTCACGCTCGCCATAATCCAACTCATAGGCGGTGTTCCACAGTTCAGTACGCGGCTCTAAATAGCCCCAAGGTCGCTCAAAGCGCCATCCAACAACTGGCGTGAGGTGCAACCGGCTACCGGTGGCCGCCTCACGCTCCGGCACACGACGCTCATCCACATCGCGCCAAAAATAGGTCGCGTTAGAGCGCCACTGGGTATAGAGCCCGTTGTCGAACTGCCAGTTCGCGTTGGCGCTCAGGCTCGGCAATTGATAAAAAGGCTTATCGCTATCGCTGAGCGGATCTTCCAAGCGTTGGAATCCCTGGGCGCGGGCATCTAGCTGCCAGCGCTGGCCGCGGTAATCAACCTGGGCTAATCGCTTCATGCTGGCGCGATCACTCTCCCCGAACTCACCGCCAAAGTCATCGAAATAACGCCCGTCACTAGCAGCCCCATAGCGCAGTTGGTAATTACTGCGCTCGTTAACCCGTCCGGCGTGGCGCGCATCCACGTACCAGCGATCATCGCCCTCAAAGCGATTTTCTCCGCCGCCGGAGCCACCGTTATCGCTATTTAAATAGCCGCCTTCAACGATGCCTGCGCTCTCTTCAAACAGATAGCGGTACTCACCGTTCATCAGCAATCCGTGATCGCTCATCCAGCGTGGCGTGATGGTCGCATCGTGGTTAGCGGCGATATTCCAATAAAAGGGCTGGGTGTAATCAAAACCATCTGATGAAAAGCCTATCGACGGGGAAAGTAGCCCAGTATGCCGACGATCATCAATAGGAAAGCGCAGCCAAGGCCAGTAAAATACCGGGACATCTTTAACATGCAGTCGGGCGTGACGCGCGGTGCCAAAGCCTTCTGCTTGGTATAATCGAATATCACTGCTGACCAGTTTCCAGCTATTGGCGCCTGGGTCACAGGTCGTGAAGCTGGCGTCCTGCAAGCGGTACTCGCTTTCCCCGGTTTGCTCTAACTGAGCGGCCTGACCGCGCAGGTGTTGGTCGTAAAGCACATAATGGCTATTACCCAACGTCGCACGGTCTTCATTTAGCCTGAGCATCGCCTGCTCGCCGCGCACCAATGCACGTCCGTCACGTATGGCGATATTGCCTTCAGCATCGACCTGCTCACGGTCGGCGGGTAAAAAGACGCGCTCCGCTTCCACTTCCTCATTGCCGCGGCGCAGCACCACATCACCGCGCAACAGCGCCTCGCCATTGGCGGCGTAATCAACGTCGCTGGCCTCAAGCGAGAGGGTTTCCGGGTTCTCTTCCGCGGGTAAGCGGTAGCTGGGCATCACGTAGCGCCCCCGGCACAATTGATTGGCCGCCTCTTCTTCCCCCCAGGCTTGCCAGTCTAACGCTTCCGCGGGCATGTCTTGACCTTGAGCCACCGCCGTAAACGAGGCGCCAGCAAGCAAACTGCCCATCAGCGTATGCGCAACTGGCAACGTGCGCGAAAATCGCTTGCCCATGTTCGTTATCCTTGGCATCCAGAATCGGTATTATACAGCCCGCATGATGCCCGACCAGCAAGGAGCTTGCATGTCCTCTTATCGGATTAACGCCCTCACCACGTGGGCTGCCCAACAAAACGGCCTTTCCAAGGCCGATATTACGCTTTCATCCGCCGTGGGCGATGCAAGTTTCCGGCGTTATTTTCGCCTCACATTACCCGGCGGCTCCACCCAGGTAGTAATGGATGCCCCGCCTGAACAGGAGGACTCACACCCTTTTGTCGCCATCGCCCAACGCTGGCACAGCGCAGGCTTGGCGGTGCCCAAGGTGCATGCCGCCAACTTGGCGGACGGCTTCCTGCTGCTTGATGACCTGGGCAACACACCGCTACAAAACTTGTTTACCGACGACGCTACCACACAGATGTATCATGCGCAGGCCCTAACGCTCATCGCCGAGCTGCAAAACCGCGCCAGCCCCGAATCATTGCCCGCTTATGATAGGGCGCTGCTTGGTCGAGAGCTCGATCTGTTTCCCGAATGGTGCCTGGGTGCTTGGCTGAAGCTATCGCCACCCGAAAGCTGGCAACCCCTGCGCGAGCAGCTTATTCAGCAAGCGCTGGCTCAGCCGGTGGTCAGTGTGCACCGCGATTTCGATGCTATGAACCTGATGGTACACGACCAGCGTTTATTCATGATCGACTTTCAGGACGCGGTGGCAGGCCCGCTAAGCTACGACCTTATCTCATTGTTGCGGGGGCGCTACTGCCGCTTTAGCGATGAGGAGTTTAGCGACTTCGTCAGCGCATTTTATCAGCAGGCCCGCCGTGATGGTCGTCTTCCCGGCCGGGTCGATTTTGCCACCTTCCTAATCCAGTGCCATGCCATGGCCGCTCAGCGCTCGCTGAAAGTGCTGGGCATATTTTGCCGTTTAACGCTACGCGATCAAAAAAGTGGCTATCTTGAGCGCTTGCCGCACTTTTTGGATCATCTGGAGGATAGTCTTTCGTTCCTGACCGAGCAGACTGATTTCACTGAGTGGGTCACGCTCACCTTTCGCCCCGCCCTCATGAAACGACTAGCGGAAATGGCGCAATGAAAGCAATGATCCTAGCCGCAGGGCTCGGCAAGCGGATGCGACCGCTCACGGACCACTGCCCCAAGCCCCTGCTACCCGTCGCGGGTAAGCCGCTCATCGTGCATCATCTGACGCGTCTTCACGAAGCAGGTATTCATGAAGTCGTCATTAATGTCAGCTACCGTGCCGAGCAGATTATTGATGCCCTAGGTAATGGCGATGCCTTTGGGCTGCGTATCCATTGGAGCCGGGAAACAGAGCCTTTGGAAACCGGTGGCGGTATTCAGCAAGCCCTACCGTTGCTGGGAGAAGCGCCCTTTCTACTCATCAACGGCGATGTTTGGTGCGAAGCGTTGCCCAACGTACAAGCGCTGCAAGGCGATGATTTAGCGCATTTGGTACTGGTAGATAATCCTTCTCACCACCCCGACGGCGATTTTGGGCTAGCGGGAGAACGCGTTAATCAAACCAGCAATGAGCGGTTAACCTATGCGGGCATTAGTGTGATTCACCCAGCGTTGTTAGCTGGGCAGCCTCAGGGTGCCTTTGCATTAGCGCCACTGCTTAGGGCCGCCATTGATAACCAACGGGTGAGCGGTGAGCATTACACAGGGCAGTGGGTCGATGTGGGCACGCCTGAACGGCTAGCGGCGTTGGAAAGCCAGCTTCAATTCCCACGACAGCGCGGGAAGGACTAGTCGATGCATCCAGACTATTTACGTGTGGCAATCGCTGATACGCCCCTCGTAGCGGTCTATGGCACGCTGAAGCAGGGGTTCAACAACGCCCACTGGTTAAACGGCGCCAGGCGACTGGGGAGCGACACCACCCGCGCCCTCACGCTCTACGATATCGGCTCCTACCCCGGTGCTAAGTGGCAACCGTCCAAAGGCGTTAGCATAGAGGTTTATGAGGTTAACATTGGCCAACTGGCCCAGCTAGACCAGTTGGAGGACTACCGTATCAACGCCCCTGCGCAGGGCGAGTATGACCGCCAGCAAATAGCCACCCGTTTTGGTCGTGCCTGGGTCTATCTTTACAATCCGGAAGTGGCGGATAAGCAAGCCATTTGCGAAGGCGGTTGGGAGATGCCCTACACTGACCATGATTAATAATGCCGGTGATGAAAAACAGGGGCGTTGAGAAGAGCCCCTGAGAAGAGGCGCGCAGGCCAAGAAATGTTATGCTGCGCGACTTACCTTTCGTCGCCTAGATGAGGAGAGCCGCGTGAAAGCACGGGTAAAATGGACAGAAGGCCGTCAATTTGTGGCGGAATCAGGTAGCGGGCACAGCGTTGTCATCGACGGTCCGCCCGACCACGGTGGCCGCAATACAGGGCCCCGCCCCATGGAAATGCTATTGATGGGCATGGGCAGTTGCACCGCTTTTGACATCTTGAACATTCTCGATAAAGCGCGTGCCAATGTCACCGACTGCGTCGCTGAACTTGACGCTGAACGCGCTGATGAAGTGCCCGCCGTCTTTACCAAGATCCACGTTCATTTCGTAGTGACTGGGCATGCATTGAAAGAGAAGCAGGTTCAGCGCGCCGTTGAACTCTCTGCTGAAAAGTACTGCAGCGCGTCGATCATGCTGGTTAATGGCGGCGTAGAGATCACTCACTCTTTTGAGATTATCGAGGCTTGAGCGGCTGTTTGCACGGGCAGCGCTTGGCTCCCTCGACTAGCGCCGCCGCTTGCCCAACCGCGGCGGCAAAAAAAGTAGTTCAGTCGGATGCAAGCAATCGCCTTGACGGGCATAATACGCCCGCTTGTTTTACCTTCACCTGTGCTGTCACCGCCCTGCTTTATCGGGTGGGGTTACACCACAGCAATGGTGGCAACGTCTTATCGGTTCCGGCGCTGGCTCGTCGGGGTGTCTTCACCTGCCATAAGGAGGCTCGGATATGACAGATAATCTCCGACTCCACGGGTTTAACAACCTGACAAGCTCTTTGAGCTTCAACATTTACGACATTTGTTACGCCAAAACCGAAGAGCAGCGTGCGGCTTATATCGACTATATTGATGAGCTCTACAACGCCGAACGTTTGACGCAGATTCTGAAAGACGTCACCAACATTATCGGCGCTCATGTGCTGAATATCGCCCGCCAGGACTATGAGCCCCACGGCGCCAGCGTGACGATTCTGATTGCCGAGCATGAGTTGGATGACGCCGCGCCTGAGCAGATTAAGCCGGGCCCCGGCCCACTGCCAGAAACGGTGGTTGGGCATTTAGATAAGAGTCACGTTACGGTGCACAGCTACCCTGAGTCGCACCCTGACAACGGCATCAGCACCTTCCGTCTCGATATCGATGTCTCGACCTGTGGTCATATCAGCCCGCTTAAAGCGCTGAACTACCTGATCCACAGCTTCGACTCCGACATCGTCACCATGGATTATCGGGTACGCGGCTTTACCCGTGACGTAGACGGCAAGAAGCTGTTTATCGATCATGGCATTACCTCCATCCAAGACTACCTTGCTGACGATACCAAGCATGCGTATCAGATGATGGATGTAAACGTGTATCAGGAAAACATGTTCCATACCAAGATGCTGCTCAAAGATTTCGAGCTGGAAAATTATCTGTTCGGTACGTCCCGGCGCGATATTACCTTTGAAGAAGCGCGTGACATTGAGAGCCGTTTGCGTAAAGAGATGCTAGAGATTTTCTACTCCCGCAACTTGGATTAAGCGACGCATCTGAATGCCAAAAGCCAGCTAACGCTGGCTTTTTTTGTGGCGCTTATATGGGATCAATAAACGCTGGGCTCGCCTTCGGGGCGGGTTTTAAAGCGTCTATGCAGCCACAAATATTGCTCTGGGTGCTTGCGAATGGCCTGCTCAATAAATTGATTGACCTTGGTCGCATCGGCAACCTCGTCATTGCTCGGAAACCCTTCTAACGCTGGCAGGCTTTCGATGGTGTACGTCGCATTATCGGGGTTGCGGTGAAACATCATCGGCACCACCGACGCGCCAGTCATACGCGCAAGCTTGGCCGTTAAGCGAATCGTCGCCGCCTGCTGACCAAACAACGGTGCAAACACACTCACATCGCGGCCAAAATCCTGATCTGGCGAGTACCACACCATCCGGCCTGCCTTAAGCTGCCGTACCGCTCCACGCAGGTCGTAACGGTCAATCGCAACACCAAAATTACGCTTTCTAGCGCGGGTCATAAAACGCTCAAACAGCGGGTTATTATGCGGGCGATAGACCGCGTCAGCAGAGAAAAATAGCGCATGGATAGCACCGCCTAAATCGAGCGACGAGAAGTGAACACCGATAATGATCACCCCTTTGCCGCGCGCCTGAGCGCGGGCCATGTGCTCTTCGCCAATATAAGCAACCCGATGGCGCAAGCCTTCACCATTACGACACCAGCCCGTCGCGGTTTCGATGAGACCAATGCCATTAGCGATGAATGACTCTTTGACGAGTTGCCGCTGTTGTTCGGCGCTCTTTTCGGGAAAGCACAGCGCTATATTGGTGTCGGTAATGCGCCGCCGCCGCTTGGCAAAGCGCCATGCGAGCAACCCAAGCCCTTTGCCAATACTCATTTTTAACCGCCAGGGCAGCCAGGCGGCAACATACATGGCACCAATCCCGAGCCAAGTGGGCCAGTAACGCGGGTGGGCAAACGAACGTGGATAACGTGATTTTGACATAAAAAACAACCGTTTAATCAGAACGCCCATGATAACGCCGAGGTGCCCGGGGCAGTACCCCTGTCAGCAGGGTATAGCTGATCGTATCGCAGTAACGGGCCACTTCATCCACCGGCAGTACCTCGCCGTTGCTGGCGCTACCCCATAATACGACTTCGCTGCCAATGGCGGCATCGGGCACGTCTGTTACATCCACCGTGAGCATATCCATAGAGACTTTACCGGCAATCGCGCAGCGTTGGCCGTTTACCAGCACTGGCGTACCATCGCGGGCATGGCGGTCATAGCCGTCACCATAGCCGCAGGCAACCACGGCAATGTGTGAACGCCGCTGCGCACGCCAACGCCCGCTGTAGCCCACGGGCTCGCCCGCTTCTAGCTCTCGCAGGGCGATAACTTCAGAGCGCAGGGTCATCACTGGCTTCAGTTGCCGGGTGATGTCATTGGCGACTTCTAAGGGGTCGCTGCCGTAGAGCATGACGCCTGGCCGGTTCCAGTCACCATGCGCCACCGGCCACGCCAGGGTCGCAGGTGAGTTAGCCAGGCATAGCGGCGCCTCTAGTTCACTGGCCAGCCCCTGGAGCCGTGCCATTTGCTGATTGAAATAACGGCTATCCTGAGCATCGGCAGTGGCAAAATGGCTCATCAGGTGCAGCGAAGCCACACTCGGCGCAGCAAGAAGCTGGCGCCAGATAGCAGCGGCCTCTTCAATGGCGAAGCCTAGGCGGTGCATGCCGGAGTCGACTTTTAACCATACCGGGATGGGCTGGCGTGGCGTGGCCGCCAACAGTGCATCAACCTGCCACTGGCTATGCACCGCGATCCAGAAACCGTGGGTGTCCACCAGCGCCAGCTCATCAGCACTGAAGATGCCTTCAAGCAGCACGATAGGTGTCGTAATGCCACCTTGACGCAACGCGAGAGCCTCTTCGATACAGGCGACGGCAAACGCAGGAGCATGGGCCTCCAGCGCCTGAGCGCACGCTAGCGCGCCATGGCCGTAAGCATCAGCTTTGATAACGGCCACTGAGCGGCTTTGTGGCGCACAGCGGCACGCCAATTGATAGTTGTGACGCAGCGCGTCCAGATCAATATCGGCCACAAGGGGGCGCATAGGTTTTCTCACTTACTTGATTCAGCAATAAATGCTTATTAACAAAAAATGTCAGCGATAAAAAACCGAGCAAGCACCTATAGGTACTTGCTCGGCTTAGAGGGAAGGCGCGTTTAATAATCACCTTTGTTGCGCTTCAAACACTTAAGTTTCAAACAAAGCTTCTAACGAGAGACCCTGTTTTTCCAGCGAACGACGCAGCTTTTTCAGCGCTTCGACTTGAATCTGACGTACCCGCTCACGGGTCAAACCAATTTCGGCACCGACTTCTTCAAGAGTGGCGGATTCGTGACCCCGTAAGCCAAAGCGGCGCACGACAACTTCACGCTGTTTTTCGCTCAGTTCATCAAGCCAAAGATCAACGTGCTCTTTGACATCGCCATCCACAAGACGCGCTTCAGGCCCCTGCACCTCATCGTCGGTCAACGTATCGATCAGCGGCTTATCGCTCTCACCGCCCATCGGGTAGTCGACTGACGATACGCGCTCATTGAGGCCGAGCATCTTTTTGACCACCTCGACCGGCTTGTCCAGGTGCTCGGCGATCTCTTCAGCAGTGGCCTCATGGTCAAACTTCTGGGTCAATTCGCGCGCCGCGCGCAGGTAGATATTGAGCTCTTTGACCACATGAATCGGCAAACGGATCGTCCGCGTTTGATTCATCAACGCACGCTCAATGGTTTGTCGAATCCACCAAGTGGCATACGTTGAAAAACGAAACCCCCGTTCGGGATCAAACTTTTCAACGGCGCGGATCAAGCCCAAATTACCTTCTTCGATCAAATCCAGCAGCGTTAAGCCGCGGTTAAGGTAGCGGCGGGCAATCTTTACCACTAGCCGTAAATTGGACTCAATCATCCGTGAGCGCCCCAGCGGGTCGCCCTTACGCGCTAAGCGGCCGTAATATACTTCCTCTTCTGGCGTTAATAGTGGCGAAAAGCCGATTTCGTTGAGGTAGATTTGCGTTGCATCCAAGCTTTGGGTCGATTGTCGATCCTCACGCCCTAGCGCTTTTTCAAAAGCATCTTCTTCTACCGCAATGTCATCATCGGTATTATCAAGTGCCTCCTCAGCAGCCTCCAGGTCAACCTCCTGTAGATCTTTCTCCAACATACTCATGGCCTTACCCCCGTGTTTCGCCTACCCGCCATTTAGAAAGTCAAAGGGGTGCGCTCTAAGGCGCACACCATATTATTATGTGACAATTGTTATATGACGCTCGAATACAGCGATTCGGGCAACTTTCAAGTTAAACGCTGGCCTCCCACGCTACCGTTGAGTGCATTAGCGGGAAGGCAGGAAGTCCATGGGATCTTGAGGCTGGCCGTCACGGCGAACCTCGAAGTGCAATCGGACATTTTCTGCATCGCTATCCCCCATCGTCGCAATCACTTCACCAGCTTCTACCACGTCATTTTCACTGACCCGCAAGCTGTCGTTATGCGCATACGCACTCAGGAATTGGTCGTTGTGCTTGAGAAGGATGAGGTTGCCATAACCCCTGACGCCGCTGCCCGCATAAACCACAATACCAGGGCCAGCCGCTTTAACAGGTTGCCCCTTTTCACCGGTGATATCAATCCCGGCAGTGATGCTATCGCCTTGTCCAAATTCCCCAACGACGTTGCCATCGGTCGGCCACTGCCAATTAATCGTTTCAGCGGGCGTATAGGTACGCGAAGAGCGATCAACGCTGGTACTTTGTGTAGCAGGGGCAGCTGCAGGCTCGGGTTCTGATACTGGCTGCGGTTCAGGTTCTGACGCTGGCTCAGGTTCAGGCTGAGCGGCAGGCTCAGGGTCGGCAGCTGCGACCACTTCAGGCTCAGGCGTGGAGGCAGAGGTATTACTGCTAGGCGAAGAATCAGCCACTTGTTCCGCAGCCTCTACGGCATCGCGTTCAGCGGTTAGGCGCTGGTTACGTTGGATCGCGGATTCGTCGGGCAAAAGCCAGTCGAGTTCCTGGTCATCACTTGCTACAGAAGCTGCTTGCGGGTTCAGCCCGGTCGCCACGGCGCCACCACCACTGGTGTTATTAGCAGTTGGCTGGCTACTGGCGGCTGATGACGTTGAGGCACCTTCGCGCAGAGCGATGGTTTGCCCTGGCCGAATTTGGTACGGCGCGTCAATATTGTTCATTGCCGCCAACTGGCGATAATCCAAATTGTGCTGCCATGCGATGCCATACAGCGTGTCGCCTGCTTTAACAGTGTACTGGGGTGAGTTTTCCACCGCTTGGCGTGCTTGGCTTAAATCACGCACTTGGGGGCTTCCAACTTGTTGGCTGGCACAGCCAGCAATTGCTAATGCCAGCGCCGACATCATCAGTACTTTAAGACTATAACCTTTACGCATATAAACCTTACTCCTTTTCAGCGCCAAGCTTGGTATCGATGGGCCGACGATCCGCGTGCCGGTTGAGTAACACAACAATCAGTGCCCCCAAGGCCATTAGCGCGACAACGCCAGCTACTTGTGCCGAGGCACCGGTCAATACGGCATAGTCAGCGGGCAACAAATAACGATGCTCCAAAGGGATCATTTGCCCTTCTGGCCCTATTTGATAGCGTAACAGTTCACGCCATGGCCAGAGAACCGGTAACGAACCGACAATAAACCCCAGCAGCAGTTGCATGGTCGAGGTGTGGTGGCGTCGTAGCAGCCAGGACAACAAGCGTGAAAACAACGCTAAACCCACCACGCAGCCCATTCCAAACAGAATAATAATGCCCAGATCAAAGCTGCGAATTGCCCCCATGATGGTGCCGTAGAGCCCCATTGTCAGCAATAGAAAGCTGCCTGATACCCCTGGCAGTAGCATGGCGCTGATGGCAATGCATCCTGCCACCATCACTACCAACGCCTCGTTGCCCAGCAGCAGCACCAGCGGCATCATGCCTGGCAACGCTTGGGCTAGCACTAACCCCACCAACAACGGCAGCAGATACCAGAGTTTCCAGCCGCTACTCGCCTGCCCGACCACCAGTGCGGAGGCCGCCACAAGGCCAAAAAAGAACCCGTCCAACAGCAGTGGATGCGCTTCCATCAACCATAGTGCTAAATGCGCAACGCTAAATAGGCTAACCGCAACACCCGCCAATAGCGGCACCAGAAAGGCTAGATTCAGATGGAGACTCAGGGCTTTCCAACCACCTTGACGCCATACACCAATCGCACTTGGGCCAAATTGCTTGATGGTGTTAATCAGCTCTTCATAAATACCGCTAATAAACGCAATCGTACCTCCCGACACACCGGGTACCGCATCGGCGGCGCCCATCCCTGCGCCACGTAAAAATATTCCCAAGGGTTGCCGCTTCAATCCACTACTCCTTGCAGTAAAGGTACAAAACGTACGGGCTCAAGCCGCCGTTTTTCAAAGGCACTGCCGATGCGCTTTACCTGAGTAAGCCACTGGCTGCCATCGGGATCTTCCAAGGGGGCGATCAGCACCCCGTCGTTACTCAATTGTTCTAGTAGCGATGTGGGCAGTGTATGAGCGCAGGCGGTTAGCAAAATAACATCAAACGGTGCCACTTCAGGCCAACCATAGCCTCCATCCGCCACTGCTAGCGTGGCGGGGGCCG
This sequence comes from Halomonas sp. HAL1, assembly GCF_030544485.1. Lineage (NCBI taxonomy): Bacteria > Pseudomonadati > Pseudomonadota > Gammaproteobacteria > Oceanospirillales > Halomonadaceae > Halomonas > Halomonas sp. HAL1. The sequence continues at coordinate 3,126,937 of NZ_CP130610.1, forward strand.
TAAGCCGCCGTAACCGCTCGGCCGCACGCTCGTGCAACGCACCAATGCGCTCAATGGAGTAGAGCTCTTCTACCAAGCGCGACAATATTAACGTTTGATAGCCAGACCCGGTGCCCAGTTCCAATACCCGGCGTGGCCCGGCGCGCAGCACAAGCTCGGTCATCCGCGCCACAATGAACGGCTGCGATAACGTTTGGCCAAAGCCAATCGGTAAGGCGGTATCTTCATAGGCGCGATGCGCCAGCGCCTCATCCACAAACAAATGACGCGGTTCACTGGCCATGACCTTCAGCACGCGAGCATCGTTGATGCCTTGCTGCATGAGGCGCTCGACCATTCGGTCGCGGGTACGCTGGGAGGTCATGCCGCGACCGCGCAGCTCAGCAGGGGAGATATCAGGCAAAAACATCCAACCAATCCTGCACATCGTTAAGCGCGGGGTGGCGCGTCAGGTCTGTTTGTAACGGTGTAATCGATACAAAGCCCGCTTCAACAGCGGCAAAATCGGTATCTTCACCATCATCGGCATTGGCTGCTACCGGCGCAATCCAATAGCGGGTACGCCCTCGCGGGTCTTTTACCGGCAACGGTTTTTCAGCTGGCCCGCGGTACCCCAGGCGGGTAACTTTAACGCCTTTAATCTCTTCCCAGGGTACATCAGGGACATTGACGTTAAGCAGCGTACGCGGCGGTAGCGAGAGTTGATCCGCAGCGCCAATCAACGTGGCAGCCACTCTTCCGGCGGTAGCGAAGTGGCGCTCGCCGCATAGTGACATGGCAATCGCGGTCATGCCTAGGTTGCGCCCTTCCATCGCCGCCGCAACGGTGCCGGAATAGAGCACATCGTCGCCCAGGTTACTGCCGTGGTTAATCCCTGAGATCACTAAATCAGGCTTTTCATCCCATACACCGTGAACGCCTAAATAGACGCAGTCGGCAGGGGTACCATCAACGCTATAAAAGCCGTTATCAAGCGCCGTTAATGAGAGCGGCCGTGACAAGGTAAGCGAATTACTGGCACCGCTGCGGTCTCGATCAGGCGCCACCACGCGCATATTGGCGTGCGACAGCAGCGCATCGTGTAGCGCACGCAACCCAGGCGCGTAAACACCGTCATCATTTGAAAGCAGTAGTCGCCGCATAGTGGCTCTCCCTTTTTATATGTACAAGAGTCATTAGCGCCAGCGTCATGAGCACACAGCATAAACGCGAAAGGTAACAACTCCTATCCATCACTTTTAGCAAACTTTTTAACGTCTTATAGCTATTCTGACGACTGACGTGACGCCGCCCACCGCTATCCACCCATCTCTATCAGCTCACCAAGCACAGCGGTAGCAAAGCTACCGCGAGGCAACGAAAAAGAAAGCCGTACGGCGTCAGCTTCCCAAGTAAGCTGTGGTTCCAGCAGCCGCATCCGCAGCGCACGGCGTGCCTGCTTAACCCCGCTGCGCTCCAAACCACTACACAAGCCGGGATACTGCTGCTGCAAATACGTTTCATAGCTAGCAGCGTCACCCTGACCGGCTTCGCCAACGCCCCAGAGCACCCCCGTTGGATGCACATCCAGCGCCATGGCGCGGGACTGAAGCGTCGCATCGGTGGCGTCAATATGAAACACGCTTTGAGTGCCATCCAACATTAAGGTGTCGCCCGCCAAGGGTTGCGTCCAAGTGCCATCCGCAATGCGAGTGCTGAGCAGTTCGTTAAACAAAAAGCTGCGCGCGGTAGAAAGCATCATACCTTGACGGTCGTCCCGTTTACGCCAACCTCTGTTAAGTAGTGCTTCTGCGCGCTGAAGATTATGCCCTTCGTGACCAAAGCGCTGGGGGCCGAAATAGTTGGGCACACCAGTCTGACAAAGCGCTTCCCAGCGGCTGATAAAATCGTCGCTTGCTATGGCCTCACCGCTCAGGCGTAAGACAAACCGATTAGTACGGTGAACCCCGCGCTTAAGCTTACGCGGGTGGCGCGCCTGCTCAACCACCGTGATGCCCTGGGCATTAAGCGATTGCTCTAAGTCAGGCGGCGCATCGCGCCCTGGCAGATGCACGCTCAGCCACTGGCGGGTCACGGCAATACGATCCTTCATCCCGGAGTAACCAATATCACGGGGCGTTACGTCACAAAGCCGACTTAATAACTTAACCACCTCTAACGTGGATTGGTTGCGTTTTTCAACTCGCAACCACAGGTGTTCCCCGTGCGCCTCGGGAGTAAAATCAAGCTGCTCGTCAACCCAGAAATCTTCCGGCTGAGCACGATACTGACCGGCTTTAGGCGGGCCAAACAGAGGGTCTAAGCTGCACTGCCAGACAGGCATATTAATCATTAAGCGCCTCTGCACGGTCTAGTAGCACCACTGCCTCCGCGGCGATGCCTTCACCGCGCCCGGTGAAACCTAATCGTTCAGTAGTGGTGGCTTTAACATTGACTTGACCAAGCGCGACACCTAGGTCGGCGGCAATAACTTCCCGCATTGCCTCGATATGCGGCGCCATTTTAGGCGCTTGCGCCATTAGCGTGGCGTCCAGATTGACCACGCCATAGCCCTGGCCCTGAACAAGTGTGACCACATGGCGCAACAGTTCGCGGCTATCAGCCCCCGCCCACGTTGGGTCGGTATCGGGAAAATGGCGGCCAATATCGCCCAGCGCACAGGCACCTAACAGCGCATCGCTCACAGCGTGCAGCAGCACATCGCCATCGGAGTGCGCCACGAAGCCATGGTCAAACGGCAGCTTAACGCCACCGATCATCAGGTGATCACCGGGGCCGAAACGGTGGACATCGAATCCGTGGCCAATACGCATTACTAAGCTCCTAATGATTAAAGCCTGTCAGGCAGGTTAGCGGCTTGCGCCGCCATAATCGCAGCTGCCAGCGCTAAGTCGTCTGGGTGGGTAATTTTCAGGTTATCGCGCCGCCCGCTTACTAATTGCGGCCATTCGCCCAGGGCTTCGACTGCCGAGGCTTCATCGGTTACCAGTGTTTGCTGCTGGCGGGCGGTTTCCAGCGCACGCCGCAGTAGCGCGTAACGAAAACCTTGGGGCGTTAGCGCATGCCATAAGCCATCCCGAGGTTCGGTTCGCGAACTCAGGCGCTGGTTATCGGCACGCTTCATGGTATCGGCTACCGGCATCGCCAAGAGCGCGCCAGCGGGGTGTGTCGACGCGGCTTGATAGAGCGCCTGCAGGTCGTTCACAGTAATACAGGGACGCGCCACATCATGCACCATCACTACATCATCACCCTCAGCCGCCATGGCGTGCAGCGCATTTAACACGCTGTCCATTCGCTCGTTGCCACCTGGCACTCGCTGCCAGTCCGCAAAAGGTACCCAGCCCGGTGAAAACCAGCGGTCATCAGCATCTAAACAGAGTACCAAGCGGGCGTGGGGAAAGGCGTGATGCAGCCGAGCCAAGGTATGCGCCAACACCGGCTGTTCATCGGCCAAGGTTAAATACTGTTTAGGCTTGTCTGCCCCCATGCGGCGACCTTGGCCCGCCGCAGGAACGATTAGCCAGGTTTGGCTCACTGTGCCGGCTCCTGGGGAGCGACCAGACCCGCATTAATACCGATCAGCTCATTCTCAATTGCCACACCAGGCACCCAGAAAAATTGTTCATCGGTACGCACCATGCCCATATCGCTACGCGCCCGTTCCTCTATGGCGTCTAAACCGTTTTTTAAATCCGTCACTTCGGCCGCCAGCCGCGCATTGCGCTCGCGCATGGGCACATTGGCCGCTTCTTGCACCGCCACACGTTGCTCCACACGCTGTAAATCGCTCCAGCCGCCGTTACCTAGCCACAATTCGTATTGAAGCAGTGCCACCACCGCGAGCAATGTTATCACTAGCCATTTGCGCATCATTGCTCTCCCTTGGTATATGGCTGGGTTTATTAAAAGCACTGGCTGAATCAACCTCTGCGCTGATCCGCTAAAGAGCGCTTATCGGCGCGCATTATGCCATTAAGGGGCAACACCAGCGAGCCGCGCCTTACTTTAATGTCGGTTTTAATAGCAGTTTTAATATCGGTTTTAATGTCGACTTAAATGACGGCGTAAATGATCGTTAAAATCACTGCTTAAATGGCAGCGCTTGATGGGCCGCTTCGCGATAGGCGCTGACATGCTCGCCCTCTTCCTGGCAAAACTGAGCGACACCGGCAGCAAGCCCCGGATGGCGAATATAGTGCAGCGAGCGCACTCGTTGAGGGGCAAAGCCACGCACCAGCTTGTGCTCACCCTGGGTGCCTGGATCAAACAGCGTTAAGCCATGCTGCAAACAGTACTCAATCCCCTGGTAGTAGCAAGCCTCAAAGTGGAGACAGTCAGCGACGACCTCGCTTCCCCAATAGCGGCCATATAATGTGCTACTGCCACGAAAATAGAGCGCTGCGGCTACCGGGCGGCCTTCACTATGGGCCTGTACCAGCACTAGCGCGTCCGGCATGGTTTGGCGTAGTTGTTCAAAAAAATCATGGTTTAAATAAGGCGGACGGCCACGCTCATGGTAGGTAATCGCATAGCAGCGATAGAAATGCGCCATATCGGCGGGGGTAATCGCTTCGCCTTCCAGGCGCGATACCGTTAAACCTTGCTCAGCAACCAAGCGCCGCTCGCGCTTGATCATTTTGCGTCGCTTTGAGGTCAGGCTGGCCAAGAATCCATCAAAGTCGCCAAAGCCACGATCCCGCCACTGAAACTGAACGCCTTCGCGGGTGATAAGCTCGGGGCACTGTGCCTGCCAAGCGGTGACATCCGCTTCATTGGCAAACAGCAAATGCCAACTTGAAAGGGCTTGGCTTGTGCACTGTTCACGCCATGCCTCGGCAAGAAGCGCTCGCACTGCCGTGGCATCGGCGTGCTCAGCGATCAGCGTGCGCACGCCGGGTACCGGTGTGAACGGCACCGCGCTAAGCGCTTTAGGGTAATAACGACCACCGGCGTGTTCTAACGCTTCCGCCCAGCCCCAATCAAACACATACTCACCGTAGGAGTGATGCTTGCGGTACATAGGCATCGCCGCGACTAGCTGCTCGCCTTGCCATACACTCAGATGACATGGCTCCCAGCCGGTAGCCACACTGACCGAGCCGCTGGCTTCAAGTGCGTGTAAAAAAGCATGGCGTAAAAAGGGCTGATCGTTATCGACGAGTGCATCCCACTGGCTTGCCGCGACGGCCCCAATGGTGGGTAGAATAGTGAGCGACAGTGGATCTAACGGCATAGCACCTTCCAGGGAGTGTGGGGCTAACGCAATATAAATTACCAGCACCACTTTACACTAACTGACTGCATTAACCGTTTACATTAATCATTGTCGTCAGCCGTTTATACCGACTATCTATTCCGACATTGATACCCACGCTTATCACTCGCGCCGATAGCGGCGTACAAGGAGAGGCCATGAAGCGCGACCTAACGGGTGACTTCCAAACGCAGCGTCATGCTGCCGATCAAATGCCCTACCCGACGCTAACGGTGCGACGTGAACGACTGGCCCGCCTTGCGCGCATGACCAAGCATCACCAACTAGAGATTATCCGTGCGATTCAAACCGATTTTGGTCAGCGCAGCGACGTGGAAATACGCATAGCCGAGATCAGCGCGGTACTTCATGCCATTCGTCACGCAAGACTCAATCTATGGCGCTGGATGCGCCCTTGGGCGGTCAGTATGCCCTGGCGGCTACTGCCGGCACGGGCTCGCATTGCGCCTCAGCCACTGGGCGTTGTCGGCGTGATATCACCCTGGAACTACCCATGGTGTTTGTCGTTAATGCCGGTGGTTGACGCCTTTGCAGCGGGTAATAGGGTGTTACTCAAACCTAGCAAGCACTCCCCCGCTACCAGCGCCCTACTGAAGCGATTAGTACCGCAATATTTTACCCCTGAAGAGTTCAACGTGGTGGAGGGCGATGAGGAGGTTGCGCGTCGTTTTAGCGGCTTACCGTTTGATCACTTGATATTCACTGGCTCTACCGCGGTGGGACGGCAAGTCGCCCAAGCGACGGCGGCGAATTTAACCCCAACCACGCTGGAACTGGGCGGTAAATCGCCCGCTATCGTCGCGGGCGATGCCGACCTGGATCAAGCGGCCGCAGCGATTATTTTCGGCAAAGGCATGAACGGCGGGCAAACCTGTATTGCCCCTGACTATGTGCTGGTAGAGAGTCGCCATATTAGCGGCTTGGTTAAGGCGTTAAGCCACGCCATTCAACAGCAGCGACCCGACGACCACGCAGCCACGTCTCCTATTGATGCAGCTCATCAACAGCGGCAGGAGGCCATGCTCCAAGAAGCCCACGATCATGGCTGTAGAATCGTTGATCACGGCCCACATGCGCCTGCACTGATTATCGACCCCCATCAAGACCTTCAGGTGATGCGTGAAGAAACGTTTAACCGCTGCCTACCGGTGATTGGCGTCAGTGATATATCGGCAGCTATCAACGTTGTGAATGCCCGCCCCCACCCATTAGCGCTTTACGCATTTACTCACGATAAAGGTTTACAGCAACAGCTGCTGGAAACCACTCGTTCTGGGGCACTGGTGTTTAATACAACGCTGCTGCATCACGCAGTGCCATCTTTACCTTTTGGTGGTGTAGGAGAGAGTGGCATGGGCGCCTATCACGGCCGCCACGGCTTTGAGCGATTTAGTCATTTACGTAGTGTTTTTTATCAATCAAAACGCACACCCAGCCACATGTTTTATCCGCCTTACCGGCGCTGGCTAATGAAACTGATTGGGCTTGGTTAAAGCTTACGGGTTAATGTCCGATATTTAGTTATACATTGGCATAAAACCCTTATGGTATGTTTTATTAATTCTCAGCTTTGGAATGGTCATGCAAGCCACAGAAACACCTGATAACGAAACACAGCGTTTGGCGGCCTTGCATGCTTTACAGGTACTCGATACCCCTCTCGATACGGCTTTTGAGCGTATGACGCAATTGGCCCGTGACCTGTTTGATGTGCCTATTGCGCTGGTTTCATTAGTCGATCAAGAGCGCCAATGGTTTAAATCGCACCAGGGACTTGATACCTGTGAAACCAGCCGTGAAGTCTCTTTCTGCGCCCATGCCATTGCGCTTGATGCGCCACTGGTGATCGAAGACACGCTTCACGACGAGCGCTTTAGAGATAACCCCCTGGTCGGCGACCTGCCACATATCCGCTTTTACGCAGGTTACCCATTACGGCCAATCAATGGCATGCCGGTAGGCACACTGTGCATCATTGATCGCCAGCCTCGCGCCTTCAGCGAGCGCGACTTAATGTTACTCGGCAGTTTGGCCGGTCAGGTAGAAGAGCTACTGCACCAGCATAAGCTGCAGGTGGACCTCGCCCATACCGCACGCCGTTTTGAGGCGCTGTTCAACAAAAGCGCCACCGCCAAGATACGTATTGATCACGCGGGCCTGATTATTGGCATCAACCCCTTCGCACTGAACCTTCTCGGTTATGAAGAGAGCGAGCTACTCGGCAAAAATGTCTCTGTCCTTACGCCCCCAGGCATAAGCTCACAGCACGATTCGTTTATCGCCCGCTATATTGCCGGTCACGAGCCCAAAGTCATTGGGCGTGGCCGTGAAGTCGAGGCGTTACATAAAGAGGGGCGTTATATACCGGTTCATCTCGCGATTAATGCCATCCACGATGATCACGGAAACGTGGTCGAGTTTTTAGGCGTACTCACCGATTTAACCGATGTTTACAACGCCAACCGCAGGATGCACAAAGAGCAGAAGCTGCTCAAAATCCTCCACCAAGGCATTACGGATTATCAAGCGCTGATGTCGGGAAAACGCCTATGGACCTTCTTAATGGAAGCGCTTCGCGAGCTTACCGACAGTGACTACGCGCTGATTGGCGAAGTGATGACCACCACGACCACCAACGCGCTTAAAATCCATGCGATTACCGACCTTTCCTGGAGCGAAGAGTCTCGCCACCTGATGGAGCGGCTGCGTAGCGGTGATATGACCCTCACCAACCCCAAATCGCTGCTCGGCCGTGTGTTTGCGTTTGGCGAAGTGATTATGACCGATGACGTTTATAGCCACGTCAAACGCGGCGGCTTTCCCCCGGGCCATCCACCGCTGCATAATTACCTGGGTGTACCCATATTCAGCGGCGAGCGGCTAATCGGCATGTTTGCCATCGCCAATAGCAAACAGCCGCTCAATCAGGCACTGCTGGATTGGCTGCAGCCGTTTACCGATACCTGCGCTCTGCTGATCAACCTTTACAGCCAAATGGCTGAGCGTGAAGAGGTCACCAAAGATTTGGCTCACGCCAGAGATCAAGCGGAAATAGCCAATCAGGCTAAAAGCGAATTTCTCTCCTCAATGAGCCATGAATTGCGCACCCCGCTCAATGCCATCATTGGGTTTTCTCAGTTACTAGGCAAAGGGCGGCGCGACCCACTGACTGAAAAGCAGCAGCGCCAAGTAACACAAATTGAGAAAAGCGGGCTTCATTTGCTGAGTTTAATCAATGAGGTACTCGATCTCGCCAAAATAGAAGCAGGTCATCTGACGCTATCTATTGAGGCAATCGTAGTGGCCAACGTGATTGACGATGCTTGCAGTACGCTTGAAGCCAACATCGAAGCGGCGGGCATTACGTTAGTTCGCACACCCCACCCGCTCCACTGGCAAGCCAGCGCGGATTACACCCGCACCAAACAAGTGCTACTTAACCTGCTCTCCAACGCGATTAAATATAACCGTCACCATGGCACTATCGGCATTGCGGTAACGCAAGAGAACGATGAGCTATGTATTAGCGTTACCGATTCGGGAAAAGGCATTGCTGTCGAGCGCCAACATGAACTATTTGAACCGTTTAATCGCCTTGATGCCGAGCAGAGCACAACGGAAGGTACGGGTATCGGCTTAGCCATCACCCGCGAACTCATAGGGCGGATGCAAGGGCGCATCGGTGTGGAAAGCGCGCCAGGACAAGGATCCACCTTCTGGTTTACGTTACCTATCAACGACCAGAGCCTACCGCAAGAAAACGTGCTGCCTAGTGAAGTCGCAGAGACCACCAACGAGACTGAGCACATCTTTCAGCTGCTTTATATTGAGGACAATCCAACTAACCAACGGTTGATGGATGACATTATAGAAGACTATCCCAATATTGAGCTTCAGACGGTGTCCAGTGCAGAACTAGGGCTTGAAATCATGCGTCACTCGCCGCCTGATTTAGTGTTAATGGATATTCATTTACCCGGTATGAATGGCTATCAAGCGTTAGCGGAGATGCAGAAAACACCCGCACTCCAGCATATTAATGTGATTGCCCTATCGGCCAACGCTATGGATCGCGATCTTCGCTATGGTTTAGCCGCCGGGTTTGCTGATTACCTGACTAAACCCATCGATATCGAGAAGCTTAGCCGTACACTTCGCCAGTTTTTACCGACTGTGTTAAGGGAGGTGCCATGAGTCTTACCGAAAAACACATGCTTGTTATCGATGACAACACGGTTAATATCGAATTATTGCTCGACCTACTCGACGAGTATGGCTTCGAGAATGTTCACGGTATCAATGATCCACGGGAAGTGCTTAGCCACTGTCAGTTGCAGATGCCTGATCTGCTACTGCTGGATATCCGTATGCCCCATTTAGATGGCTACGCGGTTATCGAGCAATTGAGTGCCCACTTTAAAGAGCAGATGCCTCCGATCATTGTGCTCACCGCACAAATCGACGACGCCACCCGTCAACGTGCTCTCGCTTTGGGCGTTCGTGATTTTATCACCAAGCCCTTTAAGCAGGATGAAGTCCTGCAGCGTATACGCAATACGTTGAACATTGAGCACCGCTATCAAATACGCGACAAGCAGGCCGATACGTTAGAACTGACGGTCGCTAAACGCACCCAAGAGCTTGATCGCCAGTCGCGCACTGACTCTATTACCCAATTACCTAATCGCCGCGGATTAAGCCAGGCATTGCAAGCGGCGGCCCTTCAAGCCTCCGGCACAGGGCTATTGTTTATTGCGCTCGATAAATTAGATGATGTGGTGCGCCTGCACGGCTACCAGGTCGCCGACCAATTGCTGCGTCACATTAGCCAGCAGCTGCGACAACAGCTTAGCGCTGATTGCCTGCTCGGCTTATGGGGCGGCAGCGAACTCCTGGTTATCACACCAACGGCAGATTCAGCCAAGCTGACGCAACTGGCTGAACAGCTGTTGAGCTGCTTTGAGCAAGATCAGGCGTTGGATGAGCTGCTGCTTCCCCTTAGCGCACGTATCGGGATTAGCGGTGAAACGAGCCATTTTGAGACTGAGCGCCTGGTGCATATGGCTGCCTTAGCGTTGCCGACCGAAGGGGCGCTACGCGTCCAATGTTATACGCCAGCGATTGAGGCGAAGCAGCGCCATCAGCTACACATTCAGCAGGCGATACGCGGCGCCACCGAACGAGGTGAAATGTCGCTCGCTTTTCAGCCCAAACTATCGCTGGCCGATCACAAAATTATAGGCGCAGAAGCACTCCTACGCTGGCACCATCCAGAGTTCGGCGTTATCTCCCCTGGTGAGTTTATTCCACTGGCAGAAGCCAGCGGTGATATTCTTGCCATCGGTGACTGGGTGCTCAATGAGGCGATGCGCTACATCAACCTTTGGCGGGCGCAAGGGCTGCTCAATGACGACTTCCATATTGCCGTCAACGTGGCCGCCCGCCAGCTAACGCGTAAAGACTTTGCCCAACAGCTCTTGGCGCGGCTTGAAGAGCAGCAGATTCCCCAGCGCTTCTTTGCCCTGGAAGTAACAGAATCCGGGTTGATGAGCGATATGAACCACGCTCGCCAACAGCTTGCACAACTGGCCCAAATGAATATCGCAGTCGCTATTGATGATTTTGGTACAGGCCAGTCGTCACTGGCGTATATTAAAACGCTGCCTTTCTCGACACTCAAAATCGATCGCGCCTTTGTGATGGACCTGGAAACCAGCGCCATTGATCGACAACTGGCGCAAACGATAACCCAGCTTGCGCATAGTGTAGGCTGCGATGTGGTGGCAGAAGGCATCGAAAATTCCGCCCAAGCGGCGTATTTAAGCTCAATTGGCTGCGAGGCTGCACAAGGTTACTTTTACGCTCGCCCACTGCCTGCCGAGGCCTTTGTGGCCTGGTGCAGCGAATGGCAGCCGCTTCTTTCTACTTCTCCTAGGGAGGCCGTTAATGGCTCATGACTTACTTGACCGCTTACGCGAACGTTTAGAAGAACTCAATCGCTCGGAGCGTAAAGTCGCCAATGTAATTCTTGAGGACCCAACGGTCGCTACCAGCCTTAGCATTGCCAGCTTGGCTCAGGCGGCAAGCGTTAGTGAGCCTACAGTTAACCGTTTTTGTCGCAATTTTGGCGCCAAAGGCTACCCCGATTTCAAAATCAAGCTCGCTCAGAGTTTGGCCGGAGGCACGCCTTATGTGACCCGGGCCGTTGAGCCTGGCGACACCGCCACCCAGTACACCCAAAAAATTTTTGGCGCCACCATAGCCGCACTAGACGAAGCACAGCGTGAAATCGACATGGCCGCCATCGAGCGCATGGTCGACTACCTCACCCAGGCAAAACAGATCCATATTTTTGGGCTGGGCGCTTCTGGGGCAGTGGCCCAGGATGCCCAACACAAGTTCTTCCGCTTCAACCTGCCGGTGATGGCCTACATCGATGTGTTGATGCAGCGCATGGTCGCCGCCGCCTGCCATACTGGGGATGTGGTGGTGATTATTTCCTACACCGGCCGCACCCGGGAACTGGTGGATATTGCCCGCTTGGCGAGGGATGCCGGAGCGGTGGTGCTGGGCATTACCGCGCCCAATTCACCGTTAGCGCATGAGTGCACTGCCACGCTTGAAGTCGCAACGCCCGAAGACACCGACCACTACATGCCGATGACCTCGCGGGTAATCCAATTAACGCTGATTGATGCGCTGGCCACCGGGGTGACCCTGAGGCGTGGCGAAGACTTCTTACCCCACCTCAAGAAAATCAAAGACAGCCTACGCGACACCCGCTTTCCGGTGGAAAAGCCCGGTAAGTGAGTATTGAGTGTTTACTCACTGACGGCGGCAGTCACGGTAATTTCCACTTTCAGCTCATCGGCTGGCAGCGGTGCGCACACGCAGGTGCGCGCCGGGGCGTAGCCTTCCGGCACCCAGGCGTCCCATACCTCATTCATGGCAGCAACGTCGCTGCCATCTTTTAGGTAAACCGTCGCGCTAAGCAACTGTTCACGGCTTGAACCAATCTCTTTCAGTAACGCATCCACCCGTGCCAGCATGCTTTCCGTTTGCGCGGTAATATCGCCATTACGGGCCTCAGGACCAGCCACTTGACCACACAAATAGGCAACCCCTTGGTGAATCACCGCACGGCTCATGCGGGCTTTCGTATCGTGGCGCTGAATCGTCATAGTGCAAACTCCCAATAAGTAGAAAAAAAGCAGTCTAAACCGCTTAGCTTACCTTTGACCATGCCAAAGGCAGTAAGGCTATCAAAGCCGATCGGTAGGCACCGGGCGATGTTCAAAGACCCGCCGCAGCACAAAGCTGGTGTGCGCCCCCGTCACGCCTTCAATCCGGTTAATCACGTGCAGGAGCAGGTGCTGATAGTCGTCCATATCGCGGACCAGAATCTTGAGCTGAAAATCCGCCGCCTGACCGGTAATAATCAAACACTCAATGACGTTGGGTATCTCGCGAATATGGCGCTCAAAATTATCGAAGCGCTCCGGCGTGTGCTGATCCATGGAGATATGCAGCAGCGCCATCAGTTGATAACCCAGCTGGCGGGAATCTACCTCGGCACGGTAATGCAGGATTAAACCATGCTCTTCCAGTGCCCTCACCCGGCGCAAACACGGCGAAGGCGAAAGCCCAATGCGATCGGCCAACTCCTGATTACTGATGCGCCCCTCCTGCTGCACTATATCCAGGATATGACGATCAAAACGATCCAACACCAATGGCGACACGGACATAACCGGCAGCTCCTACCAAAATAGTTAACCAGAACGACATATTATGCCAATTATGTTCTTATCAGCCCTATCTTCGCAAGAACCTAGCGCGGCAAACCTTTTACACTAAGTAAGCTGCCAAAAGCAGTGAACAAATTAGCACGGTCGCCACAAGCAGCCGATTCAATCACTCAGCTACGATTAGGAAACCACCATGTCTGCTTTTGATCATCGCAAATATCGCCCTGCGCCCCGTGTGCCTGCCTTCAATCGCCAATGGCCGGATCGTGACCTTGATCACGCGCCGATCTGGGTGAGCGAAGACCTACGCGACGGTAACCAGGCGTTACTTGAGCCGATGACCGTTGAGCAGAAACAGCGCTTCTGGCATCAGATCATTAAAGTAGGCATTAAAGAGGTCATGGTGGGATTTCCTTCGGCCAGCCAGCCCGATTACGACTTCGTGCGCTGGCTGATCGAAGAGGAGCAAATTCCTGATGACGTCACGATTGCGGTGCTGGTGCAGTGTCGCGAACACCTGATCGAGAAGACCTTTGCCTCGCTGGTAGGCGCCAAGCGCGCCATTGTTCACCTGTATAACTCCACCTCAACGGTTCAGCGCGAGCGGGTCTTTGAGATGGACCGCGCCGGTATTGTGGATATCGCGGTACAGGGCGCCACTTGGGTCAAAACCTACGCCGATCAATACCCCGATATCGAGTGGTGTTTCGAGTACACCCCGGAAAGCTTTTCCAGCACCGAGATCGACTTCTCACTGGAGATCTGTGAAGCGGTAATGAACGTCTGGCAACCAACGCCGGACAACAAGTGCATTCTCAACCTGCCCACCACCGTGGAAGTGGCGGGTCCCCATCATCACGCCGATCAGATTGAATACTTCTGCCAGCACATCAGCCGCCGTGACTGTGTGATCATCTCGGTGCATACCCACAACGACCGCGGTGGCGCTGTCGCCTCCGCCGAGCTCGCCCTGCTGGCCGGTGCCGAGCGGGTAGAAGGCACCCTGCTGGGAAATGGCGAGCGTACCGGCAATATGGATATCGTCACCCTGGCGATGAACCTTTATAGCCAAGGCATTGATCCTGAACTGGACCTCTCCAATCCTGACGAAATCATTCAGGTGGTCAACGAGTGCACAGGGATTGCGATTCACCCACGCCACCCTTGGGTGGGCGAGATGGTCTACACCGCTTTCTCAGGCAGCCACCAGGATGCGATCCGTAAATCGCTCAAGCATCAGAAGCCCGACGCGCCGTGGCAAGTGGCCTACCTGCCCATCGACCCCCATGACATCGGCCGCGACTATCAGGCCGTCATTCGCGTCAACAGCCAGTCCGGTAAGGGCGGCATGGCCTTCCTGCTGGAACGCGATTACGGCATTAACCTGCCGCGTTGGATGATGCTGGCCTTGGCGCCTTACGTGCAGCAAGAGAGCGAAAAACGCGCCAGCGAACTCTCCAGCAAAATGATTCGCCAGGTGATGTTTGACCACTTCACCCAGGAAGCGCCGCTCTCGCTAGTCGACTACCGGCTTTCCAAAGGCCAGCAGGAAGGTATTGAGCTCACGCTGCAACAAGGTGACGACACGCTACGTCTTTCAGGCAAGGGTAATGGCGCGATGTCCGCATTTACCGATGCGTGGCAACGCCACTCCGGCAGTAGCGTCGGCATTATCGATTACAACGAGCACTCCCTCGGTGCCAGCAGCGAAGCCAATGCCATTGCCTTTGTACAGCTCAATATCGATGGTCAGCGGCTCTGCGCGGTAGCCGAGGATAGCGATACGGTAAGTGCATCGCTCAAGGCGATCATCGCGGGTATCAATTTCGCCGCTCAAACAGTGGCAAAGGAATCATATTCCAAGGAAGCAGAGCTGACGCTGTAACCGCCGCTGTCATCCAATCCTAAACTGGCGATGTAGCCTGACTTAAGCAGGGATTCATCTACATCGCCAGCAAGCGTGTCGAAGACAAATATTGCACACCCTGCTCTACTTTCGGCATTTCCCACGTGGATCGGCGCAAAATCAACACCGGCAGCTGCGCTTTACGCAGCATCGTGGTGGTAGTACTGCCCACCAGCAGGTGGCGAATGCGCGAGTGGCCGTAGGCACCCATCACCAGCATATCAATGCCGTTCTCTTGTTTATAAGTACGTAGCGTTTCTTCTACTTCGCCCGCGCGGATGGACCCTTCGGCGGAGTGATCGGCCCCGCGCAGCGTTTCCAGTGCCCAGGCTAGCTGTGAACGGTTTTCTGCCGTTTCTGCGCCCACAATCACGACGTGGCAAGTGGCGCCTTCAAACAGCGGGCTTTTAGCCAGCATTTCCACGCCTTTACGCGCGGTGTTGCTGCCATCGAACGCCATCATCACATTATGCGGCTGGGTAAACTGTTTCGGCACCATAAGAATCGGCCGGTGCATTTCCCGCACCACACGCTCAAGGTTGGAACCTAAATGCCAGCTGGCTTGGTGCGCCGTCTCGCCACACTTGCCGACTACCAGTAAACGCACTTCTTTTTCGTTCTCGACCAGGGTTTCCACCAGCGCACCGTTGCGCTGCAAGCACTTCGGCTCGGCAATACCGGCGCTTACCGCACGCTCTTTGGCCGCGTCTAGCAGCAGGCGGCCGCGCTCGCGGGAGACCTTTGCGTGCTGCTCTTCAATACCCGAGAGTTTTTCCAGCAGGTGCTCTCGGGTACCTAATCCCAGGTTACCGGTTAAATCGGGCTCGGTGACCTGAGCGTGATTATCTACGGTGTGGATAAAACTAAGCGGCGCATTCAACGCTTTAGCGGCCCAGACTGCATAATCACACACACCTTCTGAAAACTGAGAACTATCGATAGCGGCCAACACGCGATCTGACATGGGGTATTTCTCCTTGAGCGGGTGCATCAACATTGTTGTTATATTCTCGACCTTTTCTACACCAACTGATTGACGTGCGACACCCCAAAACAATCTTGCGTGCTTCGGACGCTATAAAACGCACATGCTAAACTTGGCGGCCTATTTATTTAGCGCCTAAGGGGGAAAGCATGGGTTATGGCTTAACAAACGTCCTATTAGTCGCACTCGGCGGCACGCTGGGTGGCATGGGGCGGTTTGCGGTTTCCAATTTACTGGCCCGCTATCTCGGTAAGGCCTTTCCCTGGGGAACCCTGGCGGTTAATGCCAGCGGCGCGTTTCTAGCGGGCTGGCTACTCGGCAGCCTAGATATCGCCAACGCCCCCTCACCTTTATGGCTGTTCACTGTCGCCGGTTTACTGGGTGGCTACACCACCGTTTCTTCTTTTAGCTTGCAGACCATAGAGCTATGGCAAGGCGGCCAGCAACTGCGCGCCAGCGTGAATGTAGGGGCCACGCTGCTGCTTGGCTTAGCCATGGTCAGCCTTGGCTGGTTCTTGTCTGGAGCGAGCTTATGAGTGCCTGGAAAGCGTACCTTGCGGTGGGTATCGGTAGCGGTGTGGGCAGCGCCCTGCGCTACGGCGTTTCGCTATTATCTCAGGCGGCATTAGGGGGTTATTTCCCGTGGGGAACACTCATCGTCAACGTGCTGGGTTCTTGTTTAATCGGCTGGTTGGCTGCCACCTTCTCGCGCTCATCCCACAGCGCACTCGCGCATTTGCAACCGTTACTGGTCGCCGGGTTTTGCGGCGGCTTTACCACCTTTTCGCTGTTTAGCTTAGAGACGTTGCATTTGGTGCAGGTGGGCAAACCAGTTATGGCGCTGGTTTATATTGTGGTCAGCCTGCCGCTTTGGCTGGGCGCCGCCGTTGTGGGTGAACGCATGGCGCTTTCTCGTTAGGCTTTGTACGAAAACTGCCTGCGCTCGTCTATACGGCGTTAAAAATCATCTCAAAATGCTCATTTACACCCTGTAAACTCCGCTTTTTCGTTGATTTTTGCCTTGTCTAGCCATCGCTCGCCGACTTTTCGTACAAACCCTAGCAAAACCGTCAGCCAAAGGACGATCCAGTATGCGCGATCAGATGGAACAGTATCAGTCTTGGCTCTACCTGCTATTCATTGGCTTGGGTTTAGCACTAGGCATCGGGGCGCCGGGATTTGCTCAGCGCCTAGCGCCGTTAGTATGGCCTCTATTAGGCATACTACTGTATGCCACCTTTACTCAAATCCCCTTACTGAACATTGCCCGCAGCTTCACTGACAAGCGCTTTATGGCGGCATTACTAACCGGCAACTTTATTGCCATTCCCGCCTTTTTAGCGCTTTTCGTTTTGTGGCTACCGCTTTCTCCCGCGGTGCTGGCAGGCGTTCTGCTGGTACTGCTAGTACCCTGCACCGATTGGTTTATCACCTTCACGCATTTAGGCAAAGGCGATGCCGCCCGTGCGATAGCTGCCACCCCGCTACTGCTGCTGGTGCAGATGGTTGCGCTACCGGTTTATCTTTGGCTGTTTTTAGGCAGTGAATGGTTTCAGTTAACGCTTTCTAAAGAGCTACTGAGTGCCTTTACCGGCCTTATTCTCATGCCGTTAGTGCTCGCTTGGCTGACTGAATACCTTGCCCAACGCCACCGCGGCATTAAACGCGGCGTTACCTGCCTAGGACTACTGCCCGTGCCGCTATTGGCGCTGGTGGT
Organism: Halomonas sp. HAL1; assembly: GCF_030544485.1. NCBI lineage: Bacteria > Pseudomonadati > Pseudomonadota > Gammaproteobacteria > Oceanospirillales > Halomonadaceae > Halomonas > Halomonas sp. HAL1. The sequence continues at coordinate 3,144,571 of NZ_CP130610.1, forward strand.
ATTTATGATTGCCGCCTCGCAGGTTCACACTGTATTCGGGCTTAGTGAGGTATTGGCTCAGGTCGTCTTTATCTTTATCGGCTTTTTACTCTTCGCAGCCCTGCTGGGCAAAGGCCTAGGCAAGCTGTTTGCCTTGCCCACCGCTAGCGCCCGAACCCTGGCCTTTAGCTTTGGCACGCGCAACTCCTTTGTAATGCTACCTATCGCCCTGACGCTACCCAGCGCTTGGCAGGCAGCGGTAGTCGTGATTGTGTTTCAATCACTCATCGAGCTCTTTGGCATGGTGGCATTTTTACGCTGGGTGCCTAGTAAGCTATTGCCAGAGAAAATACATTAACTGATGCGGTGATAGCCTCCCAGCACCCCCTTCTTGCTCATCACCAACTGCCAGAGATGGATTTCCCGGGCGCGGAAAGCACCGGCGCAGCATAATAAGTAGTAGCGCCACATGCGATAAAACCCCTCGCCATACTGGGCTTTAAACGTCGGCCAGTGAGTCTCAAAATTTTGATGCCAAGCCATCAGCGTACGGTCGTAATCAGCCCCAAAGTTATGTACATCCTCTACCACGAAAAGCGCTTCAGCAGCCTCCGTGACTTGCCCCAAGGTGGGCAGCTCCCCATTGGGGAAAATGTACTTATCAATCCAGGGGTCGGTAACCGTGTTACTTAGATTTTTGCCAATGGTATGTAGCAAAAACAGCCCGTCATCTTTTAAGCATCGGTTTGCGACACTCATAAATTCACGATAGTTTTTATGCCCCACGTGCTCGAACATGCCGATGCTGACAATGCGGTCAAACTGCTCGTGCTCATTACGGTAATCCTGCAAGCGAAACTCAACCGGCAAGCCTTTTTTGATCAGCCGCTGCCCGAACTCGGCTTGCTCCTTAGAGATCGTAAGGCCCACGCATTCAACGCCGTAATGCTCGGCAGCGTAGGCCATAAAGCTGCCCCAACCACAGCCGATATCCAGCACGCGCATACCTGGTTTCAATTGAAGTTTTCGACAAACGAGATCAAGCTTGGCTTCCTGGGCTTCATCCAACGTTTCAGCATGTTTCCAGTAACCGCAGGTATACGTCATGCGTTGATCGAGCATGGCAGCATAGAAGTCATTACCCAGATCGTAATGCTTTTCGCCCACTTCCCATGCGCGCTTAACGGTTTGGCGATTTAGTAGGCGCGAACGTAATGAGTAATACACCAGCTGAGTAGGCTTGATACGCTGCCCAAGCTGGGCACGCATTAAGCGGTAAAACAGCTCGTCTAGTTGCTCAGCGTCCCAATCCCCTTTCATATAGCTTTCGCCAAGCCCGAGGTTACCTCGTGAAAGGGCGCTATCGATAACGCCGGGTGCTTTTAGCTGTATGTCCCAGGAGCGTTGGCCATCCAGTTGAATATCGGCTTGGGCCAGCAACTCGGCGACAAAACGATGGGAAGGAGAGGCTTCATCGAAGCCAAGAGGGACTGTTCTCTCTAAGATAGGCATATTCAAGGCAGGCTCCTCGCACTATTCCAGTGTATGAATAGATAACAACCTGACTATCAGCATAGAACCGCATTGCAACATTAGCATTGTTAAATAAGCTACCTTAACGCTAATTAAATACAAAAAAACCGGCCACTCAATTACGAGGGCCGGCGGCAGAGAAGAAGTCGCAATGCGAGCTAAAAGGTGATGCGCTGCTGCTTAGTGAGCCTTAGCGCAAAATCAGTACCGGTATGCGGCTACCACGTAGCATGGCCGTGGTTGTGCTACCTACCAGCAAGTGGCGAATGCGCGAGTGCCCATAGGCGCCCATCACCAGCAGGTCAATACTGTGCTCTTTTTCGTAGGCTTGCAGAGCTTCGTCGACCTCGCCAGCACGAATAGCGCCTTCGGTCTGGTGGCCAGCTTCACGCAACGTGCTTAACGCCCACTCAAGCTCGGAGCGGCGTTCAGCCGTTTCTGCACCCACGATCAGCACATGGCACTCGGTGCCTGCAAACAGCGGCGAACGGGCCAGCATCTCGACGCCTTTTCGGGCGGTTTTGCTGCCGTCAAAGGCCATCAATATCTTTTCAGGCCGATTGAAGGTTTTTGGCACCATCAGGATGGGGCGGTGCAATTCACGCACCACCCGCTCAAGGTTAGAGCCAAGGTGGCCACTGGCCTGATGGGCGGTTTCACCGCGCTTGCCCACCACCAGTAAACGTATGTCCTTCTCAAGCTCCAGCAGGCTTTCCACCAGGGTGCCATTGCGTTGGCGTGTGGCGGGGTCGCTGACCCCATCCTCAATTGCGCGCTCTTTGGCGGCTTCCAGCATCAACTTGCCCTGCTCGCGATTCACCTTCGCGCGCTGTTCATCAAGTTCGGAAAGCTCTTTCATCAGCCGTTCGCGGGCACCGAAGCGCAGGTTGCCGGAAAGGTTCTGCTCTTCGGGTACGTCCGAATGGTTGTCGACTACATGCACAAAGGTTAGCGGTGCATCCATGGCCGAGCTTGCCCAGGCAGCGTAATCGCAGACGCCTTCGGAAAACTGGGAGCCGTCAATAGCGGCTAATACCTGATCTGTCATGTTGCGCTCCTTGCGTTGGTTAGTGGCCGCCCATCAACTTTTCAACCGCTTCGGGGTCGTTATGAACCGCATAGCGATCCACTACCGTCGCGCTGGCTTCGCTCAAACCAACAAGCTCTACTTCAGTACCCTCACGGCGGAATTTAATCACGATCCGATCCAGCGCCTGTACGGCAGTCACATCCCAGAAGTGTGCTCGGGAAAGATCAATCGTCACTTTCTCGATACTTTCCTTGAGATCGAAAGCGGCCGTGAAACGCTCAGAAGAGGCGAAGAACACTTGGCCGACTACTTGATATTCACGCTCTTTGCCAGCTTCGATCTCTCGTGACCCGATGTAGAGAATGTTCCCCACTTTGTTAGCGAAGAACAGCGCGGCAAGCAGAACACCAACAAACACTCCGATCGCCAGATTGTGCGTACTGACCGTGACCGCCACGGTAGCCAACATGACGATATTGGTGCTTAGGGGGTGTTTTTTAAGGTCTCGGATCGATTCCCAGCTAAAGGTGCCGATTGATACCATGATCATTACCGCCACCAGCGCCGCCATGGGTATCTGCGACACCCAATCGGACAGGAAGACCACCATCATCAGCAACACCACACCTGCTATTAGTGTCGAAAGGCGAGTACGTCCACCGGATTTAATATTGATCACCGACTGACCAATCATGGCGCAGCCCGCCATGCCACCCAGTAGGCCAGAGCCAATATTGGCAAGCCCCTGCCCCTTACATTCGCGATTTTTATTACTCGGCGTATCGGTCAGGTCATCGACAATGGTGGCGGTCATCATCGACTCAAGCAGGCCCACCACAGTCAGCATCAACGCGTAAGGTAAAATGATCCATAGCGTTTCCAGGTTCAGCGGCACACTGGGCCACAGAAAAACAGGCAGCGTATCGGGCAGTTCTCCCATATCACCGACGCTGCGGATATCCATCCCGCTGATCATATAGACCGCGGTAAGCACCACAATGCAGACCAGCGGTGAAGGAATCGATTTACCGATGATCGGTAAATAGGGGAACAGATAGATAATGCCCAAGCCCGCCAACGTCATGGCATATACATGCCAGGTCACATCGGTCAATTCCGGTAGTTGCGCCATGAAAATCAAAATCGCCAGCGCATTAACAAACCCGGTAACCACTGAGCGCGACACGAAGCGCATCAAATCCGCGAGTTTCAGGTAACCGGCTATAATCTGCAGTACACCGGTAAGCAGCGTTGCCGCCAGTAGATATTCAAGCCCATGTTCGCGCACCAGCGTCACCATCAGTAACGCCATAGCGCCAGTTGCCGCTGAAATCATGCCGGGGCGACCACCGGTGAAGGCAATAATTACTGCGATACAGAATGAGGCATAAAGACCAACTTTGGGGTCAACGCCTGCGATGATTGAAAAGGCAATCGCCTCGGGAATCAGCGCGAGGGCGACCACGATTCCCGAGAGCGTGTCGCCTTTAATATTGGAAAACCACTCTTGCTTACTATAGAGAGACATTCAGGGAGTCCATGGCTGGAGGTTAAAATAGTACAAACCCTCGACGCGACACAGTGGCGCACGCAAGACGCGCGGTATCAGACTAATGAGCCAGTGCTGGAGCAATCTAAGGTTCGGCCCGCCAATCGGCGGAAGAATGGCAATAGCATGCCGTAACGCCATGACAACGCAATTAACGTGTCTAGACGTATCGCTTGGGGAGGGGGAAACCTAGGGCGGAGTCATCAGCCCTGAAGTGGGTAGTACTTGTGTTGAATTTGAGAGGGTCATTACTGTTATGCCTTGCTGTCAGAAGAACGCCTGTCAGAAGAACGCAATGTTAAATCGCGTTGTAATAAGCCGCCGCATTCTAGCAGCAATTATTGCTGACTGCACCCGTCCTACACCCTTTGCAGGGTGCCCTCTAGGTTCAATTTGGCGTACCATTGCACCGCTAAAAGAGACATTTAATCCCAACTTTTCACGTTGAAGCGGCACGCCATTCCTTGCCCCATAAGCATGCCGAATAAGCCTGCCGATTAAAGAGGAGCAGCACATGAGCCAATCTATTGCAGTCATCAAAGGCGACGGTATCGGCCCCGAAATTATGCAGGCCACGCTACGAGTACTCGACGCGTTAGATTGCGGCTTGACCTACCAACATATTGACGCCGGCCTGGGCGCACTTGAAAAGCACGGCACGCTGATTCCCCAGGAATCGCTGGATGCCATCGAAAAATACGGCATTGCCCTTAAAGGCCCGCTGACTACGCCGATTGGCAAGGGCTTCTCCTCAATCAACGTACAGCTGCGCCGTCACTTTGATCTTTACGCCAACGTGCGTCCTGCGATTAGCTTCCCCGGCACTAAATCGCGTTACGACGACATCGACATGATCACCGTGCGCGAAAACACCGAAGGCGCCTACCTTTCCGACGGTCAGGAAATGATCGACGACGGCAATACCGGCATTTCGGTGATTAAAGTCACCCGCAAGGGCTCTGAACGTATTGTGCGCTACGCCTTTGAGCTGGCCAAAAACAACGGCCGCAAAAAAGTCACCGCGGTACATAAAGCCAACATCATCAAAACCAGCTCTGGGCTGTTCTTGGACGTGGCGCGTGAGATCGCCAAAGAGTACCCCGAGATCGAATTCCAGGAGATGATCGTCGATAACGCCTGCATGCAGCTGGTGATGAACCCGCATCAGTTCGATGTGGTGGTCACTACCAACCTGTTTGGCGATATTCTCTCTGACCTATGTGCTGGCTTGGTCGGTGGTCTGGGCCTGGCGCCTGGGGCGAACATCGGCGAAAAAGCGGCAATCTTTGAGGCCGTGCACGGCTCCGCGCCGGATATCGAAGGCAAAAACATTGCTAACCCCTGTGCCCTACTGCTGGCTGCCGCGCAAATGCTCGATCACCTGGGCATGAACGAGAAAGGCGACGCTATCCGCCAGGGTATTCGTACCGTGCTGGAAACCCGCCGCGATATGGTGACCCCCGACATGGGCGGAACCGGCAGCACCGATTCCTTTGCCCAGGCGTTGGTCGAGTACGTACAGGGCTAGTTCATAACTAACCAGGTGGTTTGTCTTAAACGTCGTTAAAGCGGTAACGTAATAAATGCAACGCATTGAGGGTGACCAGCACGGTCGCCCCGGTGTCCGCCATTACCGCGACCCACATCCCCGTAATTCCCAGCGCGGTAGAGACCAGAAACAGCGCTTTAAAGCCAAGCGCCAAGGCCACATTGGTTTTAACATTACGCATGGTCGCCCGGGAGAGCGCAATCATTTCGGCAATGCCCGCTACGCGGTTTTTAAGCAAAGCGGCGTCGGCGGTTTCTAGCGCCACATCGGTGCCGCTGCCCATCGCAATACCTACTTCCGCTGCCGCGAGCGCCGGTGCGTCGTTAATACCATCGCCCACTTTACCTATCGGCCCAAGACCTTGTGCCTGCCACTGGCGCACACGCTGGGCTTTGTCTTCGGGCATCAGCTCGCCTTCGGCTTCAATGCCCAACTGCTCACCAATGGCGGCCACGGTGCGGGCGTTATCTCCACTAAGCATCAGGGCCTGTACGCCTAGGCGCTCAAGCGCTTGGAGTCCTTCGCGAGCATCTTCACGGGGCTCATCACGCAAGGCAATCAGCCCTAACGGGCGCTCATTTTCTACCTCTATTTCTATCAAGACGGCCACGCTTTTACCCTGCGCTTCCAGCGCGGCAATGCGCTTATCGCCGTCACTGGTGGGCCAGTTGAAACGTTGCAAGTAGCGCGGACTTACCAGCATTAACTCACGCCCATCCACCCGCCCAGCAACGCCATGCCCTGCTAGCGCATGGGCACCTTGCACAGTAGGCAGCGGAGCATCCTGCTGCCGGTGAAAATACTCACTAATCGCCACGGCGAGGGGGTGGCTCGAGCCCTGCTCCAGCGCAGCGGCGAGACGCACTATTTCATCCCGCCTGTTTTTATCAACACTGCCGTCAGTTTCAAAGCTCTCAACATCTGTCACCGTGGGCATGCCCGCGGTTAGCGTGCCGGTTTTATCCAGCGCGACCCGTTTAAGCTTGCCTAACTGCTCTAATACCGCGCCGCCTTTCATTAACAGGCCGTGACGAGCGCCCACCGACAAGCCTGCTGCAATGGCCGCGGGGGTCGAGATCACTAGCGCACAGGGACAAGCGATCAACAGCAGCGCCAGGGCGCGGTAGATGGATTCCGACCACAGCATTGGCGACACCAGCGGCGGTATAATAGCGACCAGCAGCGCTACTGCCACCACCGCAGGCATATAGTAAAAAGCAAAGCGGTCGATAAAACGCGCCACCGGTGCTTTCGCCGCCTGGGCCTCCTCCACCAGCTTGATCACTCGGGCAATTGTATTGTTTTCAGCGCTTTTGGTTACCTCGACCTCCAGCACGCCGTCCAGGTTGACGGTGCCCGCAAACACTCCCTCGCTTTCACCACGCTCACTCGGCACCGATTCACCATTGACTGGTGATTCATCAATTGAGGAGCGTCCCGCCATAATAAGTCCATCGCAGGGTAGCCGGTCACCAGGGCGTACCTGCACCCGCTGGCCGGGCTGAAGTAAAGCGGCAGCGACGTCACGAATGCTGCCTTGCTCCATTAATCGCGCGGTAGAGGGCGTCAGCTTAGAAAGCGCGGAAATACTGCGGCGCGCCTGGGCGGCGGCAACCCCTTCCAGCATTTCCCCCACCGCAAACAAAAACACCACGACCGCGGCTTCGGCGGCGGCGTTAATCGCCAGCGCCCCAATGGCGGCAATGCTCATCAGCATCTCAATGGTGAATGGATTCCCCATCTTCAGCGCCTGCCCAGCACGCTGAACAATCGGCACAAGGCCAACCACCGTTGCGACGACAAACGGCCAAGTGCCCAGGCTAGGCCAGGCAAATTTAAGCGCCCAAGCAAGCGCCAGCAATACCCCACTCACAAGCACTAAACGCCCTTTAGGCGTTTTCCACCAAGGCGTATGAGTGGTCGCTTCAACCGTGTCCGCCGACTCATCAATTACCTGGTAACCCAATGCAGTGATGGTCGACTCTATCTCGGAATGGGGCAGCGTTTTCCCAGGCAGCGCGGTCAATCGCACCGAGCCGGTAACAGAACTCGCGGAGACTTCTTCGACATGGTTTAAACGCGTTAGCGCCGCTTCGACTTTACGCTCGCAGCCGCCACAATCCATGCCCTGTACTCGCAGAGTGGTGGGCGTGGCCGTCGCTTGTGGGGTCTTATCTTGCGTGGTTTTAGTAGGGGTCGTGTGACTCATCGCATGGAACTCCCAGTTCGACTATCTTAAGAGCAGCGTAATACCTGTAGCGACTAGAGGTTCAAGTAATGAAAGAACATTCTCCAACGCTCTCCACCACTGAGCGTTATATTGGCATTGGTGAACTGGCACGTGAGTCCGGCTGCAAACCGGAAACGGTGCGCTATTACGAGCGCATTGGTCTACTGCCTTCAGCACCGCGCAACGAAGGCAACCAGCGCCGCTATACGGCGTCGGCTGTCCGTCGATTAACGTTTATTCGTCATGCGCGGGATTTTGGCTTTTCGGTTGAGGCCGTACGGGAGCTTTTACAAATGGCGGATTATCCCGCCATGCCTTGCGAAGAGGTCGATACCTTGGCTAAACATCACCTAGCCGAAGTAGAAGCACGGCTTGCGCGGCTAACCGCGGTGCGCGATGAGCTACAGCGCATGATCAATCAGTGCGCGGGAGGCAATATTGGCCAGTGCCATATTATTGACGTGCTGAGCGACCATCGCCTGTGTGAGCACTCTGGCCCCCACGGTGGCGCGGATGTCATCGGTTAACGTGAAGTTAGCCCAGCCACACATCCAGAAACAGCATAATCACCAGCCCCATCGCTAAACCAAAGGTGGCTTTCTTCTGATGGCCGGATCGGTGGGTTTCAGGAATGATTTCATGGCTGATCACATACAGCATGGCGCCAGCGGCAAAGGCTAAGCCCCATGGCAGCAGTATTTGCGAAACGCTGACAATACTGGCGCCAAACAGCCCACCAATGGGTTCGATCAAGCCGGTTAGCGCAGCAATCGACCAGGAGCGCCACTTCGAGTAGCCCTCGCCCATCAACGCAACCGCGACGGCTAGCCCTTCCGGCATGTTCTGCAGGCCAATGCCGATCGCCAGCGGCATGCCGCCTTCTAGCCCATTGGCGCCAAAACCGACGCCCACCGCCATGCCTTCTGGCAGGTTGTGAATGGTAATGGCAAATACAAACAACCATACCCGGCGCAGTGATGCAGCCGCTGGCCCTTCGCGCCCCTGGGCAAAATGCTCATGGGGAAGATGCTCGTTAAGCAGCGCAATCGCGCCCATGCCTAACAAAATAGCGGTACACACAATCGCAGCGGGCACTGGTCCGCCGGAATAATAGATTTCAGCAGCATCCAGCGCGGGAATAATCAGCGAAAAGAACGACGCCGCCAGCATCACCCCAGCGGCAAAACCCAGCGCCAAATCGCGAAAGCCACGGCTGGGCGCTTTGCCTAGCAGCACTGGTAATGCGCCTACAGCCGTTAGCAGCCCGGCCGTTAAGCTGCCCAAAAACCCTAATAACAACGTATTTTCCATGAACAACATAAACCCGGTTAGCAATTAGCAAGACATAAAACAGAACGACACGTTGTTGTCTAGGTTTTGTACGAAAAGTCGCTGGAGAAAGGCCCGACTAGGCCAAAATCGGCGATCGTCACCTCGCCCGCCTCACTCTGCATTGCGCATCGCCAACGAGTCAATTAACACCTAGGCCTGGCGGTCTCAATAACCAAGCCCCCTTCTATTCCGCTGCATGTAAAATTTCACTTACAATGTGTTAATAACATTGTGTGCTATATCGCTACAAAAAAGTGATTTTACACGGAATGTCTATTATGATCTGCATAACTATACAAGCCCTATACGATCGAGACATTTTATAAATGCTAAGCCTTCACCGCCATTCACCTCAACATAGCGCCCTATTGCAACATACTGCCTGTATTTCATTCACCCCTGCTGGTGAGATTAAAGAGGCAAGCCCTCTATTTTTGAACGCTGTGGGCTACACGCTCGAGCAGGTTAAGGGACAGCATCACCGTATGTTTTGCTTTCCTGAAGAAACCAACCAGCCCGAATACGCCGCTTTTTGGGAAACACTCGCCGCAGGCTACAGCCAGCAAGGGCGCTTTCGGCGCTTAAACGCTGAAGGGAAAGAAATTTGGCTTGAAGCGACCTATATACCCATCAAAAACCGGCGTGGAAAAGTTATACAAATATTTAAAGTCGCTAGCGACGTTACAGACAAACATCAAAATGCGGCGCGTGAGCGAGCCATTCTTCAGGCTCTGAATAGCTCTATGGCAGTGATTGAATTCACTCCAGATGGGTATGTGCTGGATACAAACAGTAATTTTGAACAAACAATGGGCTACGCAGCTGAACAGATAAGAGGTGTTCATCACCGTCAATTTTGCCCTGATGCGTTTTACCAGCAGCACCCTGATTTTTGGGAGCAGTTAAGCCGTGGCGAACTGAAGCAGGGTAAATTCGAGCGCATTGATGCCCGTGGTAACACCATCTGGCTGGAAGCTACTTATAATCCAATCCACGATGAGCAAGGAAAAATCATCAAAGTAGTCAAATTTGCCACCGATATTACCCGCTCAATTCAAGCCTCAGAAGCAGCGCATGTCACGGTTAATACGGCGCAAACTTCATCAACACAGACTGAAAAAATAGCCCAGAGCGGCTTAATCCACCTCAAACAAATACTTGAGGATTCAGAACAAGCCACACACACGCTCAACGAGGCACAGAGCTTAATAGCAGCCCTTAATCAACAAGCTGATCAAATTAATAAAATCACCGCCTCAATTGCGCAAATTGCCAATCAGACCAATCTGTTGTCACTTAATGCGGCGGTAGAAGCAGCGCGAGCCGGCGAGCAAGGCCGCGGTTTTGCGGTGGTCGCGCATGAAGTACGCCGTTTAGCCAAGGGCTCCAGCGAAGCGGTTGAAGAAATTACCCGAGTGCTTAAAGACAACAGTGCATTGGTGGAACGCACTACGCATGCTATGCAGCAGGTGGTGGAACAGGGCAAATCGAGCCAAGCCAGCGTGGGCGAAATTGAGGTCATTGTGAATGAAATACTGATTGGTGCGCGCAGTGTGTCAACGTCTATTGAGCAGCTAGCGTTGGAATCTCCTCGCTGATCCAATAAAAAAGCCAGCACTGATGTACTGGCTTTTTTAGCTTATACCACGCTGTTAACGCAGGGGCGTTTTGCGCAAATAGGGCAGGATCGTTTCGTATTCGCCATATTTCTGTTTGGCGTCTTCATCAGAAACGCTAGGGGGAATAATGACGTCTTGCCCTACCATCCAGTCAGCCGGAGTGGCAACACCGTGCTTCGTGGTGGTTTGCAGTGCATCCAGGGCACGCAGAATTTCAGCAAAATTACGCCCCACGGTCATGGGGTATGTCATCGAGAGCTTCAACTGCTTATCCGGCCCGATAATAAATACCGAACGCACCGTGGCACTGTCTGCCGGCGTGCGGCCATCAGGTAAATAGGCATCTTCAGGCAGCATATCGAATAGCTTGGAAACAGTCAGGCTATCGTCGGCGATGATAGGAAAATCAACATCGCTGCCGGAGACGTTCTTAATGTCGGTGCCCCAGCGTTTGTGGTCTTCCACGCCATCTACCGATACACCAATCACCTTGGTGCCGCGTTTTTTCCACTCTTCGCTCAGGGTGGCAACAGCACCAAATTCCGTCGTACAGACCGGGGTAAAGTCTTTGGGGTGTGAAAATAGGATAGCCCAGCTATCGCCAATCCATTCGTGAAATTGAATCGGCCCCTGGCTAGTCTCCGCTTTAAAATCAGGCACGACTGCATTGATACGTAATGACATTGCTTTCCTCCTTATTGGACGTTGAACGCCCTAATACTTTATTTGTCTTTCAACGCCTTCACTATAGATCATTCAGTGCTAAGACAGCCAGTGGCAAGACAACGTTCACTCTGTATGGCCAAGCCCAGTATAAAGGCGTAAAACCCTAACGATAAAACGTACAACGGCGCCCTAAGGCGCCGTTGCATAACAATAAGCTGTAAAAGGATTACTCAGCCGCTTTGGCGTTTTTATCATCCCGCTTAACGCGCTTGATCCACTGCTGTTTCGCGTAGTGGCGCAAATTGGCTACATTGTCGGTCTCATCGACAATGTCCTGCCCCAGAATGGTTTCGATAATATCTTCAAGCGTAATCAAGCCGACAAAGGTGCCGTGCTCATCATAAACCACCCGCATATGCAGGTGATCTTTAAGCATCGAGGTAAACACCTGCTCTACATTATTTGAAACATCCACGCTACCAATCGGGTGCATCAGCTCACGCATCGTTTTGGCATCGTCTGCATGGTACATATCAGCTTTATGCACATAGCCAAACGCCTGCTCGCCGTTATCCATCACGGGAAAACGCGTAAACGGTGCTTTGCCATACTGCTCATCAAACGCGGAGACGGTCATATCAGGCAGCACCGTGACACACACGGTACGTGGCGTCATCGCTTTGCTCACCAGGATATCGTGCAAGTTGAGCATATTGATGATGGTGCGTGACTCATCCGCATCCAGCACGTTCTCCTCCAAGCCCACGCGCGCGAGGACTTTGATTTCATCGCGCAGGTCGACATCGTGCTCCGATTTACCCAAGCGACGGGTAATCTGCTCTGACATCCAGATAAAGGGTAGCAGACCCAGAATCATCGGTTTCAACAGGCGTGGCAGAAACGGCGATAAACCGCGCCAGTACGTTGCACCAATGGTCTTCGGAATAATTTCCGACAGGATCAAAATTGCCATTGTCATCACCGCCGAAACGATGGCAATAGAGGCTTCACCAAATACCACGGCCGCCTGAGCACCTACCGCCGTTGCCCCCACTGTATGGGCGATCGTATTGAGCGTCAAAATAGCCGCAAGTGGCCGGTCGATATTGGCTTTTAGCTGCGTAAGCGAGGCATGCAACTTAGGATTATCTTCTTTCTGCTTAGCAATATAGCTGGGTGTAATCGAAAGAAGCGCCGCTTCAAGGATGGAACATAAGAACGAGAACGCGATTGAAAGGGTAGCAATCGTGATTAAGAGGAACATGAGGGCCTAGGGTGATGGATTATTTCGCGTTTATAGGGGTAAGGCGGCCGAATGTCAATATCAGCTATCACCAAAGCAGTAGAAACCATCAGTTGGCCTCTTACACCGCCCCCATCGCGTGCGCCTTTCATAGTTAACTTTTGTTCACATTTGAATGGTTACAAACCTAGTGTAAAGAGAACTATATTATTAAAAATGAGTTAAGATTCATCAATAAGGATGCAGTTAATAAAAATTAATCTCGCTTGATGATAAAGCCTCTTTTCACTTAGGTGCCTCCCCTTGTGCCTGTGCTCCCAGTATTATTTAACTAAATACAGAGAAGGCAAAATGTACAATACCTTTTTTAACGCATCACTCTATAAAGCATTACTAAATCATACGGCCTGTATTTTCTTTACGCCACAAGGGGTTATCAAGCACGCTAGCCAATCGTTTTTAGAGGTAATGGGCTGTCGGCTACAGGAAATTAAAGGGCAACATCACCGTATTTTCTGCGATGCCGCCGAAACACAACGCCCAGAGTATCAAAAATTTTGGCTGTCGCTTGCCGCTGGTAAAAGCCACCATGGGCGCTTTCGCCGTTTTAAAGAAGATGGAGAAGAGGTGTGGCTTGAAGCAACCTACCTGCCAATATGCACGCGTATGGGTAAAGTAACTCAAATTCTTAAAATAGCGAATGAAGTTACTAAAAGCCATCAAGAAGCTAGACACCAAGATGCGCTGTTGCATGCCCTACACCGCTCCATGGCCGTGATTGAGTTTACGCCAGAAGGCGATATCTTGGATGTAAACCAAAACTTTGAAAAAGTAATGGGTTATCGCAAAGAGGCACTGATCGGCAAACATCACTCTATGTTTTGCCGACCTGATTTCTATCGCCAGCAGCCCCGATTTTGGCAGAGTCTTGCCAGTGGCGAATTCAACAAAGGCCGCTTTGAACGGGTAGATGCACAGGGCAAAACCGTATGGCTTGAAGCGACGTATAACCCTGTTGAGGATGAAGACGGTAATGTTATAGAAGTCGTTAAATTTGCCAGCAACATTACGCCACTGGTAGAAAAAGCCACCGCCACGACAGGTACGATAAGCTCAGCACAAAGCAGTACGTCGCAAATCGAGCAAACCGCTAAAGACAGCTTGAGCCACTTAGATGAGATGGTTAAAGGCGCAGAGCAGGCAGCGCAAACGCTAGCCCAAGCGCAAGAACTGATCGATGAACTGCATAAGCAGTCACAAAGTATTAATAAAATTACCGATTCGATTGCAAAAATTGCCAGTCAAACCAACCTGCTCTCGCTAAACGCCGCTGTAGAAGCCGCCCGCGCGGGCGAGCAGGGCCGCGGTTTTGCCGTTGTAGCCAATGAGGTACGTCAACTCGCCAAAGGGGCCACCGAGGCGGTAGCGCAAATAACCCAGGTACTTAAAGACAACAGCAGCTTGGTAGAACGTACGACCCAATCCATGCAGCAAGTGATTCAGCAGGGCAAAGCCAGCCAGTCCAGCGTTAGTGAGATTGATACCATTGTGAATAAAATTCTTCACGACGCACGCAATGTCGCTAACTCTATCGAACAACTCGCCGCCGATACGCATGTTTAGCCAGACCTATTTCATGCACAAGGAAGTGCACCCTTTACATAGGTACACCGGCTGCTAATGACGCCGGTGCGGATAAGTAAAGACAGCCTCGGTTCCCCACGCTAAGCCCTTAACGGCAACGCAACCCCGATAGCAACAAAGATACCGCCGCAGGTGCGGTTAAATCCGCGGCCAACGCGTTTTAGCCAGTGACGAATGCGGTTGGCCATATTGGCGAGTAAGCCTTCAACTAAACATTCAATCGCCACAAAGGTGCCTGCCAGCACGAAGAATTGCAGCATTAAACTGCCTTGTGGGTCGATAAACTGAGGTAGGAAGGCGCTGAAAAACAGTAGCACCTTGGGGTTGGTAATCGATGCCAGTACGCCTTGCCGATACAGGTGCCACCCGCTCGCTCGGCTTGCATTAATATCAATGTCGCCCGTAATTGGCGGCGAACGCCATACCTGAATACCCAACCAAATAAGATAGGCCCCGCCGACCCATTTCAGCACGGTCAGCCATACCACTGATGATTTAAGCAATGCACCAATTCCAAACATGCACAGGGCAATAATCAGCATAAACCCTGTCGCACCGCCAACAATGGTAAATAGGGTTTTACGGCTGCCATGCATGGCGCCGTGGGTCAGCGCTAACAGGCCGTTTGGCCCTGGCGAAAGCGATAGGCCAATGCAGGCGATCAGGTATAAAAGCCAAGTGTCCAGTAGCATGTTAATGCCTCACCCGTGGGAAAATGCGTGCGTGTTGCCAGCATGTCACCGTTGCTTGGCGTTTTCCATTCGTAAATGCACGCCAATAAAAACGCCTCCTGGGCGTATACCCAGGAGGCGTTCGGCTTCTTACTTTAATAACACGTTCGCGCGTCGCTGATGCGGTTACATAACGCTTAGGCGAAGACTTCCGTCCACTCGTTGCGCTTGGCCAGCAGGTTGCGGGCCAGTTCCTGGGCGCCTTCCAGGCTGTGGCTGGCGGCCCAGCCGCACTGCATTTCATTGCAGGCAGGCACTTCGGTAGCAACTAGCACATCGTTCAGCGTTTGTTCGATGATAGTGATTACGCCGTCGTAGTCGTCGTGATTGATCATCGCGATATAAAAGCCGGTTTGGCAGCCCATGGGGCTGATATCGACCACTTTATCGGTGTGATTGCGCGACAGCTCAGCCATTAAGTGCTCAAGGGAGTGCAGCGCTGGCATCTCCATGTGATCTTTATTGGGCTGGCAGATCCGCAGGTCGTACTTATGGATACGGTCGCCGTTCTGGCCTTCTTTGATGTCGGCTAAACGCACGTACGGGGCTTTTACCTTGGTGTGATCCAGGTTAAAGCTTTCGACGTTCATCTTTTTATCGGTCATGTTGGCTCCTTTTTGCTTAAACCTTTTCGCTTACACCTTGGGCGCGTCAAAATTCCATGGCTCATCGGTGTAAACGCACACGTTGGCATCTTCAATATCACCATCGGGCGACTCAACGTGCTTGGCGAAGAAGTCTTGAATCTCTTTACGCTGGCAGTGCGCTTCAAACTCTTCACGACTGGCCCAAATTTCATGAAATACGATCGGATAACCGGTGCCCTGGGCAAAGGGATTGTCGATCTGGCGCGTTACCGTGTAGTGAATGCAAGCATCTTCCCGGTGCGTATTCGGCTCTAGGGTCTGAAGTGCTTTAAATACGGCTTCTTCCTTGCCTGGTTTGGGCTTAAAGCCGGCAACACAGTAAATTTTTTCTGACATGCTCATATCCTAAGTCGTTAAGCGTGCGTCATTATGCGGCTTGTCTACGCAGGTTCACAACCTAGCGAATAATGCGTTCGGCCAATGCGCCTAAATCAGTGACCGTCATATCGGGCTCAATGCCCCAGGGGTCAAAAGGCGCATCGGAATTACGCCGTATCCAGGCGCTGCGTAACCCGGCGTGGGTGGCGCCAATCACATCAAAGGGATTGCTGGAAATTAGCCAGGTGTGTTCTGGGCGGGTTTCCAGGCGGCTACGCAGATGGGAATACACGGCGGGGTCCGGCTTGAAGCGCTTGACTTCATCCGCGCTAATGACGTCATCCATATGGCTCTCAACGCCCGCACGCGTCAGTAGCGTCGAGACGGCATCGGCAGTGCCATTCGAAAACGCCACACAGCGGATGCCCGCATCGCGCAGCTGATCCAAGGCGGGCACGACATCGTCAAACGCAGGTAGCTCACCATACACCGCCATCAAGTGATCGTGATCGTTATCGGAAAGGCCGGTTTGTAGCGCCCGGTCGATAAAGACCAGCGCTTCGCGGGTACATTCAGAAAAAGGCACATAGGCGCCCATCAGGCCGTGGCGGAAGCTGTATTCAAGCTGCTTCTCCCGCCAGCGGCGGGCAAATTCGCCTGCTTTGGAAGCATCGGCCAAGCGTCGTTCCAGCTCAACGGTCACTCCCTGGGTATCAATCAGCGTGCCGTAAACATCGAAGGCTAATACCGGCTGCATCGTGGGCCTCTCCTTTACTATCAATTGGCTAACAACTGTATTCAGCATAGTCGTGGCCTACAAAAACAAAAGCGCCGCTGCACAGGCAGCGGCGCTCAAAAGGCTAAAACAGGTGATTAAACTGTAAAGGCAGCCTCCTGCTGGCCAGTTTTAAGGTCGCCGGAGCGCACTAGTTCATCAGTTACGCGGTCGATGGCGCGTTTGGCGCGGCCAATCATTTCGTCCACTTCACCCCGGTTAATGGTCAGCGGCGGTGCAAAGCCGAGAATGTCGCCTTGGGGCATGGCGCGGGCAATCAGGTTCTCTTCCATCGCGGCTGCTGCAACACGCGGGCCGACTTTCAGCGCTGGGTCGAAGTGCAGGCGCTGCTTGGCGTCTGGCGAGAACTCCAGCGCCGCCATCAGGCCTACACCGCGCACGTCGCCCAATAGCGGATGACCTTCAAAGTTAGCTTTTAGCTGCTGCTGGAAGTAGGCACCGGTTTCCGACGCGTTACCCACCAGGTTTTCACGCTCAATGATATCCAGGTTAGCAAGCCCTGCCGCACAGCCCAGCGCATGGCCTGAGTAAGTCCAGCCGTGGCCGATGGGGCCGTATTCGCCGGTGCCTTGCTCAAGCACTTGCCACACTTTCTCACCGACAATCACGCCGGAAAGCGGTTGGTAAGCACTGGTTAAGCCTTTGGCGATGGTGACCAGGTCAGGCTTCATGTTGTAGTGATGGCTGCCGAAATCAGAACCGGTACGGCCAAAGCCACACACCACTTCATCGGCAATCAGCAGCACGTCATACTTCGCCAGCACGGCTTGGATGGCATCCCAGTAGCCTTCCGGCGGCGGTACGATACCGCCCGTACCCAGCACGGGCTCGCCGATAAAGGCGGCGACGGTATCCGGGCCTTCTTCCAAAATCATCGCTTCGAGTTTCTCGGCGCAATAGGCAGAGAACTCAAGCTCGGTCATGCCGTGCTGCTCAGCGGCGCGCAGGTAATAGTGCGGAGCTTCGGTATGGCGAATGGTGTCAATCGGCAGATCGAAGTGATCGTGGAACGCTTTCAGACCGGTCAGCGAGCCAGAGGCGATACCGGAACCGTGGTAACCACGCATACGCGAGATGACCTTTTTCTTCAGCGGGCGACCCAGTACGTTATTGTAGTAGCGCACGATCTTGAGCTGGGTTTCGTTGGCGTCTGAACCGGACATGCCATAGTAGACCTTGGACATGTTCATGCCAGCGATCTTCAGAATACGCTCGGAAAGCTCGATCTGCGGCTCGTTAGAGTGGCCTACGTAGGTATGGTAGTAGGAGAGCTCTAGCGCTTGCTTGTAGATTGCCTCAGCGACTTCGGTGCGGCCATAGCCGATGTTGACGCAGTAAAGCCCGGCAAAGCCGTCGATAAATTCACGACCATCCTTATCCACGATGTTGATGCCTTTACCGCCGGTAATCACGCGGCCCGGCAGGTCGCCGTGGGCGAAATCACGCAGGTGGGTAGAGGCGTGGAAAGTGACTTTACGATCGCGTTCGATCAAATCCTGATGCAAGCTCATAGCGTTCTCTCTGTACGGTAAACCTCCCCGCATTGCGGGGAGGATGTTTTAAATTATTGTCAACTTGGCGATTAGCTGCCTGAGACTGAACCCAGCGCACCCAGGCAGTAATATTTCGTTTCCAGATATTCATCAATACCGGTGGCGCCACCTTCACGGCCAAGGCCGGACTGCTTCACGCCGCCAAAGGGTACCGGCGGGCCGGTCATTTTGACGGAGTTAACGCTGACCATGCCGTATTCCAGTGCGCGCATCAGCTTCCAGATACGGCGGATATCGTGGGTGTAGATGTACGCGGCCAAGCCGTACTCGGTGTCGTTGGCCATTTCGATCACTTCGTCATCGGTGCTGTAAGCGGTAATCCCGGCTACCGGAGCGAAGTTCTCTTCCCGCCATACCTTCATTTTTGGCGTTACGCCGGTCAGCATCACCGGCATAAAGAAGTTCTCACCGGGCGCCTGGCTTTGGTCTCCGCCAATCATCTTGGCGCCTTTGGAAATGGCGTCATCGACAATAGCCGCCGCTTTTTCCACCGCCTGACGGTGAATCAGCGGGCCCAGGTCAATTTCACCCTGAAGGCCATTCCCCACGGTGAGTGCCGCCATGCGCTCGGCGAACTGCTCGACGAACTCATCATGAATGGATTCGTGTACCAAAATTCGGTTGGCGGCTAGGCAGTCCTGCCCGGCGGTTTGGAACTTGGCATCGACTGCTGCGTAGGCGGCCTGCTTCGGGTCCATATCCGGCCCAACGATAAACGGCGCGTTGCCACCCAACTCCAAAGAGAGTCGCTTAACGGTATTAGCACTCTGCTCGATCAGCAAGCGGCCCACGCGGGTGGAGCCGGTGAAGGAGAGCGCACGAATACGCGACTCGCCGCAAAGAATTTTTGAGACTTCCGCCGGGTCGCCCAGCACGACGTTGAAAATCCCTGCCGGAATCCCTGCCCGCTCGGCAAGCTCCGCCAGCGCCAGCGCCGAGAATGGCGTTTCGTTGGCAGGCTTCACAATCACCGGGCAACCCGCTGCCAGTGCTGCGGCGGCCTTGCGGGTGATCATCGCCAGCGGGAAGTTCCACGGCGTAATCATCGCGGCAATGCCGACCGGCTCTTTAATGGTGCCGAGTGACGCATTCGGGATATGACTGGGAATAGTTTCGCCGTAGGTACGCTTGCCCTCTTCCGCGAACCAGCGTACGAAGCTGGCACCGTACTCGACTTCGCCACGAGCATCGGGCAGTGGCTTGCCCTGCTCCAGCGTCATGATGGTGGCGAGGTCTTCACGGTTGGCTTGAATCAGGTCGTACCAGGCCAGCAAACGCTCGCAGCGTTCATCAGCGCGCAGTGCCCGCCAGTGTACAAACGCCGCCTCTGCAGCATCCACAGCGGCAGTGATCTGCTCGGCTTCCAGCAACGGGATATGGCCAATGGCTTCATTGGTGGCGGGGTCATAAACCGCTTCTTCGCGACCGCCTTCCCCATGGGTCCATTTACCGTTCACGTAGGCGTACTGCCGAAACAGACGCGGATCTTCCAGGCGCTTGGCAAGCGTGGTCGATAGTGTGGTCATGGAAACCTCCCTCAAATGCAGTCTGGCTAACCGAGCGCTGCAATAACTGTGTGGCATTGTCAGCAAGCGCTCATTAGCCTTGCCATCGAATGCACATAGGTTAACGGAGAGGCACCACGAAGTGTTTTTGAAAACCGAGGCTTATCACGCAACTTTTTTTGTCAGAGGGCATTTGGCAGTGGTTTTTTTTGGTGCAGCATTCATTTAACGCTTTGTGACGACAGCGCGCCTCGGACAGAAAAATTAAACAATTGTTGCGAATAAATATTTCAGCCCCACACAGGTAATTTCTCGGTTAAGCTTGGTTTCTCTTTATTAAAATTAGCCAGCAAGCTATAGCAGTGTGATGGAGTCATTGTTTGTAAAACTGTTTGAAGAACTTTGAGAGGGTGTCCGTGTTTCGACTTTCTTATTACCAGCAGCTCTCACAATGTATCGGCACCATGTCGGTACGGCATAAGTACGATATCGACCGCCACGATGTGCGTCTTCGGTCACTGCATTTGCACACTTCACTACTGGCACTGTTCTATTTTTCTTACACGCTGGTCGATATTTTCTTGCTACCCGATGTCGCTATCCGCTCGTTGTTACTGCGCACCCTCATCGTTGGCCCGCCCACTATCATGCTCTTTGCTTATTTCAAGCGCCCTGTTTCGGTAATCCCCCCATTTATAACCGAAGCGATAAGTAGAGTTGGTTAGGCCGCCATGGCCACCTTCTGTTTCGGTGTTATCCCACCCAATGCCATGTTCGGTCGCTCGTGGTTGTACGTCCAGAGCCAGCGTGTGGCAAAATCCTGTACTTCAGCGATCGAGTCGAAAAGATAATGGCTCAACCAATCATAACGGACTGTTCGGTTGTAGCGTTCAACATAAGCATTCTGCTGCGGATTCCCCGGCTGGATATATCGAAGTTCAATGCCTTCCTGCCTTGCCCAGGTAACGAGCTTACCGCTGATGTATTCCGGGCCGTTGTCACAGCGAATGGCTTTTGGCTTGCCGCGCCATTCGATCAACTGCGTGAGAGAGCGTATTACGCGCTCTGCCGGCAGCGAGAAGTCTGCATCGATGATCAGACCTTCCCGGTTGTAGTCATCGAGCACGTTGAACAATCGATACGTTCGGCCGTCTGCCAACTGGTCGTGCATGAAGTCCATAGACCAACAGCCGTTCAGAACCTGCGGTACCGACAAGGGTTCCGGCTTTTTCCGCACCAGTCGCTTCTTGGGCTTGATCCGCAGGTTAAGCTCCAGCTCCCGGTAAATCCGGTAGATGCGCTTATGGTTCCAGCCGAAGCCCTTCACGTTGCGCAGATACAGGTAACACAGCCCAAACCCCCAGTTACGCTGGTTATGGGTTAAACGCACCAGCCAGTCGGCAATCACCGCGTTCTCATGGCTCAGCTTTGCCCGGTAGCGATAACAGGTCTCACTGATACCAAAGGCCACACAGGCCAGCCGTACACTGCAGCGATCGGCATCAACTGCATTTTTTGCCATCTCTCGGCGTTGAGATGGCTTTACCACTTTCCCTCAAGGGCCTCCTGGCGAAGCTCGGATTTCAAGCGCTCTTCGGCGTACATCTTCTTGAGTCGACGGTTTTCGTCTTCCAGGTCCTTGAGGCGCTTCATCATGGACGCGTCCATACCGCCATACTTCGAACGCCATTTATAAAACGTGGCACTGCTCATACCGTGCTCGCGGCAAAGTTCAGGAACCGGCACGCCAGATTCGGCTTGCTTCAGAATCGCCATGATCTGGCTGTCGGTAAAACGTGATTTTCGCATGTGGAATCTCCTGTCTGTTCAGAGTACAAAATTCCACTTATCACCGCGATTATTTTTCGGGGGGATTACCTTTCTATACGCCGAAAAGAGCTGGCGGCCGTGTTGGTGGTATGCATTGCTACCGTGGTTTGGTGTGCCGTACTGCTTGGTTCCGAGAATCCGCACGTCTTGGGCTACTTTTACGCGGGGCTGGTGTTTCTTATGGTGTTAACCATTGTCCTCATGCCGGCTTTTGAATACAGCTTCTACGGCTCACTGTTTGTCTTCGCGTGCCTGTATGCCACGATAGGTTTTTTAGCTGGGGCCGACAGCAGCTATGTAGTGAACCATTTGGCGCTTAGTGTCCCTGTGCTGGTATTAACGTTATTAGCCAATTACCGTTTTTGTGCAGAGTCCCTGCGGCTCTACTTGGAAAAGGTGAGTGTCGAAACGCTGCGCGAAGAGCTAGCCGCACGCAATGCCGAGCTTGAAAGAATTTCCCATGTGGATCCGTTAACAGGGCTTGCCAATCGTCGAGCTCTCGACCGCCACGCCGCAGAGCTTCAGCAACAGCCCCCCAGGCAAAGCTACATTGCAGTTATTATTGTCGATGTGGACTATTTCAAAACCTTTAACGACTACTATGGCCACTCCGAAGGGGATCGCTGTCTGCGCGCCGTTGCCAGCGCGATTCGCACCGCCTGCGACGCGGATGATATCGTGTGCCGTTTTGGGGGCGAAGAGTTCCTAATTTTACGTTCAGAATATAGCCCAAGACCGCGCTGCGCCCTTGCTCTAGCGGAAAACATTCGCCATCAAGTCGCCAATTTGGCTATTCCCCATCAGACCACCCAGGAGGGTAAAGTAACTGTAAGCGTAGGGGTATGTACCGGGCCATTCGACCCTGAAACAGAACTCGAAAGCTTGATAAAAGCGGCCGATATTGCGCTTTATGAAGCCAAACGCGAGGGGCGCAACCGGGTGCGCTTCGGCTCATATGCGACGGGTAGCGCCCTTCCTCAGTTTCCGGTTTATCTCTTTAATGCAGTTAACGCGAAGTAGCTTGCCGCCTAAACCTCGGTATCAATACCGATCGGCACACGCTTGACGGTTTTGGTGACGATATAGGTGAAGTAGCGCTCGATACCGGCTTCGGACACCAGCCACTTATCCATCAGGCGCTGGTAGCTATCGATCGTACGCGCTTCAAACTTCACCAGATAATCGACGCCGCCCCCCACTGCCACGCACTCGGTGACTTCGGGAGTTTGCATCACTAATGCCTCAAAACGAGAGAAGCTTTCGGCATTGTGTTGCTTAAGTTCGATCTGCACCCAGACGGGATTGCGCGGCACCAGCACGTCTGCATTGATACGTGCGGTGTAGCCTTCGATAACACCGGCCTTTTCCAGGCGCTTTACCCGCTCCCAGCAGGGGCTGACCGATAGGTTGATCGCCTCGGCCAGCTTAGATTTAGTGATCCGCCCATCGCGGGAGAGGATATCGAGGATTTTCAGATCGTAACGGTCAAGTTTCATCATGCCGGGGGTTACGCCTCCAGGCGTTCGACAACATCGGCAATCACCGCCAGGGTGTCCCCCATATTGATGAGCGAGGGCGCACGGCGAGCCATTAAGATGCCATCGCGCTCGGCTTTGTAGGCCACTGGTGCAGTGCCACTGCGAGTCATGTCATACACATAGGCAATCGTCTGGCCTTTTTTCACCTCGTCGCCCAGCGCCACCAGCAGCTCCAACACGCCGGAGTGCTGACTCTGCACATAGCAGCTAGCGTCGGGCATATCGAGATACATCTGCCCGCCTGCGGGCATTTCGACTTCGCCTTTGACTAGCCCGTAGTGAATCAGGAAATTGCGCACGCCGCGTTCGGCAATCGCAATGCTCAGGGGCGTCGACGTGCCGCCGCCGCCAAGCTCTGTGGCCACAAACACTTTGCCCTGGCGCTCGCAGGCGGTATCGAAGAGCTTTTCCGCATCCAGCTCAAACATCACCATGGCGTAGGGGGCGCCGAACGCTTTGGCGCCTTCCAGAGCGGACTGCTGCTGCGCTTTGTTATCCAGTACGTGAGACGCACCAAACGGCAGAATATCCAGCGTACGGCCGCCAGAGTGCAGATCAAGTACCACATCACTCATCGGCACCAGCACACGGGTAAAATAGTCGGCAATCTGCGGCGTGACACTGCCGTTAGGGTCGCCGGGGAAACTGCGGTTGAGGTTGCCCTTATCCATCGGCGAAGTGCGCTTGCCCGCCATAACGGCTGGGGTGTTCATGCATGGGACGATAATCACCCGCCCTGTCACGTCTTCCGCTTTAAGCGTCGAAGAGAGCTTCAGCAGCGAGGTGATGCCTTCGTACTCATCGCCGTGGTTGCCGCCGGTCAGCAGCGCCGTGGGGCCGTCGCCGTTCTTGACCACGGTCACCGGAATCATCACCGCGCCCCAGGCGGATTCGTCTGTAGAGATGGGCAGTTTTAAAAAGCCGTGCTGCACGCCATCGGCATCAAAATCAACGGTGGCGGAAATGGGGCTTGGCCGCAATTGGTTCGCTTGATCAGTCATTGGATATTCCTTTTTTACAAACCACTACTTAACAAACAGCTGGCGCGGAAAATTGGCCAGGGTTTCGCAGCCGTCTTCGGTAATCAAAATGCTTTCGGTAATTTCCAGGCCCCAGTCATCTTCCCAGAGCCCCGGCATAAAGTGGAACGTCATGCCCGGCTGCAGAATGGTTTCATCCGAGGGGCGAAGGCTCATGGTGCGCTCACCCCAATCAGGCGGGTACGAAATACCGATCGGGTAACCACAGCGGGCGCCGCCACGGTCAAAACCGTATTTATCCATTGCCGCGCCCAGCGCCATGGCAATATCCGCCGTGCGGTTGCCAGGTTTGGCTACTGCCAAGCCGTTTTCAATGCCTTCCAGAAGGGCGGATTCCGCGCGAATAAAATCCATTGGCGGTGTGCCCAGAAACACGGTGCGCGACATCGGCGCATGATAGCGCTTGAACACCCCGGCAATCTCAAAGAAAGTACCTTCACCTTTGCGAAACGGCGTGTCGTCCCAGGTCAGGTGCGGTGCGGCGGCGTCTTTTCCTGTAGGCAGCATGGGCACGATGGCAGGATAATCGCCGCCAAATACTTTGCCGTTCTCATCCACAAAGCCTTCGATGCCAACGCGGTAAATTTCCGACACCAACTTGCTCTTCGGCAAGCCTGGCTCAATCACTTCCAGAATACGCGTATGCATGCCCTCCACGATCTTGGCGGCAATGCGCATATAGGCCACTTCCTGAGGCGATTTGATCGCCCGACACCAATTGACCAACGCATTTGCATCCATAAAGCGCGCATGGGGCAGCTCTTTCAGCAGGCTCAGATAGGCCTTGGCGGAGAAGTAGTAGTTATCCATCTCCATACCCACGACACCTAAATGCCAGCCGCGATCAGGCATGATCGACTGCGCCAGATACTCCATCGGGTGCATATCCGGATTCTGCACATAGTAATCCGGGTAGTAGGTAATGTTGTCGGGATCAATCCAGCAGGTGCGCAGGGCACCGTTGGCATCCATGCGCCGCCCGAACCATACCGGCTCGCCTTCAAGGCCCACCAGGACACACTGATGAACATAAAACGACCAACCGTCGTAGCCGGTTAGCCAAGCCATATTGGAAGGGTCACTGACGATTAATACGTCAATGCCACGACTGGCCATTTCAGTACGCACTTTCCACAAGCGGGTAGCGTACTCTTCGCGTGTGAAAGGTAGGGAAACCTGAGTCATCGGGCAACTCGCCATTAAGGATCACCAAGAACCAACGCGCTGCCTACTGTTAGGCATACAACGCTGGGCCACAGGATCGACCTGGCCACCACCGATCAGGCGTCGGGGTTGCATCTGCTGCGGTTGCAGCAGGCCCGCCAATGTCGTCTTAAGGCGATACTAGCACCGACCCTTGGTTAGCGGTCAAAGGCTTTATGACAAAAAGTGCATAGAACATCATTATTTAGGTTGAGCGAGCTTGCAACAGCCCCCATCGCTCACCATGATAACGACAGTGAAGGCACTTTTAACGAGAGGAGGCGAGATGAAAATTATTGTCCATATTGACGAAGCTGCACAGTGGCAGGAGGCGCTTTCACAGGCACTGCCCCAAGCTACCGTGCTAACTAGCGATGCACCCGCGGAGGAGCGCAAACAGGCTGACTACCTCGCCATTTGGAAAGCGCCTGCGCATTTGCTGCAAGAACAGACTCAACTAAAAGGGATTATCAACTTAGGCGCCGGGGTGGATTACCTGCTGAAAACGCCAGGGCTGCCTAGCGATGTACCGATTGTGAAGTTACGCGATGCGGGCATGGGCGAGTTAATGGCCGATTACGCCCTGTATGGTGTGCTGCATTTTTACCGCAGCATGGACCGTTACCGGAAACAGCAGCAAAGCGCCACCTGGCAACCACAGGCAGTGGTAGAGAAATCCCAATGGCCGGTGGGTGTACTAGGCCTGGGGGCGATAGGTGGTTTTGTGGCCAGCGCTTTGCAGCAAGCTGGTTTTCCGGTGCTGGGCTGGAGCCGCTCGCCCAAGCAAATTAGCGGCGTACACTGTTTTCACGGCGATGACGGGCTAACCGAACTGCTAGGACAGGTGCAAAGCTTAGTCACTATTTTGCCTGACACGGAAGCGACCAAACACATTCTTAACGCCGAGCGTCTTGCCCAATTACCCAAAGGCGCCAGCGTGATCAACCCAGGCCGGGGCAGCTTGATTGATGAACAGGCATTGCTGGAGGCGTTGGGCAGTGCTGACCAGCCGGGCCACTTGCGAGGGGCACTACTGGATGTCTTTCAGGAGGAACCGCTGCCGACAAACAGTCCGCTATGGCAGCATCCCAATGTGGTCGTTACACCGCATATGGCGGCGCCTACGCCGCTGAATGATGCCATCGATCAGGTAATTTCCTACTTACATGCCTTTGAATCGGGTGAAAAACTCTCCACCGTCAACCCGGACGCGGGCTACTGAAGCCCTCCTCCACCGCGGTTATACTAGCGCGCTGGGAACCAAGCGCTGGCTAAAGGCTCTTAGGAAGACACCATTTTTGGAGGGACGGCCTTGGTCAATGTTTTCTCACGACAGCCTAGCCGCATGCTTGCGGGGATAGGGTTGAGTCTTGCCGCTTTCTGGTTGAGCGGCATGGCGTTAGCAGCAGACACACTCAAAGACCCACGCCCCTTTGAGGCCCAATACCGGCTTGAAGTGCGCGGCTGGCCTGGGGCCACCATCACCCACCGGCTCACTAACGAAGGTAGCCACTGGTTAAGCGACATGCGTTTTTCCATTACCGTGGCACGCGGCCAGGAATTCAGCCGTTTTGCTGTCAACGGCGATGAGACCCAGGCGCTGCTCTTTAATAGCAGCTACTCAGTGCTAGGCGTCGGTGATAGCTATGAATTAAACGAAAACGATATTCCCAGCTTAGATCGGCAAACGGCGCTGTTTGATTTATCGCGCCGGGCGGGGCATGAAAACTGCATCGAGAGCGCTCCCTGCGAGATTGAGTTTGTTGATCAAAAGGGGCGTGATGAGCACTTTCAGTATTATGTTACAGAAAAAAATACCAACGCCCCTGACACCATTAGCGTCCCTGCCGGTGAGTTTGAAGCGCTGCAGGTATCCTTGATTGATATAGAGAAACCTGACCGCCTGCTGCAACTTCACTTTCACCCCGACTGGCCCGGCTTGATTCTGTCTGCGGTGTACCAAAAAGAGGGCAGCCGCGAAACGCAGCTGACGTTAACCAACTTCAACCCAGACGGGGGCACGACGCCCTAAATGTTTTCAGGCTTATTGATTGTTTTGTTACCGCTGGTTCTTGGCTACTTGGTACCGGTGCATGCCACCCTCATTCAGCAGTTAATAAACCGAGCCGTTAGCGGCTCGGTTTATTTGATTTTACTGTTCATGGGCATCAGTTTGGCGGGTCTCGAAAACCTAGCTAGCCAATTTTCACGCTTAGGTGGCAACGCCCTACTGCTATTTAGCATTACCACCGCCTTTAACCTAGCAGCGCTTTGGTGGTTATCATGCCGTTTGCCCTTTAAGGCAGGCAACTCGCCGGTGGTAAAGAATGCACCCACCAGTAAATTGGCCGCCATGCAGGGCTCGCTGTTGCTCGTTGCTGTGGTGGCGGGCGGCGTTATCGTCGGCCTGCTGGCAGGGCCTCTTGTGGGCGAAGGGCTTTTCAGCACCGCCGATTTACTCGCCGAATGGGTGCTTTACCTACTATTAGCCCTGATTGGCTGCCAGCTGCGCAACTCAGGCATGCCTCTTAGACAAATCCTGCTTAACCGTATGGGGCTGATGATTGCAGTCACCCTAGCAATCAGCTCATTATTGGCGGGCCTGGTTGCCGCACCGCTGCTTTCACTTAGCTGGAACGAAGGGTTGGCGATGGCCTCGGGCTTCGGCTGGTATTCGCTGTCCGCTATCTTGATTGGTGATCAGTTAGGCCCACTAATGGGTGGCGTGGCGTTCTTCAACGACCTCACCCGCGAGCTGCTGGCGTTTATCCTGATTCCGTTGGTGATCCATCGCCATACCGCGTTGGCGATTGGCTACGGCGGGGCGACCTCCATGGATTTCACCTTGCCCGTCATTCAGCAACATGGCGGCGTGGCCTGCGTCCCTATCGCCGTGGTCAGCGGGTTTATTCTTTCGCTGCTATCCCCCCCGCTGATCCTGTTTTTTCTTTCGCTATCGGCTTAAATGCTACGAGGCCATGCTTTTTTTCGCAATGGCCCTCGCCCCCTGCCCTAAGCGATTAATAAGCAAGCCAAAGTTATCATTTACTTTTGTTAAAAAGTCAGCCCAGCTCACTAAAGACAAAGGGGAATTCAATAAACAAAAATAGAAAAAACACCTCTTATCTTTTATTAAACTTTCAACATAACCCTTTAAAGCCAAAGCATTTAACGAACTTAACCGCTCTTCCATTGCGCTTCTTTAGCTCTCCCAATACTTATTTAACACGTATATTGATGTAGGTTATGGTCGCCCACCATTTAGCTAACCTATGATTTCTCAACTATAGTTTTTAAGTAGCGCCTGTTCTTAAGTAGCGACTTCCGATGCAACGCCAAGAGGCATGGTAGCCGAGTGTGAGGCAAGGAAGTCATTAGGGAGTAGTGAACTAGGTAGTTAAATACTAGATATCTAAATATTAGATAGCCAAATACTGTCTGAATTAAGGCTATCTAGTTAAAAGCTATCAGTTAAACAGTATTGACCATGGTAATCCAGGGAGGTAGAGCATGGGCGATGTGGCTTTGAGTGAGGTTGCTAACGTTAAAAGCATGTCGGACGAGAGCATGGTAGAAAATGACGAAAAAGAGGGGCCTAGACTGAAGGATGCTCCTTTTACCGATAACCAAGCAATCCCCCGGCACCATTTAAATCAAACTGTTACCGATCGCCGTTATGACATTATTGATCGAAGCCATAACGATAAACTCGACTCTCCACAACGCATTCTATTTGTTACCACTGAAATTACCGATTTCGTTAAGGTCGGCGGTCTGGGTGACGTCTCCTCGGCGCTTCCCCGCGCACTGGCAGCGCATCACGATGTACGGGTATTAATCCCCGCTTATCGGGAAATGGTTCAGTCCGATTATGACATCGTGATGGTTGGTCATTTGCCCGCTTTTGCAGGATTGCCAGCGTGTGATATTGGCCAGCTAACCTGCCGCGATGGGCTGATTGTTTATGTACTGCTCTGCCCAGAGCTTTATGAGCGTGAAGGCACTCCCTATGGCACCGGCTCTAGCGGTTATGGCGATGGTCAAGATGAAGGCTGGAAAGATAATGATATCCGCTTTGCTCGCCTGTCCCGGGCAGCTGCCGATATTGCTTTGGGCAAGGCAAATATCGATTGGCAGCCCCAGTTATTGCACCTCAACGATTGGGCATGTGGCTTGGCACCGGCGTATTTGCACTGGCAAAGCCAAGGGCAACCCATCCCGACTGTTTTCACCATTCATAACCTGGCTTACCAGGGCGTGTTTGATGCCTCGCGCCTTGAGATGCTCGGCATTCCTGACGAGGCGTTTCATATTGATGGCATCGAATACTATGGCGACATTTCCTTTATGAAAGCGGGAATCGTCTATGCCTCGCAAGTGACCACCGTTAGTGCGACCTATGCTCAGGAGATCACGACACCGAAATTCGGCTGTGGGCTCGACGGGCTACTTCGTTGCAAAGCCGAACAAGGTTGCTTGAGCGGCATTCCCAATGGCATTGACGACTCCTGGGACCCACGCACCGATAGTCTTTTGATCCAAGCGTTCTCCTCTAACGATTGGCGCGGTAAGCGTGCCAATGCTGATTATGTTCGTCGTCACTTTGGACTAACCCCCAGCCAAGGCCCCTTGTTTGCGGTGATATCACGCATGGTGCATCAGAAAGGGCTTGATCTGACCATCGAGGCCGCGAAGGCCATTGTCCATGCAGGCGGCCAAATCGTTTTTATGGGCTGCGGTGAACACCACGTTGAGGAAGCCCTGCGTAAGCTGGCCATTCGCTTTCCTGGCGCCATCACGGCCTATATCGGTTTCGATGAGTACCAAGCTCGCTGCCTTTTCGCGGGGAGTGATTTCCTGTTAATGCCGTCACGCTTCGAACCCTGCGGGCTAAGCCAGATGTATGCCCAGCGTTTTGGCTCACTACCGATCGCTCACCGCACCGGCGGCCTGGCCGATACGATTGAGGACGGCGTGACCGGCTTTTTGTTCGACGACATGCAGTTCGGCAGCTACATGCATGCCATTCAGCGCGCCTTTGCCGTGTACCGCTCAACCGATCTGTTCAATGCCATGCGCGGCGCTGCGATGGCGGGACGTTACCACTGGAAACAGTCAATAGTGCCCTACAGCAAGCTGTACCTGCAGGCCCTTGAGCAGGCAGGTAACGAGGCGACCCAGGCCCAGTAAGGAAAGTCCTGGTGAGAATGCCCCTGTGAAAGCGACCGGTGAAAGAGGTGGCAAGCGATGTTTGAAAGGCCTCAGCTGCAAAAGAATAGGTTTCAACCTGCCTTCGGTGCGCAAATCGTTAAGAACGGCTTAACTCGGTTCGTGCTCTGGGCGCCGGGCGCTCGCCGGGTTGATGTAGAGGTTGAAGGTCTGCCCAGTGTCACCATGGATCAGGCCGATAACGGCCGCGTAACGGCCGAAGTGGCCTGTGGGCACGGTGCTCGCTACCGCTACCGAGTGTTCGATAAGGACGACGAGCAGGGCAGCCTAGTGCCCGACCCCGCCGCCCGTGCTCAGGCCGGTGATATAGACGGCCCCAGTGTGGTGATCGACCCCAATCACTATCAGTGGAAAAACGCCAACTGGCAGGGACGCCCATGGCACGAAACCGTGCTTTACGAACTGCATGTCGGCACCCTGGGTGGCTTTAAAGGCGTGCGCCAACACCTGCCCTACCTGGCCGAACTAGGTGTCACTGCCATTGAGTTGATGCCGGTCTCGGAATTTCCCGGTGCGCGTAACTGGGGCTACGACGGCGTGCTGCCCTACGCGGTGGAAGCCTCCTACGGCAGCCCTGACGACATGAAAGCACTGATCGACGAGGCCCACTCCTACGGCCTGATGGTGTTTCTTGATGTGGTTTACAACCACTTCGGCCCCGACGGCAACTATTTGGCCAACTATGCTGGCGCCTTCTTCCGTGAGGATTTGGTCACGCCCTGGGGGCCCTCCATCGACTTTCGCCAACCGATGGTACGCCGTTATTTCATTGATAACGCCTTGATGTGGCTAGAGGAGTATCACCTGGATGGCTTGCGCTTCGATGCTGTCCACGCCATTAGCGAGCAGGATTTCCTGGTCGAGTTGGCCGACACAATACGCACCCGAATAACCCCCGAGCGGCATATTCATCTGGTGCTAGAGAATGAAGGCAATACCGCCAGCCTGCTCAACCAACAGCAGTTTACCGCTCAATGGAATGACGACTGGCACAACGTGATGCATGTCTTGCTGACCGGCGAGCAGGAAGGCTATTACAGCGATTTTGTCGATAACGCTTCGCCCCGGCTGGCCCGCTGCCTCAGTGAAGGCTTTATATTTCAGGGCCATACATCGCGTCATGGCCACTCCAGAGGAGAGCCCAGCACCCATCTGCCGCCGACTGCCTTTGTAGCGTTTCTCCAGAATCATGACCAGACCGGCAACCGCGCACTCGGCGAACGGTTGAGTATGCTCGCCGATGCCGACTCACTGGCAGCCGCTGAGGTTTTACTGCTGCTGTCACCCATGATTCCACTGCTGTTCATGGGCGAAGAGTGGGGTTCCACCCGGCCCTTTCTATTCTTCACCGAACATCAAGAGGAGCTAGCCCAAGCGGTTCGCGAAGGGCGGCGGGCAGAGTTTGCCGACTTTAGCGCTTTTCTTGACGAGAAGAGCCGCGAGCGCATACCCGACCCTAATGCGCTGACCACCTTCGAAGCCTCCATCCCCGACTTCGCCGCGAGGGAAACCTCTCCCTTTGCCGCCTGCCTGCACCGCTATCGCACGCTATTGGCGCTGCGCCACCAGCATATTGTGCCGCGCCTAATTGGCGCAGAAGCACTGGAGGCAAAAGTGCTCGGCGACAAGGCAGTACTCGCCCGCTGGCGAATGAATGACGACACCCAACTGGTGATAGCACTCAATCTTGGGCAGCAGGCGGCAGCCACGCCGGGGCTGGGAGTAGGTCAACTGCTTTATGAAACCACCGAAGGCGCCGCAAAGGCCGCCGAGAGCGGCCGGATGCCACCCCGCGCCGCGGCTGCCTGGTTGCGCCACAACCCCGGTGACGAAGAGGTAAGTGTATGAAAGTGTCGTTGAGAGAGCTCGCCGAAGCGGCCGGTTTACTGCTTGAGTGGGAAAATAGCGACGGCGAGCCCTGCCAATTGTCTGAGCAGGCTCAGCGTAACCTACTGGAAGTACTCGGCTACTCAACGGCGAGTGAGTCCGCCATGGAGGAAGGCTTGCAACGCCTGAAACGCCTGCATGCACCGCAAAGCCCTAGAGAATGGCCACCGCTGCTTACCGCCGACTGTGACACGCCGATCACGCTGCCCTCGCCGTTGCCGCCCGGCACCGTATTTACATTGCAGCTTGAACAAGGCGGCTCTCAAAAAGGTTACCTCGACGATGACGGTGCGGTGCCCAACGTTACCGAGATTGGCTACCACCAGTTGCAAATAGCCGATACCGAACTGACCCTGGCCGTCGCGCCACATCAGTGTTATTCACTGAGTGACGCCAGCGGTGAAGCCACACCACGGCTGTGGGGCTTGGCAGCACAGCTCTACGCCTTACGGCGCCCCGGTGATGGCGGCATCGGCGACACCTTGGCGCTGGAACAGTGCATTTTGCATGCCGCCGAGCAAGGCGCGGATGCCCTGGCGATTAGCCCTACCCATGCCATGTTTAGCGCCGACCCTGAGCGCTACAGCCCCTACTCCCCCTCCACCCGCCTACTCTACAACGTGCTTTATAGCGCTGCGGAAACTCTGCTGGGCGAGACCAGCGTTCATGACGCCCAGGCCCGTAATGGGTTGCAAGCTGAGCTGCGCCGCCTGGAAGCCGATGACTACCTCGATTGGCCCGAGGCAGCACGCGTCAAGCTCTCCTGGCTGCGTTATCTCTTCGATGACTTCATGGTGCGTGAAGATGATGAGGCACAAGCCCTACATCGAGAGATGCAGGCATTTCGCCGTGCAGGTGGCGCATTGCTGGAAGATCATTGCCGCTTCGAAGCTCTGCAAAGAGAGCTCGGTCCCGGCGACTGGCGAGAGTGGCCTGAAGAGCTACGCGACCCAGCCAGCCCTAAGCTCGCTCACTTCGCCGAAACCCGCGCCGATGAAATCGGTTTTCATGCTTTCTTGCAGTGGATAACCGCCGATGGGCTTTCCCATGCCCAGCGCACAGCCCGCGAGAACGGCATGGCGATTGGCTTGATCGCTGACTTGGCGGTGGGAGCGGATGCCGGTGGCAGCCAAACCTGGAGCCGCCCAACAGATATGCTTGAAGGCGTCTCGATTGGCGCTCCACCCGACCTGTTTAATGCCTATGGTCAGGACTGGGGCCTCGCCGCCTTTTCACCCGACGGCCTGAAGCGTTCAGGCTTTCGAAGTTTCATCGACATGCTGCGCAGTGCCTTTGCCCATGCTGGCGGGGTGCGGATCGATCATATCCTTGGCTTGTTGCGACTATGGCTCATTCCCCGTGGCGCACCGCCCACTGAAGGCGGTTATCTCCGCTACCCCCTAGACGACATGCTGCGCCTAGTGGCGCTGGAATCCTGGCGACACCGTGGCATCGTAATTGGTGAAGACTTGGGCACCGTCGCCCCTGGCTTTCGCGAACACCTTTCCGCTCGCGGCATATTGGGCATGCAGGTGCTGTGGTTCGAGCAGGACGAGGCGCATAACTTCCTTGCCGCCAGCGATTGGAACCCACATGCCATGGCCACCTCTTCAACCCATGACCTGCCCACCGTGGCGGGCTGGTGGGCGGGGCGCGACATCGAATGGCGCAGCCGCTTGGGGCTGCTCAAGGAAACGCAAAGTGCTGAAAGCGAACGGCTAGCCAGGCGCCAGGAGCGAGCCAAACTCGCCGCTACGCTGGGCTTACTGGGTGTGAAGCCGACGACCGAAACGCTCGAAGCAGCCGACATACCCGCCTCGCAGGTACTCGATGCGTGTGCGCGTCACTTAGCCGCCACGCCCGCGCCGTTACTCTTGCTCCCGGTTGAAGACGCTCTAGGGCTTGAGGAACAAGCCAACTTACCGAACACGGTGGATGAGCACCCTAATTGGCGTCGGCGCTGGGCATACGATGCCAATGATTTACTGACATCGGATGAGGTTCGTCAACGGCTCGCGGCGCTGACGCGTGCACGTAAAGACTCCTCCTCTGGCAAACCATCACGATCCGCCCTATCTGGGAAATCGACTCATGAATGAAATCCTCGCGACTGTGCGGCTGCAGTTTCACCGCGACTTTACCTTAGAGGATGCCGAACACTGGGTAGACTATTACGCCAGCCTGGGGGTGAGTCATATCTATGCCTCACCGCTACAGGCATCACGTGCCGGTTCGCCCCATGGTTACGACGGCGTCGACCCCACACGCATCGACCCCGAGTTAGGCGGCGAGGCAGCGCTTGAGCGCTTAGTGTCACGGCTTCGCTCGCGCGGCATGGGGCTAATCCTTGATATTGTCCCCAACCATTTGGCGGTGGGTGGCTCACAAAACCAGTGGTGGCAGGACGTGCTGGCCTGGGGGAAGGATAGCCCCTATGCCGACTTCTTCGATATCGACTGGCACGCTGGCCTCAACAACGCCCTTAACAACGGTATCAACCACACCGACCCATCGCTTGTTGGAAAGCTGCTTGTGCCGTTCTTGGGTGACCCTTACGCCGAAATCCTGCATTCGGGTGAATTAGAACTGAGCTACGACGCTGATACGGCGGGCTTCCATGTTGATTATCACGAACACCGTTTTCCCATCGACCCTCGTCATTACGGCGACATACTACGCTTTGCTGAGCACAACGTGCTGCACGAACAGGCGGCTTTTTTCGATGCCCTGCAGCAACGCGAAGACGCCTATACCGCCGCTGACGAGGCGCGTTATCAACTAAGCAAAGTGATGGAATCCCCCGCTGCCCGGCAGTCGCTCGACGCTGTTCTGCCCCTGTTTGACGGTGCAAACCCCAACGGCGCCATTCGCCTGCATAACTTACTTGAACGCCAGCATTACCGCTTGGCGTGGTGGCGCACCGCTTCTGATGAGATCAACTGGCGGCGTTTCTTCGATGTCACCGAACTGGGTGGGCTACGCGTTGAAGTGCCGGAAGTGTTCGAGGCCGTTCATGCCCTGCCGTTACGTTTGGTCGAAGCGGGCTGGGTCGACGGCTTACGGGTCGACCACGTTGATGGACTTGCCGACCCACGCGGTTATTGCCTAAAGCTGCGCCAGCGCCTGGATGCCTTGCAAGCCAAGCGACCGGCCGATGTGCCTCTCCAAGTCGCTCTCTATGTAGAAAAGATTTTGGGTGATGGCGAAACACTACATGACGACTGGGGCGTGGACGGCACCAGCGGTTATGAGTTTATGAACGAGGTCTCAGGCATACAGCACGACCCGGCCAGCGCCGCACCACTGCGCAAGCTTTGGCAGGAAATCAGTGGCCGAGACGTTGATTTTTCAACCGAGGTACGTCTGGCCAGGCGCGAGATACTGACCTCACTGCTGGCCAGCGAATTCAATGCCTGTGCCAACGCCCTGCATGCCGTTGCCCGCGCCCAGCTTGCCAGCCGTGATATTACCCTGGCGGCCATCAGCCGGGCACTGGAAGCATTAATCGTTCACTTCCCCATTTACCGCAGCTATGCCGATGAGGCCGGGCGCCCCGCAGCCGATGCTCCCTTCTTCGCTCAGGCGATGCGAGGCGCTCGGCAGGCGCTAAATCCGCCAGATGTTGCAGTGCTCGAAGCGTTAGAGCGCTGGCTGGGCGGCGAAGCGCCTTGCGACATCGCTAAGGATGACGAGCGCCGATTGCGCCAGCGCGCCATAGTGCGCTTCCAGCAGCTCACCTCGCCGGTGGCGGCCAAGGCAGTGGAAGATACCGCGGGGTATCGTAGCGCCGTGTTGATCTCGCGAAACGATGTGGGCTTTGATGGCGAGCACTTCAGCCATTCTCCCAAGCATTTTCATGAGGCGAATGCCCGGCGTGCCCGCCAGTTCCCCCGCACCATGGTGACCACCGCCACCCACGACCACAAGCGTGGCGAAGATGTTCGCGCGCGTTTAGCAGCACTCAGCGAGCACGCCACTCACTTTGCGACAAACATTGAGCATTGGCGGCGGTTAGCCGCCCCGCTGCGCCGATCGTTGCCCAACGGGGTTGCTCCCTCACCGGGCGATGAACTGATTCTCTACCAAGTTCTTTTAGGGGCTTGGGCGCCAACGCTTGACCCGCTGGACAATGACGAGATGCAAACGTTTACCCAGCGGCTCGCTCAGTGGCAGCAAAAAGCCCTGCGCGAAGCCAAGTTACGCAGCCATTGGCTATGGCCAGATGATACTTATGAGTCCGCTTCTCAAGCGTTCCTTGAGGACTTACTGACCACGCCGCCCCTGCGCGATTCCATTGCAGCGGCGGCACGCACTATCGATCTACCGGGCGCCCTCAATGGCCTCGTACAGACGGTACTGCGCCTGACCGTACCCGGCGTGCCTGATCTTTACCAAGGTGGCGAATTCTGGGATTACAGCTTGGTCGATCCTGATAACCGCCGCCCCGTCGACCATGCTGCGCGTCAAGCAGCGCTTGAAGCGGCCCTAACGCCTACAGAGGCACTATTAACGTGGCGGGATGGACGAATAAAGCAAGCGCTCATCGCCCGGTTACTGGCGTTGCGCCATCGTCATCCGCGGCTATTTACCCACGGTGATTATCATCCTATCTCGGCAACCGGTGAGCATGCCGACCACGTGGTGGCATTTACCCGGCGTTACGCTGGCTACCGGTTGTTGGTGGTAGTACCCAGGCTGACAACTGCGCTGCTTGGCAACGCCGAACTACCGCATATTCCCCCGTCACACTGGGGAGATACTTTGCTACAGCCAGATGCTGGCGTTTGGCAGGGGATTTTGACCGAGTCTTCGCTGGAGATAGGCGACCACGGACTTCCTATTGCCTCCTTGCTGGCGGAACTACCCGTCGGTGTCTACCTGCGCGACGACGACACGGAGAGCAGTGGCGCTTGGGTTGCTTCTTGATGACGTCAACACCCTGTCACATCGAAAACGAGCGTCGAAAACGAATTGTGAAATAGCACATAGGATGAGCTGACATGACTGACGAAGAACGCGTACGTCAACTGGCCTACAGCATCTGGGAAGCTGAAGGACGCCCCGAAGGCCAACAGCAACGCCATTGGGACAGAGCGTTAAAGATCGTTGCCGCTGAGCAAGCAGCCAGTAACGACGCCGATTTGGAAGAAGTCGGTGAGCCTCTGGACGAAACACCTATCTTGGAGGAGGACTTGCCGCTAGAGGATGACGAGGTGGGCATACAGGAGAACCGTTTACCGCTGGAAGACCCCGACGGCGACCCCGCCTTTGATGAAGCTCCCTTTCGCGACGACACCGTAGTCGGGCAGGATCTGCCGGTACAGGATCGTGGCCATCCGCCCCAGGCACCCACCGATCCCGACGCTACAGCGAGTTCGATGGAGCCACTGCCTGAGGACTCCGCCACGGTGGCGCGTACCCGCCGCCCGCGGCGTAGCAGCGACCCGCTGGCCGCTAGCGAAGAGACGAACACAACTAAGACAGCCAACACACCTAAGAAAGCGGGTAAGGCGGCAACGGCTAAAAAGACAGATGCCAAGACAGCGAAAAAAGTGACACCAAAGGCGAAGAAAACCAACACGCCTAAGACAAGCGACCCCGAGAGTTAAAAGCTTTTTTTTAAAAACGGTCGTTAAAAGCTGTTGTTAAGAAATGTCGTTAAAAACGCTTGTTAACAAACAGACGTTAAAACGTTAGCTAACTCCCAAGTGCCCGAATGGCCCAAGGATGAATGCAATGAATACAAGCCACCCCTCGCGGGACAGCGATAAGTCCGTTGCCGCCGACGAAACCCCAAGCGTTATGCGGCACGCACGTGTTCACGAAGGGTCGTCGTTTCCTTTAGGGGCGACCTGGGATGGGCTAGGCGTTAATTTCGCGCTGTTCTCCGCGAATGCCACCCGAGTTGAACTATGCCTGTTTGATGAAACCGGCGAACAGGAAGTGGCGCGTGTTGAGCTGCCCGAATACACCGATGAAGTTTGGCATGGCTACCTACCCGACGCCCGCCCCGGCCAGCTTTACGGTTACCGTGTGCATGGGCCTTACGCGCCCGAGGAAGGCCACCGTTTCAACCCCAACAAGCTGCTGCTCGACCCTTACGCCAAGCAGATTGTGGGTGACCTGCAATGGGATGAAGCGCTGTTTGGTTACACCATCGGCCATCCCGATGGTGATTTAAGTTTCGATGAGCGGGACAGTGCACCGTTTATGCCACGTTGCCGAGTAATCGACCCGGCCTTCACCTGGGGGCGCTCACGAGGCGTGCAGCTGCCTTGGGATCACACCATTGTTTATGAGACCCATGTGCGTGGCTACACCATGCGTCATCCGTCGGTGCCGGAAGCACTTCGCGGTACCTTTGCCGGGCTGATGGTCAACGATGT
This sequence comes from Halomonas sp. HAL1, assembly GCF_030544485.1. Taxonomy (NCBI): domain Bacteria; kingdom Pseudomonadati; phylum Pseudomonadota; class Gammaproteobacteria; order Oceanospirillales; family Halomonadaceae; genus Halomonas; species Halomonas sp. HAL1. Next base: position 3,183,608 of record NZ_CP130610.1, read on the forward strand.
GGTTGACTACATCCGCTCGCTTGGCGTGTCGTCAGTGGAGCTATTGCCGATCCACGCCTTCGTTGATGATCAGCGCTTGTTAGAGCAAGGGCTACGCAATTACTGGGGCTACAACACGCTCGGTTTTTTCGCCCCCCATTCGCGCTATATCTCTGGCGACAGCATTAATGAATTTAAAGAGTTGGTGGCGCGCTATCATGCCGCCGACCTTGAGGTCATCCTCGATGTGGTCTACAACCACACCGCCGAGGGCAACGAACTAGGCCCCACCCTTTCCCTTAAGGGCATCGACAACGCCTCTTACTATCGGCTGATGCCCGACGAACTGCGCTACTACATCGACGATACCGGCACGGGTAACACCCTTAATCTGAGCCATCAGCGTGTGTTGCAAATGGTCGCTGACTCACTGCGCTACTGGGCCACCGAGATGCGTGTTGATGGTTTCCGCTTTGACTTGGCGACCATTCTTGGCCGCGAACCCCACGGCTTCGACGAGGGCGGCGGTTTTCTCGACTCTTGCCGACAGGATCCCGTTCTAAGCCAAGTCAAGCTAATTGCCGAACCCTGGGACTGCGGACCCGGCGGCTACCAAGTCGGTGGCTTTCCGCCGGGCTGGGCGGAGTGGAATGACCGCTACCGGGATACGGTACGCGCGTTCTGGCGCGGCGATGAAGGGCAGTTACCGGAGCTTGCTACCCGGCTAATGGCGTCGGCGGATTTCTTCAAGCGGCGTGGACGGCGGCCTTTCGCCTCGGTCAACTTCGTGACGGCCCACGATGGCTATACCCTTTTTGATCTGGTGGCCTACAACGATAAGCATAACGAGGCGAACGGTGAGGATAACAAGGATGGCCATGGCCACAATTTATCGTGGAACCATGGCGTCGAAGGCCCTACTGACGATGAGGATATCCAGGCATTACGGCTGCGTCAGATCCGTAACTTTATCGCTACCACGCTGTTCTCCCAAGGCACGCCGATGCTGCTGGCAGGCGATGAACTTCTACGCACCCAGCAAGGCAACAATAACGCCTACTGCCAGGATAACGAGATCAGCTGGGTGGACTGGAACTTAGACGGTGACGCCCACGCCATGATTGAGTACCTGAGGCGGGTGATCGCGCTGCGATTGCGCTACCCCATCCTGCGGCGAGGTCGCTTCCTTTCCGGTGAGTACAACGAAGAAATGGGGCTCAAGGAAGTAACATGGCTGGCCCCGGACGGTGCCGAAATGGATATTGAGCGCTGGGAAGATACCGAGGCGCGCACACTCGGCCTCTTACTCGATGGTCGCGCCCAGCCTTCCGGCATACGCCGTGCGGGGGCCGATGTCACCTTGCTGCTAATTTTCAATGCGCACCACGAGGCCGTCGCTTTTCAACTACCGGCCGCCCCGAGTGGTAGCGGATGGTTATGCCGCCTCGACACCAGCCAAACCATTGAGGAAGCCCCCTTCCAGCGCGCCTTTGGTGAGGAACATAGGATGGAAGGTCGTTCACTGGCCCTGCTAGAGCTCGTACAGCACGGCGAAGGCGTCGTTACCTAGATATAAGGCGGCGCGGATACCTTCGCTGTCGTTTTCGCGCTGCAAGGAGAAGCATGCGATGAGTTCACCTGTCTATCCCACGTCCGGGGCTCTCCCGGCACAGAGTCAACACCAGGACCATGGCCTAGCGGCCACCCATGCCCCGCGCATTGCCATTGAAGCCGTCACCCCTTCCCTGGATCAAGGGCGCTTTGCGACCAAGGCCATCGTTAACGAAACGGTAGTGGTGAAAGCAACCATCTTCGCGGACGGACACGATGTGCTGGCAGCGGCTATCTGCTGGCATGACGATGAGGGGCAGCAACAGCGCGCGCCCATGAGCCAGGTCGAGCCCCTCGGCCTGGATGTATGGGAAGGGAGTTTCACCCCTCTCCGGGTGGGCCGCCATGGTTTTATTATTGAAGCCTGGTGGGATGTGTATGCCACTTATCACTACGAACTTGCCAAGAAACACCAGGCGGGGGTTCCCATCGGGCTCGAACTGGAAGAAGGCAGACAACTGGTGGAACAAGCCGCCGAGCGTAGCGAAGGAACGCTTTATGAATCACTGTCTGACCTCCTTGAGCAATTCCGGCTGGTGCAGAATGATGCAGACCGCGTCGCGCTGCTATTAGATGATGAAACCACTAGATTGATGCACGAAGCGGATACTCGTCCGCACCTAACCAGAAGCGACGCCCTCTATCCGCTCGAAGTCGAACGGCTTAAAGCGCGTTTTGCCAGCTGGTACGAACTGTTCCCCCGCTCGGAAACCGACGATCCCAATCGCCACGGCACGTTCAAGGATGTGCACAGGCGGCTACCGTTAATCCGCGACATGGGCTTTGACGTACTCTATTTTCCGCCTATCCATCCCATCGGTCGGGCGTATCGCAAAGGGCCTAACAACAGCCTTGAAGCCGGGCCGAACGACCCAGGCAGCCCTTACGCCATTGGTAGCGAAGAAGGCGGACATGACGCCATCCATCCTGAACTTGGCACCCGCGAAGATTTCCGCGATCTGGTGCGTGTCGCGGCGGATCATGGCCTAGAGATAGCGCTCGATTTTGCCATTCAGTGTTCACCGGATCACCCCTGGCTAAAGGAGCACCCCGGCTGGTTCTCCTGGCGGCCCGACGGCTCAATTCGCTATGCAGAGAACCCGCCAAAGAAATATCAGGATATTGTCAACGTCGATTTCTACGCCGAAGAAGCGATTCCCTCGCTGTGGCTTGAACTGCGCAATGTGGTTCAAGGCTGGGTCGATGAAGGGGTAAAGATATTTCGGGTTGATAACCCACACACCAAGCCGCTGCCCTTTTGGGAATGGTTAATTGCCGATCTTCGCCAACGTGATCCCGATGTGATTTTCCTGGCGGAGGCCTTTACCCGCCCGGCCATGATGCTGCGCCTGGGCAAGCTGGGCTTCACGCAGAGTTATACCTATTTTACTTGGCGCCATACCAAGGCGGAGTTAACCGAATACTTCACGCAACTCAATGAATCGCCCCTGCGTGACGGCTATCGGCCCAACTTTTTCGTTAACACACCGGATATCAATCCCTATTTTCTGCAATCGTCTGGGCGGGCGGGATTCCTGATTCGCGCGGCGCTGGCCACCATGGGATCAGGATTGTGGGGCATGTACTCCGGCTTTGAACTCTGCGAAGGCGCACCGGTACCCGACAAGGAGGAATACCTCGATTCAGAGAAGTACCAGATTCGCCTGCGCGACTATAGCGCCCCCGGCAACATCATCTATGAGATCGCCCAACTCAACCGCATCCGTCGCGAGAATCCGGCGCTGCATAGCCATCTTGGGCTGACCTTCCATGCGGTACACAACGACCGGCTTCTTCTCTTCGCCAAGCGCACCGAACTAAGCGACGAGGCCATCTTGGTCGCCGTCAACCTTGACCCGTTTGAGCCTCAGGAGGGCGCCTTTGAGTTGCCCATGGCGCTATTCGAACTTCCCGATGAGGCGGCGCTGCATGTGGAGGATCTCATGAGTGGCCGTCAATGGACTTGGCATGGCAAATGGCAATCGATGCACTTAGACCCCAGCGTTATGCCGTTCGCCATTTGGCGACTTCGCCCGGTTCACTAGCTTCCGGTTCACTAGCTACCGGTTTATTAGCTACCGGTTTATTAACAACGGTATTGGCTTGGAAGCCGCTAGTTCATGTCAATTGTTACCTAATGATCAAAGCAGAGAGGGTAAGCCAATGATGGATGCCAGCAGCGAAACACACGCCGTCGAGGCGATGGATTTCCTCGATGACCCACTCTGGTATAAGGATGCGGTGATTTACCAGGTACACGTGAAGGCCTTCTTCGATGCCAACGACGACGGTATCGGCGATTTCGAAGGTTTGATTCAGAAGCTGGACTATATCGTCAGCCTGGGCGTTAACACGATTTGGATTTTACCGTTCTACCCCTCGCCGCGTCGCGACGATGGTTACGATATCGCTGAATACACTAGCGTTAGCCCCGATTACGGCACGCTAGAGGATGCCCAGCGCTTTATCAACGAGGCCCACCGGCGCGGCCTGCGCGTATTGACCGAACTGGTCATCAACCATACGTCTGACCAACACGAGTGGTTTCAACGCGCCAGACAGGCGCCAGCAGGATCACCGGAACGCGACTTCTATGTGTGGTCAGACACCGACCAAAAGTACCCCGGCACACGCATCATCTTTCTGGACACCGAATCCTCCAACTGGACCTGGGACCCGGTGGCCGGCGCCTACTTCTGGCATCGTTTCTACTCCCACCAGCCGGATCTCAACTTCGATAACCCCGTGGTACTCGAGGAGATTCTCAAGGTCATGGAGTACTGGCTCGATATGGGGGTCGATGGCCTCCGCCTGGATGCCATTCCCTATTTGGTCGAGCGCGAAGGCACCAACAACGAAAACCTGCCCGAAACTCATGTGGTGCTCAAAAAGATCCGCGCGGTGCTCGACGAGCGCTACCCTGACCGCATGTTGCTCGCCGAAGCCAACCAGTGGCCCGAGGATACCCGGCCCTACTTCGGCGATGGCGATGAGTGCCACATGGCGTTCCACTTCCCTTTAATGCCGCGCATGTACATGGCTCTCGCCCAGGAAGACCGCTTCCCAATTACCGATATTCTGCGCCAAACCCCGGAAATACCGGCCACCTGCCAGTGGGCGATCTTTTTGCGTAATCACGACGAACTGACCCTTGAAATGGTGACCGATAAGGAGCGCGACTACCTCTGGAATCACTACGCCGCCGACCGTCGGGCTCGTATTAATTTGGGCATTCGTCGTCGGTTAGCGCCGTTGCTGGAGCGCGACCGGCGGCGTATTGAGCTGCTTAACAGCCTGCTGCTCTCCATGCCGGGCACGCCGGTGCTCTATTACGGTGACGAGATTGGTATGGGTGACAATATCTATCTCGGCGACCGTGACGGCGTGCGCACGCCCATGCAGTGGTCGGTGGATCGCAACGGCGGCTTCTCCCGCGCCGACCCGGCCAAGCTCGTGCTACCGCCGATCATGGATCCGCTCTACGGCTATCAAACGGTCAATGTCGAAGCACAAATTCGTGACTCGCACTCGCTGCTTAGCAATATGCGGCGGCTACTCGCAGTACGCAGCCAGCACCGTGCTTTCAGCCGTGGCACCATGCGGCCACTCTACCCCTCCAATCGGCATATTCTCGCCTACCTACGCGAGATGACACTCGATAATGGCGAAACAGAAACACTGCTGTGCGTGGCCAATGTAGCCAGCACTGCCCAGGCGGTGGAGCTCGATCTTTCCGCGTTTTCCGGTCAGGTGCCGGTAGAAATGGTCGGCGGAAGCGCTTTTCCACCGGTGGGTAAACTGGCTTACCTGCTGACGCTGCCTCCTTACGGTTTTTTCTGGTTCTTGCTGGCCCCGGCTACCGCCATGCCGGAGTGGCATGTGCCTGTACCAGAGCCCATGCCGGATTTCGTTACGCTGATTATCAAAAAGCGCCTTAACGAGATTTTTGAGGAGACACCCAGGCGACTACTCGAACGCGAGACGCTGCCCAGCTACCTGCCCAAGCGACGTTGGTTCGCCGCCAAGCAGGCGCGTATTGAGGAAGTCCACTTACACGCCACTGCCAGCCTTGAGCACAGCGGCCATACGCTGCTGTTTAGCGAAGTGGAGGTCAAACATGGTCAAGGCAGCGAGCGCTACCAACTGCCGCTGGCTTTCCTGGGCGAAGATGAACAGAGCAATCCGCTACCCCAACAGCTCGCCATGGCCCGTGTTCGTCGCTTCCACGAAGTGGGGCTACTCACCGATGCGGTCACCCTGGATGCCTTTACACTGGCGGTACTAGAAAACATGCGCCTAGGCACCGTGCTGCCTTATGAGAAAGGAGAAATTCATTTCTTGCCAACCGCCGCCTTCGCCGAACTGACACTTCCCGAGCACCTCGAGGTGGTGCAGCAGAGTGCCGAGCAATCCAATAGCTCGGTGATCATCAATCATCAATTAGTGCTCAAGCTGTTCCGACGCTTGGAGCCAGGCATTCATCCCGAAGCGGAAATCGGCAGTTACCTGACTGAGCGGGGCTTTACGCATACCGTGCCTTTGTACGGCGTGGTCACCCGGCTCGAAGAGGGAGCCACGCAAACGCTCATGATTCTGCAAGGCTTCATCGACAACCAGGGCGATGCCTGGTCATGGACGCGCAATAAGCTGGAACGTGCCATTCGTGAAGCGGTGGCGGACGACGAACGGGCAAGCGAGCCAAAAGCCGAAGCCCGCTACGGCGCCTTCGAGGAGCTGGCAGAGTTTGCCACGACCTTAGGGCGTCGATTGGGTGAGCTGCATATGGTGCTGGCGACGCCCAGCGACGACCCAGCATTCACGCCCGAAGTCGCCGGTCCCTCCCATGTGCAGCACTGGACACAACGCGTGACGCAGCGTGTTGAGGAAGCGCTAAACGTGCTGGAGCAGCACAAGAACACTGCCAACGAAGCCGAACAGCGGCTTGCCGACATTATTTTGGCTCGCCGCGCTACGTTGATGGATGCCATCAAAAAGATGGCGGAACTTGCCCAAGGCAGCCTACTCACCCGTATTCATGGCGATCTACATCTTGGCCAAGTTCTGGTGGCTCATGATGATGCCTTCATCATCGATTTTGAAGGCGAACCGGCCAGGCCCTTGGAAGAGCGTCGCGCGAAGGATAGCCCGCTGCGCGATGTGGCTGGCATGTTGCGCTCCTTCGACTACGCCTATGCCAAGGTGGAGGAAGCCCGGCCCGGCGACAATGAAGGCGCTGATACGCATACCGGCACCAGCCATGCGGTGGTGGAGCAGTACCTGCTTAAAGGTCGCCAAGCCTTTCTCAACGCTTATTGGCTGGCCACCATGGAAATACCCCACGAATGGAAGCAAGCCAGCGGAGCCGCTGCGGCGGTGGATCTGTTCGTGCTGGAAAAGACGGCTTACGAAACCGCCTACGAAGCCGCCAACCGCCCCGAATGGTTGGGTGTGCCGCTGCACGGCTTAGCTGCCCTCATCGAACAACTTAGCCCAGGAGAGCCACATGAATAATGTTATTCACACCCGACCCCTTCTGGATCGCAGCTTGTGGTTGACTGAGGAAGACGCCAGCGCTCTAGCGCAAGGAACCCATCGCGATCCCTTCGCCATCCTCGGTATTCACAGTGATGGCAAAGGGCAGTTTTTGCGCGTATTCCTACCCGGCGCGGTAGGGGTTGATGTACTCGACCGCGACGGCGGCAGTGTGCGTTGCTGCCTGACGGGCATGCAAATCCCTGGCCTATTCGCTGCCCGGCTGCCGCATGCGGCTCCCTATCTGCTGCGTATTCGCTGGCCCCAAGGCGAACAGATAACCGAGGACCCGTATAGCTTCGGCCTGCTGCTGGGCGAAATGGATCTCTACCTGCTAGGCGAAGGCAATCATCGGCAGCTGGGGCACTGCCTGGGTGCCCAGCCCATGACGGTGGATGGCGTCAACGGCGTGCGCTTCGCCGTTTGGGCGCCGAATGCCCAGCGTGTTTCCGTCGTGGGTAACTTCAATAGCTGGGACGGCAGACGACACATAATGCGCCTGCGCATCGCTGCCGGGGTGTGGGAGATATTCGTACCGCGCCTTGGGCCTGGGGAGGCGTACAAATATGAGGTGGTCGAGGCCCACGGTGCGATTGGCCTGCGTGCCGACCCAGTTGCTTTAGCCACCGAAGCACCGCCCTCTACCGCCTCGGTGGTAGCTGATACCACCCCCTTTACCTGGCATGACGACGCATGGATCGCCCAGCGGCAAAATATCCATGACTCGACCCATCCAATAAGCATTTATGAAGTGCACGCTGCCTCCTGGCGCAAACATGGCGGCGACAACGGCGAACTCTATAGTTGGCGTGATCTGGCCGAGCAATTAATACCTTATGTGCTGGACATGGGGTTCACCCACGTCGAGCTATTGCCCATCATGGAGCACCCGTTCGGCGGCTCCTGGGGTTACCAGCCGCTGAGCCAGTTTGCGCCTAGCGCCCGCTTCGGTAAACCTGCCGACTTTGCCTACTTCGTTGATGAGTGCCATCGCGCAGGGCTGGGCGTCATTCTCGACTGGGTGCCGGCCCACTTTCCCACCGACCCCCACGGTTTGGCACGCTTTGATGGCACCGCTCTGTACGAATATGAGCATCCTTTTGAGGGGTTCCATCAGGATTGGGACACCTATATCTATAATCTGGGAAGGCGCGAAGTGCATGGTTTTATGCTCGCCTCGGCACTGCACTGGCTGCGGCATTTCCATGTCGATGCACTACGTGTCGATGCCGTTGCCTCAATGCTCTATCGCAACTACTCCCGTAACGAAGGCGAGTGGATTCCCAACCGCTTTGGTGGTCACGAAAACCTGGAAACCATCGACTTCCTGCGCCACCTCAATGACGTCATCAGCGAGGAAGCCCCCGGCACCATCGTTATTGCCGAGGAGTCAACCGCTTGGCCCGGTGTCACCCAGCCGACCAAGGAGGGCGGGCTGGGCTTTGCCTATAAATGGAACATGGGTTGGATGCACGACACACTGGAATACATCGCCAAGGACCCGGTATATCGCAACTACTCGCATCACGATATGACCTTTCCGATGGTCTACGCTTTCTCTGAGCACTACGTCTTGCCGATTTCTCACGACGAAGTAGTCCACGGCAAGGGGTCGCTGATCGGTAAGATGCCCGGCGATGAGTGGCAGAAGTTCGCCAATCTCCGCGCCTATCTTGCCATCATGTGGTCGCAACCCGGTAAGAAGCTGCTGTTTATGGGCTGCGAGTACGGTCAGTGGCGGGAGTGGAGCCACGACCGTGAGCTGGATTGGTCGCTGCTCGCCGAAGCCCGGCATGCCGGTGTCCACCGTTTACTTAGCGACCTTAACCGCTGCTACGTCGAGCTGCCCGCTCTGCACCAATGCGATAGCGAACCACGGGGATTTACCTGGGTCGTGGGCAATGACAACACCAATAGCGTTTTTGCCTGGCTACGCTGGAGTGCCACCGGTGAGCCGTTGCTGGTGGTTGCCAATATGACCCCAATTCCACGTATGGGTTATCGGCTGGGCGTGCCGCTGACTGGGGGGTGGGAAGAATGTCTTAACAGTGACGCGGAGTGCTATGGCGGTTCCAACATGGGCAACCTGGGTCGGCTAACCGCTGAAGACTCCCCCCTGCATGGGCAAATCGCCAGCCTGGAGTTGACGCTACCGCCACTCGCGGTATTGCTGCTACGTCCGGCCGGCATGCCCCACACTGACTGAGGTGCTCAGCCAAAACACGACCTAAACCTGGTGGCAGTATAAGAATATGCACGAATTTAATATTGGATTATTAGTCGTTGCAGCTAGCGCCTTATTGCTAGGGCTATTATCAACACCGCTGAAGCGCGTCGGCTTGCCCGACTCCGTCAGCTTGCTGCTGGTCGGGGTGGTGTTGGGGCCTACCGGGTTTGGGCTTCTTGACCCAGCGCAGTGGGGGAATGAAATGGCCATTTTAGAGCAAGTGGCCCGTCTAGCCCTCGCCATTGGTTTGATGGGTATCGCGCTGCGGCTCCCCAAATTCTATATTTTTCACCACTGGCGATCGCTCTGCGTGTTATTGCTGGTGAGCATGCCGGTCATGTGGCTGTGCAGCAGCGTTATAACCAGCTGGGCTCTTGGTCTGCCATTAGGAGCGGCGTTACTCATCGGTGCTGTGATTACCCCCACAGACCCGGTGGTTGCTTCTACCCTGGTGACCGGCCCCGTTGCTAAAGAGAACCTCCCCGCTTATCTACGCCATATCATTTCGAGTGAATCGGGTGCCAACGATGGGCTGACATTCATCTTTGTCATGTTTGCTGTGTTTTTGCTGACGTTACCAGCTGATCAATCAATAACCGTACACATGCTAGGGATTATAGGAGGCGATATTTTAGCGGCCCTTATGTTGGGAGCCATCATCGGTTACACGGTAGGCTTTGCAATGCGCAAGGCTGAAGAAAAAAACACCATCGACCAACCGTCGATGCTAATGGTAACCACAGCGCTTGCGCTCACCACCCTTGCCGCGGTGAAGCTGGTGGGCAGCAATGGAATCCTCGCTGTGTTCGTAGCAGGGTTAGCATTTGATCAACAAGCCAACGCTTCAGAACGGCAGGAGGAAGAAAGAGTGGTGGAAGGCGTGGACCGCTTTTTCACCTCCCCAATTTTCGTCTTGCTCGGTTTAATGATCCCCTGGCAAGCGTGGCTCTCCTTGGGGTGGCCAGCCCTGCTGCTGGTGATTGGTGTACTTTTCCTGCGCCGCTTACCCATTCTGTTATTAGTAGGCGGCCGTATTAGGGATCTTCCCAGCAAGTTAGATGGCAGTTTCTCAGGCTGGTTTGGGCCGATTGGGGTCGCCGCGCTTTACTATGCGGCATTGGCTCATCATAAAACCGATGTTGCTGAACTTTGGCCCGTGGTGAGCTTGCTGGTAGTGTCGTCCATCTTGGTACACGGGCTGACCGCCATGCCGTTTTCGCATCTTTATAGACGAATGAAAGATTCCAGCGCTTCATCGTAAGAGTGCACTTAGCGTTCTATTCGCTACTGATTTTGCGCTTTCTTTCGCTGCCAGGTTAGCGACGGCGGGCGTTGATTGGTTAGGATAAGCGGCACTGCACGATTATCCAGTTATTATTCACCGCTCAGGATGCCCACCCGCCATGCTCAACGGAATTTAGTTAAGCTTCTTTATTGCTGCCTTTGCGTCGCCGCTCTGGCAGTGGATGGTGGGTGGCGATAGTGAACTCTTTGCTCGCTTGGTGCAGTCACTATTCGATATGGCGGAAGTGAGCGTCGATATTATTTTGGTGCTGCTTGGCACCATGACGCTGTACCACCTTCTATGTGCTGGCGGTCTATTTCGGTGAGGTGGGCATTACCCGCATCCGCCATGGTCTCGGCTGCGCGCTGGTGGCTGATTTAGCAGGTGTTACCACTGCCATTGCAGTGTGCTACTGGTTCTTTGGGTAAGTGCTGAAACGTTCGATTTTCATAGAATGTCTGCCACACTTATGGGCGACGTACGCTTTAAACGCCAACTGGGATTGGAGGTTTGAGCCCTTAACACTTTATAGAAACAGTTTCGCATGGATTGCGCAGCCTTATCGAGGCTACAAGGAGAGTAAATAATGGGTGTCAGTACAGTGTTTGTGGCGCTAGCCGCATTTTTCTGGGGTGTGTCCGGCGGGATTGGTAGCATCCTTATAGAGAGTGGCTGGGCCCCGTCAGTCGTTTCATTTTACCGTGGGTTTATCGGGCTTCTTTTCGTACTTGTTTGGTTGCTGATTCGGCCCCGTAGCAGCGGGTTCTCGAATCGACAGTTATGGCTTTGGTCTACTATCGCGGGCCTTGGTGTTGCAGGCAATTTCTCCTTCTATTTCATAAGTATTGAGCACGGTAGCGTGGCCGTTGCAGCTACATTGATGTATTGCGCCCCGGTATTTGTATATCTCATATCATTCGCGCTAAAGCTTGAAAGGCCCACGGTATCAAAATGGGCGGCAATCGCCTTAGTGATGATTGGTATTGTGCTTTTGACAAAGCTTTACGAGATTGGCGCAAGCGATTTATCGCTGATCGGTGTGGGTGCTGGGCTACTTGCAGGGCTCTCTTACGCCGTTTTCATTTTCGGTTTTAAATACGCAGCTCCCCATGGGAGCCCTCAGGCAATCCTTTCGATTGCCTTTGCAGTGCTTTCCATCGTGCTGATATTGCCGAGCGATATTGATCAAACCGTGAGCGTTGTAAGCTCTTCAGAATGGCCGCTGTTTTTAGCCCTGGGCGTACTGGGGGCGGGTCTCTCCTTTGTGCTTTACATTGTCGGCCTGAAACACACCGCGCCCGCGTTAGCTTCGATGATAGCCATGGTAGAGCCCGTTACTGCAACACTATTTGGCTTCTTACTCTTAGATGGAAGCCTCGACATTATTCAGATAATCGGTATGGGACTGATCCTGGTGACCGTGACCGCACTGAGCGTTACGTCGAGCTAGGCATAGCTTTTTACAAGTGCTCGTTGTAAGCGCTCTTTGTAAGCGACTAACCATTGGTTCGTTAGATCTTCTCGGCAATGCGGTGGGCTAATCTATGAATAAAGGGTCCGCTGATAAACGCGATGATCCCTGCGGCTGGCCACGCCAACAGCCATGCATGCATCCAGATGCCGACGAAGTCAGCATGCGTACCAATATTCACGTAGGTCACCCAGGCAGACATAATCAGCGACAGCGTAAACGACATGAGAATTGCGAAAATAATTCTATGTTTCATAGAAAGCCCTTAACTACCGCTTCACGTACATCAAAGCCATCCTGCTGGTACCGTCGCGCCAGCAGAGATGAACTGTCATTGATCTTGGTTAACGCTTAATTACCCGCTTTCGCCGCCCGAGCAGCGTGGAGCTTCTTGTAGCTGTCGATCAGGCGCTGGTGGCGCTCAAGGCCCTCTAACTGCATGTTAGTCGGGGTTAGGCCATGGAAGCGTTCCTCGCCACTTACTGAGCCCACGACGGCCGCCATGGTTTCCTCGCCAAACATGCGCTGGAAGCTATGTAGATAATCGTTTAGCTCCAGCTCGTCATCCAGCACAATTTCCAGCACCGCGTTCACTGCTTGATAGAACAGGCCGCGCTCGACGGTGTTGTCATTGTATTGGAGGAACATCTGCACACAGTCCAGCGCCTCTTCATGACGCTGCAGCGCCAGATAGACCAACAGCTTCAGTTCCAGAATCGTCAGCTGACCCCAGACGGTGTTCTCGTCAAACTCAATGCCGATCAGGGTAATAATGTCGGCATGGTCATCCATCTGGCTCTCTTCCAGCCGCTCGACCAGATCAGTGAGCTGATCGTCGTCGAGGCGGTGCAGGTTGAGAATATCTTCGCGGTAATCCAACGCCTTATTAGTGTTATCCCAGATCAGATCTTCGATGGGATATACCTCGGAGTAGCCCGGCACCAGAATACGGCACACCGGTGCGCCCAGGTCTTCGTGTACCGCCATGTACACTTCAGCGCCCAACTCTTCAAAGATGCCAAATAGCGTCTCGGCCTCTTCATCATTGCTGCCAGAGAAGTCCCACTCGCTGAACTCGAAGTCGGACTTGGCACTAAAGAAACGCCAGGAGACCACGCCGACCGAGTCAATGAAGTGCTCCACGAAGTTGTTCGGCTCAGAGACCGTCTGCGAATTGAAGGTGGGCAGCGGCAGGTCGTTCAGGCCTTCGAAGCTGCGGCCTTGCAGCAGTTCGGTCAAGCTGCGCTCCAGCGCCACTTCAAAGCTCGGGTGGGCACCAAAGGAGGCAAACACGCCGCCGGTGCGCGGGTTCATCAAGGTGACACACATCACTGGGAACTGCCCGCCCATGGAGGCATCTTTTACCAGCACCGGGAAGCCCTGTGCTTCCAGGGCGTTAATGCCTTCGACGATACTTGGGTACTTGGCTAACACTTCCTGCGGTACATTCGGCAGGGCTAGCTCCTGCTCGAGGATTTCACGCTTCACCGCCCGCTCAAAAATTTCTGACAGGCACTGCACCTGGGCTTCTACCAGGGTATTCCCTGCACTCATACCGTTACTAAGAAACAGGTTTTCGATCAGGTTGGAGGGGAAGTAGACCGTTTCACCGTCGGATTGGCGTACAAACGGCAGCGAGACAACACCCCGGTCTTCACGACCCGAGTTGGTATCAATCAGGTTGGAGCCGCACAGCTCGCCTTCCGGGTTGTAAATGGCCAGGCAGTGCTCGTCGAGAATTTCTACGGGCAGCTCGTCGTTCGGGCCCGGCTTGAACCACTTCTCATTGGGGTAGTGAACAAATTCACTGTTGGCAATCTCTTCACCCAAAAACTGGTCGTTATAGAAGAAGTTGCAGCTCAGGCGTTCGATAAACTCGCCCAGCGCCGAACAAAGCGCACTCTCTTTGGTCGCGCCTTTGCCGTTGGTAAAGCACATCGGTGAGGCCGCATCGCGAATATGCAGCGACCAAACGTGAGGCACGATATTGCGCCAGGAGGCGATCTCGATCTTCATGCCCAGGTCAGCCAGGATCGCACTCATATTGGCGATGGTCTGCTCCAGCGGCAGGTCTTTACCCTCGATATAGGTGCTGCTGCCTTCCGGTGCGCCCATAAGCAGCGCTTGGGCATCTTCGTCTATGTTCTCTACCGTCTCGATCTGAAAGTCGGGACCAGTTTGCACCACTTTCTTCACCGTGCAGCGGTCAATGGAGCGCAGAATGCCCTGGCGATCTTTTTCAGAAATATCTTCCGGCAACTCGACCTGAATTTTGAAGATCTGCTTATAGCGGTCTTCCGGGTCGACGATATTGTTCTGGGAAAGACGGATATTCTCAGTGGGAATGTCTCGAGCGTTGCAGTAAACCTTTACGAAGTAGGCCGCGCACATGGCAGACGACGCCAGGAAGTAGTCAAACGGTCCTGGTGCCGAGCCGTCGCCTTTGTAGCGAATCGGCTGGTCGGAGATAACCGTAAAATCGTCGAACTTGGCCTCCAGGCGGAGGTTGTCGAGATAGTTAACTTTGATTTCCATGAGCGGGCATCCGGAGCAATGAGTGTGCCTAGGCTTTTGCAAAAACAAGCCAGCAGGCGAATTGCGGCCCATTATCCAGTTTTTTACTCGCTTCGTCTTGGTCAGTCGCCTCCCGAATCGCCTATCCAGCGTCGAGAAGAAACGGCAACGCTTCATCCAGCAGTATTTCGGGAATCTCTTCAGCTATATAGTGGCCGCAAGGGAGTGTTTTGCCTTTTACATCGGTAGCGACTTTTTGCCATTCACTGAGTGCATCGAAGCAAGCTTCAATGGCGCCTTCAGCGCCCCACATCACTTTTATCGGACAGGTGAGCTTAATGCCCGCGTCGATATCGGCCTGATCATGCTCCAAATCGATGGTGGCACTGGCGCGGTAGTCGCCACAAATACCGGTGGCGGTGCCTGGGAGCGACAGGCAGCGCTCGTATTCGGCCAGCGCTTCTGGGAAGAAAGGCGCCATACCGGCACTGCGGGCACCCATTACGCTTTTCAGATACTGGGCGGGGTCGCTCTGGATCAGCCTTTCCGGCAGCGGCTGGGGGCGAATCAGGAAGAACCAATGCCAGTAGCTGCGCGCAAAGGCCTCATTAGTGCCGCGATACATGGCAAGCGTTGGCGCGATATCGAGAAGCACCATACGCTCAACTCGCTCAGCGTGGTCCACGCCTAAACGGTGGGCGACTCGAGCCCCACGATCATGGGCCAGCACTTTAAAACGTTCAAAGCCCCGCGCGCTCATTAGCTCTGCCATATCGGCAGCCATGGCGCGCTTGGCGTAATTTAGGTGCTCAGGATCGTCGTCGGGTTTACTGCTGTCGCC
The DNA here is from genome assembly GCF_030544485.1 of Halomonas sp. HAL1. Classification (NCBI taxonomy): domain Bacteria; kingdom Pseudomonadati; phylum Pseudomonadota; class Gammaproteobacteria; order Oceanospirillales; family Halomonadaceae; genus Halomonas; species Halomonas sp. HAL1. The sequence continues at coordinate 3,199,068 of NZ_CP130610.1, forward strand.
GTAACCGCGCAGGTCGGCTGCGATAACGGTGAAATGCTGGGCAAGCTCTTCTGCCACTTTGTGCCAAATCACGTGGGTCTGTGGGTGGCCGTGGAGCAGAAGAAGTGCCGGGCCGCTGCCGCCCATTCGAAACGTAATGTCGACACCGTTAACGTGACGTGTCTGTTTTTCAAACCCTTCAAACATGGTGAGCTCCTGACTTATGTCATGACGAATCAATTCAGCCTGCGCTGATATTACGCAGCAGAGTTCTTTTTAATAAAACAACATCCGGGCATGATGGTGCCACTTATCGTTAACGAGAGAACTACTATGAAAGCGATCGCCTTTACCCAAAGCCTGCCTATTGATCATCCTGATGCGCTTCAAGAGATTGAGTTACCTATCCCAACGCCAGAAGCCCACGACATTCGCGTTGCAGTCAGCGCGGTTTCCGTAAACCCTGTTGATGCCAAAGTGCGCAATAGTGCCCTACCGCAAACCGGCGAGCCGCGCGTACTTGGATATGATGCGGTGGGTATTGTGGACGCCGTTGGCAGCGCCGTTACGCGTTTTCAGCCGGGTGACCGGGTGTGGTACGCAGGCAATATCGCCCGCCAGGGCTCTAACGCTGAGTTTCAACTGGTCGATGAGCGCATCGCCAGCCTAGCGCCGAAAAGCCTTTCTGACACTGAAGCCGCTGCGCTTCCACTAACCGCCATTACCGCTTGGGAACTGCTGTTTGACCGGCTAGAGCTGGGCATGCGTGATACCCAAGGCAAAAGCCTATTGGTGATTGGCGCCGCGGGAGGCGTTGGCTCGATCCTGGTGCAACTTGCTAAACAGCTCACCGATATTACCGTGATTGGTACGGCGTCTCGGCCCGAAAGCCAAGCCTGGGTGAAGTCGCTAGGCGCTGATGCCGTTATTAATCATCACCAGCCGCTTGATCAAGAGCTTAAAGCAGCGGGCTTTGACGGCGTGGATATGGTGATTAGCCTTAACCAGACCGATCATCACTTTGAGGCCATTATTGAAGCCCTCAAGCCCCAGGGAAAACTGGCGCTTATTGATGACCCTGAGCTAATCGATGTGCGTAAGCTCAAAATGAAAAGCCTGTCGCTGCATTGGGAACTGATGTTTACCCGCCCGCTGTTCGCGACGGATGATCTCGCCAAGCAGCATGACCTGCTTACCAAAGTAGCGGCCATGGTCGATGACGGTCGCCTAAAAACGACTCTAGGCGAGGTATTGGGCCCGATTAACGCCGAGAATTTAAAGCGCGCACACGCTCTGATTGAGAGCAACCGCACGATTGGCAAACTGGTCTTGGAAGGCTTTTAATACGCGCTCAACGTCACGTCCATCGCTGGCTATGGCGATGGGCGTACCAGTACTTGCTGGAACAGGATCGTTTCAAACTGCTCCATCGGCTCGACGGATTTAAGCGTTTTGGCACGCAGAATGGCACCTTCCCAACCGGTGAGAATAAAGCTGGCGAGCGCCTCGGGTGCGGTGTGGCTGGCAATATCACCCCGCGCCTGAGCATCCTGCAGGCAGCGCACGAAGCGCTGTTCCCAGCGCTGTAGCACGAGGTTTAACGCATCGCGGAAGGTGTCGCTCTGGCCCGAAAGCTCTTGGCCAAGGTTGCCAATCAAGCAGCCCGTGGCATGATCGCACTCGTGCATATGGTCACGGCCTGCTGCGAAGTACCGTTTCAGGCGCTCAAGTGGTGGCGTCTCACTATCTTCCAGCAGTGCCACCAGCGTTTCGTCATAAGTAGCCGCAAAGCGCTCAATCACCGCCAGCCCGAAATCCTCTTTGCTGGAGAAGTAGTGATAGAAGGAGCCCTTGGGTACACCGCAGGCCTTTAAAACGGCATTAATACCCGTCGCGTTGTAGCCTTGCTGACTAATCAGCTCGGCGCCACTATCAATTAATTTGTCGCGGGTTACATTGTTTTTCATATACTTAAAGTAGACCAGTCAGTCTATTACTATCAAATGAGTGAAAGCCAAGTAAGTAAAAGCCAAATGATTGAGTGCCAAGTAAATGTTAATTACATGTTATTTGCACATTGTTTGACTAATCGCTGCTTAACAATGCGTGATGCTAGCATCATACGCTTATTTTTCTGGAATTTTCGCCCTAGCCAACGGATGACGCGCGGTAATGACACCAAAACGCTCCCTCTCTTCTCCACAATCGTCTTACCAACGAGGCCGCATTCGTATAGGCGCTGTGGTGGCATTATTGATTCTTATGGGCACCCTGGCGCTCGCCTGGTGGATTATTACCCAACCGCCCCGTATTGAGCGAACCCCACCGCCGGAGCCTCCACCTACTATGGTAGATGTCGTCACGGTAAACGCGAGTGTTCAGGCACCTAATCTTTACGGCTTTGGGCGCGTTGAAGCAGAGCAGGAGGCGATGTTAGCCAGCCGTGTGGCGGGGCAATTGGAGCGTTTTGCCGATGGCGTGGTGCCTGGCCAAGTCGTTGAACAGGATGCCGCCGTGGCGTTTATTGATCAAGCCGACCTAGCATTAAGCCTGGAAGATGCCGAAGCGCAGCTGGCCACTGCGCAAGCGTTACTTGCTTTAGAGCAGGCGGAACAGCAGCGCGCGCGCAGTGAGTACGAATCCTTTGGGCGTCAGCTTTCTGCTGAGCGACGTTCGCTGGTACTGCGTGAACCCCAGCTGCGCCAAGCACAAGCCGAACTCACCCAAGCACGCGTGGCCCGCGATCAGGCAGCACTGAATGTTGAGCGCGCCACCCTCACCGCCCCCTGGCGCGCCATGGTGCAGGAGCGCTTGGTCGGCGCTGGCAGTCTGCTCAGTCAAGGAACCGAGGTATTGCACCTGGTGGGCGTCGAGCAGTTTTGGGTGCGCGCCTCACTACCCGGTGAGTGGATGGAGTGGCTGGAAGCGGGCAGTAGCGTGACGTTAACCAGCCGCGGCTGGCCCGAAGGCGCCACACGTGAAGGCACGCTGGTGTCGATGTTGCCCAGCCTGGAAGAGAATGGCCTGCAGGCACAGCTACTCATCGCAGTGAACGACCCTCTGGCGCTAGAGAGCGACGGCCCGGCCCTGCGCCTGGGCGATGTGCTTCGCGCCTCCTTTCAACCCGCTATTCAAGAGCAGCTCATATCACTACCCTTTGCCGCGCTTCGCCCAGGGGATGTTACGTGGCGGGTCGACGAGGAGAATCGCCTGCGTCGCACGCCAGTCACACTAGCCTATCGCGGGGAAGATGACGCCTTGATTCGTAGCGGTCTGGAAACCGGCCAGCAGGTCGTCACCGCGGGCTTGGCCCAGCCTCGAGAAGGCCAGCTAGTGCGCATTCGTCGGCCCAACGACACCCCGGCCCAAGCGGGAGATGAACCGGGAGACGAATCATGAAGGTACCACGCGGCCCATTGGCATGGATGGTGGATCACGGGGTAGCCCCCAACTTATTGATGGTGCTGTTTATCGTCGGCGGCCTAATGGCGTCGCTAGCGATTAAAAAGGAAGTATTCCCTGAATTCGACATCGAAGTCGTGCAAGTCACTATCAGCTACCCTGGCGCCACGCCGGAGGATGTGGAACAGAGCCTGCTGCTACCGGTGGAAGCCGCGATAGCCGATGTAGAGGGCATCGACGAGCTGACAGCGACGGCCAGCGAAGGCAGCGCCAACGTCAGCGCTACGCTGATTGACGGCATTGATGTCATGCGCGCCTATCAGGATATTCAGCAGGCAGTGAACGCTATCACCACGCTGCCCAGCGCCGCCGATCCACCACGTTTCACCCTGGCGGGACGCTCTCGCAGTGTGCTCAGCCTACAAGTTTATGGCCAGGTCGGCCTAGAGGCACTCCACGATGCGGCTGAAGATGTACGCGGCGAGTTGCAAGCCACATCGGGCATTTCCCGCGCTGAGCTTTCCGGCAACCGCGAGCGGGAGATTCAAGTCCATCTGGATGAAGAGGCCATCGAGCGCTTTGGTCTCGACCATCAGGAGCTGGCTAGCCGCATCGCCGAAGAGGCGCTTGACCTTGCCAGTGGTCAGCTAACAACGGCCGAAGGCGAGTGGCTAATTCGCTATCAAGGGCGGCGCAATAGCGCTGAAGCCTTTGCAGAGCTGCCGATACTCACCAGCACTCAGGGCGCTCCGATTACACTCGGTGAGATCGCCAGGGTCAGTGACGGTTTTGCCGAGACCGATCGCGAGGAGTTCTATAACGGTCAGCCTGGCCTCTCTGTGGATGTTTACCAGATTGGCGACCAGACCCCGACCAGTATCTCTGAAGCGGTCAACGGAGAGCTTGAGCGCTTGCGGGAAGGTATGCCGGAAGGCGTCAGCCTGGATATTTCCCGCGACAGCTCAGAAGTTTACGAAGACCGTCTTAGCCTGCTGTTAAAAAACGCCTGGATGGGCTTAGCGCTGGTATTGGTACTCATGGCGCTGTTTCTGGAAGCACGGCTAGCCTTCTGGGTCACCCTGGGCATTCCGACGGCGTTTCTGGGCGCCATGCTGTTTCTGCCCTGGATCGGCGTCTCGCTCAACATGATGTCGATGTTCGCCTTTATTATCGCCCTTGGGATCGTGGTGGATGACGCCATTATCGTTGGCGAAAATATCTACAGCTACCGGGAAGAGGGCTACTCGCTGCGCGATGCAGCGGTGAAAGGCGCCAGCGAGATCGCCACGCCACTTACGTTTGCCATTCTGTCCAATATCGTCGCCTTCCTGCCGCTGCTTTTTTTACCGGGCTTTTTAGGGCTGATTTTTGCCACGGTTCCGGTGGTGGTGGTGACCGTCTTTCTGATCTCCTGGCTGGAAGCGCTCGTCATACTGCCCGCCCACTTAGCCCATAGCCGCAAACCGCGCCAAACGCCGGCGTGGCAGCGTCCGCTTGAATCACTTCGCCAGCGCCTTCAGGGCGGCTTGCACCACTTCACCTATCGTCAGTTCGAACCGTTTCTGCAGCGCGCGCTGAACCAACGCCTGCTGAGTATTTCGCTGGGCATCGCCATTCTCTTGATCGCCCTCTCCTGGGCAATGAGCGGGCGTTTGGGCTTTTCCCTGATGCCACGGGTCGAATCGGATCAGGTGCAGGCAACGGTAACGCTGCCCATTGGCAGCAATATCAGCGTTAGCCGTGAGCTTAGCCAACAGCTGCTCGACGCCGCCGATGTCCTCAGCGAGCGCGAAGAAACACTCAGCTTTAGTAGCTCGCGCAGTCGCCTGGACGGCGAAAGCCTGGAAGTACGTTTGGATATTGCCAGCGAGAGTTTAGAGGCTTGGCCACCGTCGCGCATCGCCCGGGAGTGGCGCGACCTAACCGGCGATTTGCTCGGCGCTCAGTCAGTGCGTTTTGAGGCTGATGTCGGCGGCCCCGGCAGCGGCGCGGCGCTCAGCCTGCGCCTTTCCCACCCGGACACGCAGGTATTGGAAGCCGCCGCTGAACGCTTGGCGGAAACATTGGGCGGCTATGGACTCACCGATATCGACAGCGGCCTGGGCGACGGTAAACCTCAGTTAGAGATGCGTCTTTCTGCCGAGGGCCGTGCGTTGGGGCTCACAGGCAGCAATTTAGCCGAAGCGCTACGCGGACCTCTTCAGGGTGCCACGGCACTTGAACAGTACGTCGGGCGCAGCGAAATCAGCGTTGAGGTTCGTCTGCCCAACGACAACCGCGACAGCCTGAATGAGCTCTACCGCATGCCGGTGCGCACGCCTGATGGCCTCAGCGTGCCACTTTCACGGGTAGCCGACATCACCATCAGCCAGGCCTCTAGCAGTCTTGAGCGCATTAACGGGCGACGCATTATTACCGTGACCGCCGACTCAGAAAGCGATCTGGCCATTAACCAGGTACTGGCAACGCTGCAGGAAGAGGTGTTCCCCAACCTTGAAGCAACCTGGCCAGGGCTTGAGGTCAGCATGGGCGGTCGTCAGCAGGACACCGCCGACAACTTGGCCACGCTCAAGACCTCCATGTGGTTAATGATTGCCGCTCTTTACGCACTGCTCGCCATTCCGTTCCGTAGCTATTTGCAGCCGCTGCTGGTGTTGGCCGCCATTCCCTTCGGCATTGTCGGTGCAGTGGCCGGCCATATGATTATGGGTTTCGGGCTTTCGATTATAAGTTTGCTGGGCATGCTCGCGCTCTCTGGCGTGGTGATCAACGATGCGCTGGTGCTGATTGACTACGCCAACCGTAAACGCCGCGAAGGCATGGATGCCCGGGGCGCCATCGTGGCAGCGGCTACCCGCCGTTTACGGCCGATTATGATGACCACGTTGACGACCTTCTTGGGCTTGGCACCTATGATCTTGGAAACCTCGCGACAAGCACGTTTTATGATTCCTATGGCGATTTCGCTAGGTTTTGGCATGCTGTTCGCAACGGCTATTCTGTTAATTCTGGTGCCCTGCCTCTATCTGGGCATGGAGAATGTTCGCGAACGGCTTAGTGCCCCGCGCCAGCCCTCACCCAGCAACAAATTGAGCGACAACAAATCGAGTCAAGAAGAGGGAGCTCATTAATGGCAGTGCTCACCGCGATACGCCAATGGCGGCCCTCTCGGCTGGGCCTGAAGCTGTTTGTGATTATCTTAAGCGTCAATGTGGCCATCTCAGCCAGTATGTTTCTGGCCGTCTCCTACAGTATTGACCGTGGCTTTCTCGACTATCTCAACCAAGCTCAGGAGCGCCGCGCCACGCTGCTGGCAGACGGTCTTGTCACACGCTGGGAAACCCAGCAGAGCTGGGAGTGGTTGGAGCAGTCACCGGAACGCTGGCCGTTTATTGTTCGTTTTGAGCTTGGCCAGGAGCATCGCGACCGACCCTCACCGCTTGGCGAAGCGCGGGATTTTAGCCTGCGCGCAGCAGATGGTCGCTTTGTCGTGCCACCCCATAGCGGGCGCGAAAACTCGGGCAACTGGCATTGGCTAACCCTGCAAAGCGGTGAAACCACTATCGGTTCGCTGGGGTTCAGGCCGCCGCGGGAAATGATGGAGCGCATGGAGAGCCGCTTTCTGGAGCGCCAGCAGCGTAATCTGGTGCTTATCGTCATCTCACTCTGCGTTGCTTCATTGCTACTGGCGGGCGGGCTTTCCTGGTGGCTGGGGCGTCGTACCCGGGCATTGGCCGGCGCTACGCTGCGCCTTACCGAAGGCGACTACCACACCCGGCTACCGGAACGCGGCCGCGACGAGCTCTCGCGCCTGGCGCGGGATTTCAATGTGCTTGCCGCCACGCTGGAAGCCAGCCGTGATGCCCGCGCCCGCTGGGTATCAGATACGGCCCATGAGCTGCGCACGCCGCTGGCGGTGCTGCGCGGAGAGATCGAAGCCATGCAGGATGGCATTCGACCCCTGAATCAGGAGAACCTCGGCTCGCTCGCCCAAGAGGTGGGTCAACTAGAGCGTTTGGTGGCGGATTTACGCCTGCTTTCCCAAAGCGACGCGGGCGCGCTGGATATACAGCTGGCCCCGATGGATCTTAGCGACTGCCTGGCTAGCCGCCTGGCTGACGCTGACCGCTGGTTAGTGGACAGCGGCTTAACGCTGACCGAACAGATCGAGCCTGGCATTATGATTCGTGGCGATGCCCAGCGTCTGCGCCAGCTGTGGAACAACCTGTTGGATAACAGCTGCGCTTACACTCAGCCGCCGGGAGAGCTGCGTGTTACGCTCACGACTCAACAAGGGGAAGCGGTGGTCACTTGGGAAGATAGTGCGCCGGGGGTACCGGAAGGTGAGCTGGCCCGTTTGACCGAGCGACTCTATCGAGTGGAAGGATCACGCAGCCGTGCTAGTGGCGGCAGCGGTCTAGGGCTCTCTATTGCGAGCGCCTTGGTCAATGCCCATGGTGCAACGCTGACGCCCTCTACCTCAACGCTAGGTGGGCTGCGCTGGACGCTGCGCTTTCCTCTGTTGGCCGCTAATTAATGTTTTTCAGAGTTCGTGTTTAAAAACTGTTTTAAGCCATGCTTTCCCGTTCACTGCTAAGCGAGTCTACCGCTATGTCTCATGCTGCCTCTTTGCTCGTTGTCGAGGATGAACCGAAAATTGCCCGCCTGATGGCGGACTACTTAACCACCCATGGCTTTGAGGTGACGACCCTGGGCCACGGGGATGAAGTGATGCCGTGGCTGGAACAACACTCCCCAGCCCTGGTGCTGCTCGATATTATGCTACCGGGTAAAGATGGCCTTACTCTGAGCCGGGAAATTCGCCAGCTGTGGCCCTCCATTGCACTCATCATGGTCACCGCCAAGGTAGAAGAGGTCGACCGCCTGCTGGGACTGGAGCTAGGCGCCGATGACTATATCTGCAAGCCTTTTAGCCCTCGTGAAGTCGTCGCTCGGGTCAAAGCCGTACTGCGCCGCAGCCAAGCGGCAGCCGAGGCGCCGAGTGAAGTACAAAACGCCCCGGTGGTGTTAAACGAAGACGGCTGGCAAGCCCTCGCCCACGGACAGGACCTGGGCCTGACCGCGGTGGAGTTTCAGTTATTGCGCGTAATGATGCAGGCACCGGGGCGCATCTTCAGCCGCGAACAGCTGATGGATCACATGTACCGCGATAACCGCATCGTCTCAGAGCGCACCGTGGACAGCCACATTAAAAAACTGCGCAAGAAGATCCACGAAGCGCTGCCAGAACTGGAAATCATCCGCTCGGTATATGGTGTCGGCTATAAGTATCAGCCGGAGGGGTAAGGTTATTAGCTAGGCGAGATACTCACGCTTATCAGTGTAAGCTAAAGTATTGTCTCGGGCTGTCGATAACACTATTAGCCTGCTTAGAACCTAATTTCCCTAAGCAAGTCTGTGTAGACGCAGTCGCGCCTGCTTAAAATAGCCTTAACACTAACGAGAGATTGCCATGACCATCTCTTTATCTACCGGGAGTGCCCCTTTAAACGCACATCCTTTACGTAGTGAGCCGTTAAATGTCGATAAGGTAACAACTACACCGATCACTTCTAACGCCGCAACGACGGATTCCAACACCAGCATTCACTTGGATCTTTCTCCCGTGGCTAGAGGCATCGCCTCAGCTTCAGAAAAGGCTGGCAATACACAGGAAGCCAAGAACACCAAAATCGATGAAAGCGATCTCCCGCAGGAGATTAAAGAACTACTAAAGCGAATTGTTGAAATAGAGAAAAATTAAGGGAGAAACAGCAGGAACTGGAAGAGGTTATGCGCGACCAGTCCCTAAACGATGAGCAACGCCAAGCAAAACTCGACGCCCTGCAACAGGAAATCAGTAGCCTCAATAATTCGCTTCAAGAGGCTATGAGCCAACTAAGCAAACTCGTCACTCAGCTGGATCTTGATGATGATGCTGTTGTCGGAATGATGTCATTGGCCATGTCTTGATGACGTACAGCCGTTAAGGATTGACCTGCCGATTAAGAAACGCGATGCCCGCATCTATGGCGCCGCCACGCAGCAGGAAGCTGGTGATGTGGCCGCGCCAGCGCTGCAGGTATAGTTCGCTTTCGATGTTGTTAGCCTGCAGGGCTTGATAGAAGTCCGTAGCGTGATCCACCGGCACGAGTTTGTCCCACTTGCCGTGAAAGAGAAAAAAAGGCGGTGCCTGTGGGGTAATTTGCCAGGCAGGCGACGCTAGCCGGTACGTCTCGGTCTCTTCTGCGCGGGTGCCGCCAATAAAATCAACCACCAGCGGCCCATCCTCAAACTTGAGCAAATCACTGGGAAGACCACCAGCAAGCACCGCGGCCAGACGGCTCTGCTCACCGCCGTATGGCTCCGCCAATGGCCCTTCGACGCCCGCTAGCGCCAACAAACTTACCAGGTGAGCACCGGATGAAAAGCCAACGCCCACAATGCGATCGGTATCCACCTGCCACTCATCGGCGTTAGCGTGAATCCAGCTCATGGCCTGCTGCAAATCGTGTAACTGGTTGGGAAAGCGGTATTCCGGCGCAAAACGGTACTCAACATTCACCGTCACATAACCTTGCCCGGCTAGCTGTTCGGCAATGCCCTGCATATCTTGCGGTGTACGATTGCGCCAGCCGCCGCCATGCACTACTAATGCCGCGGGTCGCCGCGTATCCGTTGATCCATTGGGCAGATAAACAGTCGCCTTTAACGCCTGTGGCCATGCCTCGGGTGTGTAAGTAACTGGGGCCAAGCGCTCAAAAGGCTGGGGTTCATGCAAAGGGTTACTCTCAACAGCAGGCTCGCCCTGGCTAATATGTTGGGAAGCGCTACAGCCATTTAATAGCAAGGCAAGCGCCCCCAGGCCAGTAACACGACGTAGGGTGGTAAACGCGCAACGCTGTTGCCACACGCGAAAGTATTCGATTCGCGACATTAAGTTGCTCCTTGATAATTAGGTAACCCCTCACCTATCGACTACGACCTGCCACGGGCTAATAAGATCATGATTGTTGCACACTATCTGCAAACGGTTTGCACGCCTCCTAGCGATACTGGCATCGTCAACTCACCAGGAGAGAACTTATGAAACTTACAAATGCTAAGAAACTGTCAATTCGCCAACTGTTCGCCCCGGCCCTGCTAGCTATTGCGATTGCCCCGCTAGCGCTTACCGCTCAAGCGGATAGCCACGGTGACCATGAAGGTAAAGGCCCTGATCGCGAGCGCATGGAAGAGCGCATGGAGGAGCGTCGCCAAGAGGTATATCAGCGCGCTGAAATCTCTGAAGAGAAGCAGGCTGAGCTCAACGAAGCTCACGCTGAGCATCGTGAAGCCATGCACGCGCTGCGTGAAGAGCACCACGAGCGGGTCGCCGAGATCCTCTCTGAGGAAGAGCAGGAAGCGCTGCGCAACGCCATGCACGAAGCCCATGAAGAGTATCGGGGTAAGCACGGCAAGCGCGGCCACCACGGTGATAACGACGACAACGCCGATAGTGAATAAGCGTTGATTAGTTTTTAAACGTTAGCGTGAACGCCCGGCTTGCCGGGCGTTTTTGCATCTGCCTTTGCATTTTTCTCATCGCTCACTGCACGCTTATTCACCCCACACAAGGGAGGTTAACTTGAAGGGGATGGTTTAATCGCGTATTTTATTTGAACGTTCATTCAAAATAAATATTACCGCCCCCCCCTTCAACAAAAGGAGTCCACCCCGATGGCGAAAGACAATCCCGTCCTTCCCTCACGCGACCGCCTCAATCCCGTGGTTTTCCACGGCAGTGTGGCGGGCATACTTATTTTTCTAGTGCTCACTATGCTGTTTACCGAGCAAGCTGGGGCCTTTTTCGATGCCGGGCTTGCCTGGGTGAGCAAAACCTTTGGCTGGTACTACATGCTCGCCATCGTGGCTTACTTGGTTTTCGTGGTCGCCATTGGTATGTCCCGCTTTGGCAGCATTCGTCTGGGGCCTGATCACTCTCGGCCTGAGTTCTCGCTACTCTCCTGGTCGGCCATGCTGTTTGCCGCGGGTATCGGTATCGACCTGCTATTCTTCAGCGTTGCCGAACCGGTTGCCCACTATTTGGCACCGCCGGATTTAACCCCGGAAAGCCAGGAAGCGATGCGTAACGCCGTCGTTCAAACCTATCTGCACTGGGGGCTCTCCGGCTGGGGGCTGTACGTGTTGATGGGTATGGCGCTGGCCTACTTCAGCTACCGTCACCGTTTGCCGCTGGCGATTCGTAGCGCTCTCTACCCAATCCTCGGTAAACGTATCCACGGCCCGATTGGTAACGCGGTGGACATTACCGCAGTGATCTCCACCGTGTTCGGCATTGCTACCAGTCTCGGTATTGGGGTAATGCAGCTCAACTACGGCCTCACCTATATGTTCGGTGTGCCGGAAACCCTCACCGTGCAGGTGATCTTGATTGTGCTGGTGGTCGTATTAGCGACTATTTCCGTGGTGACCGGGGTTGAGAAAGGCATTCGCCGCTTATCAGAGTTCAACATGCTGCTGGCGTTGGCGCTGATGCTGTTTGTACTCTTTTCGGGCGACACACTGATGTTGCTGGATAAAGTGGTCAACAACGCCGGTGATTATTTATCGGGCTTTGTCGGCGCTAGCTTCGACACTTACGCCTTTGCCGATGAGGGCGCACAAGAGTGGAAGATGTGGTGGACGATCTTCTTCTGGGGCTGGTGGATTGCCTGGACGCCTTTCGTGGGGCTGTTCCTGGCACGTATCTCCCGTGGCCGTACCATTCGCGAATTTGTCGCCGGTGCACTGTTTATTCCGCTGGCCTTTATGATGGTGTGGATGTCGGTCTTCGGTAACAGCGGCATTGAGCTGGTCGCCAACCAAGGCGTTGCCGAGCTGGGTGAACAGGCCCTTAACACCCCGCAAACCACGCTTTACACGCTGCTTGAGTACTACCCATACGTTGGCCTTACCGCGGCGGTCGTCACCGTACTGGGTATTGTGTTCTTTATTACCTCAGCGGACTCCGGTGCACTGGTATTGGCCAACTTCACCTCTATTTTGAGCGATGTGAACCACGATGCGCCGGTGAAGCTGCGTATTTTCTGGTCGGTGATGATCGGTTTGATCACCATAGCTCTGCTGATGGCAGGTGGCTTGAATGCCCTGCAGAGCGCCGTGGTCATCACCGCACTGCCCTTCTCGCTGGTGATTTTCGCGGTCATGGTAGGCATGTATAAAGCCCTGAAAATGGAAGGCAGCAAGGCCGATGCGCGCCGCATGATTGCCGGTAGCGCCCCTGGCGGCGACTGGAAAGAGCGTTTGGATCGCGCCCTGGATACCTCTAACCGCGCGGGTGCGGCCGCCACCATCGAGCATGCGATTCGCCCGGCGATGACGCAGTTCGCCCAGGAGCTTGAGAGCCGAGGCCAAACCGCCAATGTGACCGAAGAGCACGTTGAGGGTGAAACGCTTCCCAACTTGATGCTCCAGGTCGATTTTGGCGAAGCCACCAGTTTTGTTTACCAAGTGTGCCCGCATCGCATGCGTACACCGAGCTTTATCCCGGCAGACGATGACTTCTATGTACGCCTGGATGTGTACTTGGCGGAAGGCGGGCAGGATAAAGACCTTAACGGCTACACCCGTGGTCAGGTGATTGGTGATTTGGTCTGCGAATATGAGCGCCATCTTCACTTCCTCACCCTGGCGGGTCAGCAGATGGGCCATATGCAGGCAATGCCAGGCACGATTGGCGAGCCGCCTGAAGACGCTCAGATGTAACGGCGTCCACATTGAAGCAACCTTAATCCCGGCCTCTGTGCCGGGATTTTTTGTGCGCGAACGGCTCTGAAAAAACGCTTTGTTGTGGGAACTCCAGGGTAGGCGTAGCTTGGTAGCCTGTTTTCCCAAACACTTAGGAGGCTGGCCACATGTCCCGCGCACATCGACCCTCGGGGTACGTTTTCCCGATGCCTGGCAGTGCGTTACTCAACGCCTGGCGTGAAGGTTATTCGCTGGGTAAATTAAAGCGCGACGTGATGGCGGGGCTGACAATTGGCGTCGTTGCCGTACCGCTTTCCATGGCGCTGGCGATTGCCACTGGGGTGCCGCCCCAACACGGGCTCTATACAGCCATTGTGGCGGGGGCGGTGATCGCGCTAACCGGCGGCTCACGATTTAACATCTCCGGCCCCACCGCTGCGTTTGTGGTTATTCTCTTCCCGATTGTTGCCAACCATGGCTTGGGGGGGCTGCTGATTGCCACCTTTATGGCGGGCGCTATTTTGGTCGCGCTGGGTCTTTCGCGATTGGGCAGTCTCATTCAGTACGTGCCTTACCCGGTCATTCTTGGCTTTACGGCGGGCATCGGCGTGGTGATTGCGCTGTTACAGCTGCCGGACTTTTTGGGTTTGGCGGGTGTCGAGCTTGGCGATAGCACCCTGGATAACTTGATGCTGATCGGCCAAGCGCTGCCCACGCTGTCGCTGGCGGAGATCAGCGTCGGACTTATCACCTTAGCAACACTGCTCGTTTGGCCGCGCTTAAATACCCCAATACCTGCCCCGCTGGTAGGGTTAGCGGTGGGTACGCTGGCAGCCTCGCTACTGCTGATGAGTGGCGTTGAAGTGGATACGATCGCCTCGCGGTTTAGCTGGGAGTTTCAGGGTGAAAGCGGCAGCGGCATTCCGCCCTTTGCGCCCAGTTTCGTGGCCCCTTGGCATCTCCCGGGTGCAGATGGCACGCCGCTTGAAATCGACTTTGCGTTGATTCAAGCGCTGCTGGGCCCGGCACTGGCGATCGCTTTACTCGCTGCGATTGAATCGTTGCTGTGCGCCGTTGTCGCAGATGGCTTAACCCGCACCCGCCATGACCCCAATGCAGAACTAATTGGCCAAGGGCTCGGCAATCTAGTGGTGCCCTTCTTTGGCGGTATTACCGCCACGGCCGCACTGGCACGCACCGCGACCAACATCAAAAGTGGCGCGTTTTCACCTGTTGCGGCGCTGGTGCACTCGTTAGTGGTGCTGCTGTCCGTTGTCGCGCTGGCGGGCGTGTTGGGATATGTACCGATGGCTGCGTTGGCCGCGCTGCTGTTTATTATTGCCTGGAACATGAGTGAAGCGCGGCATTTTATGCATACGCTAAAAAGCGCACCTGCCAGCGATGTATGGGTATTGGTAATCTGTTTCGCACTGACGGTTATTTTCGACATGGTGATCGCCGTGGCCGTCGGTATTGGCCTAGCCGCCGCGCTATTTATTCGCCGAATGGCGCAGCTAACCCATACCCAGCGTCTAGACGCCCTCTCTACGGGTGAGCACTTCCCACCAGAAGTAGCGCTCTACAAAATTAGCGGCCCGCTGTTTTTTGGCGCCGCAGAAAAAGCCATTGCCACGCTGCGGATCATTGATCACAGCGTGAGAATCGTCGTTTTGGATATGCGCGATGTGCCTAGCCTGGATACCACTGCGATGGTGGCGCTAGACACACTGCGCCGCGAGCTCGGCGAGCAAGGCGTGGGAGTAATGTTTGTTGGGCTGCCGCCGCGCTTGGCGTTGAAAATAAAGCGTGCGGGCATTCGTCGCGAAGTGGGTAAATTAGCCGTGGTTAACAACCTTGCCCACGCCGAGCGTATGTCACGCCGCTGGTTAGGAACGACTGATTAGAAAGGGCTGGCCAGGCAAGTTGGGGCTACAAAAAAGCCTCCCGGCAAACAGCGCAGGGAGGCTATTAAGTTACAAAACGTCAGGCTTTAAAAGAAGCCTAGCGGATTGATATCGTAGCTGACCAGCAGGTTTTTGGTTTGCTGGTAGTGCTCAAGCGCCACCTTGTGGGTTTCACGACCCACACCGGATTTCTTGTAACCACCGAAGGCTGCATGGGCCGGATATTGGTGGTAGCAGTTGGTCCACACACGCCCGGCTTGAATGCCTCGGCCCATGCGGAAAGCGACGTTGATATCGCGGCTCCACACGCCTGCGCCCAAGCCAAACTCGGTGTCGTTGGCAATCGCCAGGGCTTCTTCTTCATCTTTAAAGGTAGTGACGGCCACCACCGGGCCAAAGATCTCTTCCTGAAAGACGCGCATCTGGTTGGTACCCTTCAGCAGCGTGGGCTGAATGTAGTAACCGCTGTTAATGCTGTCGTCCATGGTCTCTTTATTACCGCCGGTGAGGAATTCGGCCCCTTCATCCCGGGCGATATCCATGTAGGACATGATCTTGTCGAACTGCTCCTGGGAAGCCTGGGCACCTACCTGTACATCGGTATCTAGCGGGTTACCGCGCTTGATGGTTTTGGTGCGCTCGATGACCTTGGCCATGAACTCGTCGTACATGCTCTCTTGGATCAGCGCGCGCGAGGGGCAGGTACACACTTCGCCCTGGTTGAAGAACGCCAGCACCAAGCCCTCTACCGCTTTATCAATAAACGTCGGTTCGGCGTTCATGATGTCAGCAAAGTAGATGTTGGGGGATTTGCCGCCTAGCTCCACGGTAGAGGGAATAATGTTTTCTGCCGCGCATTTCAAAATATGCGAACCGACAGGCGTGGAGCCGGTAAAAGCGATCTTGGCGATACGCTTGCTGCTGGCCAGTGCCTGACCCGCTTCAGCGCCAAAGCCGTTGACGATATTGAGAACGCCAGGCGGTAGCAGATCGCCAATCACTTCCATCACTTTCAGAATCGACGCGGGGGTTTGTTCCGCGGGCTTCAAGACCACACAGTTACCCGCAGCCAGCGCAGGCGCCAGTTTCCAGGCGGCCATTAGGATCGGGAAGTTCCAGGGGATGATCTGGCCCACCACGCCTAGCGGTTCGTGGAAGTGATAGGAAACCGTGTTGGCATCGATATCCGCTGCAGTGCCCTCCTGCGAGCGCAGGCAGCCGGCAAAGTAGCGGAAGTGATCGACAGCCAATGGAATATCGGCATTGATGGTTTCGCGTACCGCTTTACCATTATCCCAGGTTTCGGCGACGGCGAGCATTTCCAGATTTTGCTCAATGCGGTCGGCGATTTTCAACAGAATATTGCTGCGCTCTTGAACAGAGGTTTTACCCCAGGCAGGCGCCGCTTTGTGGGCAGCATCTAAGGCCTTATCGATATCTTCTGCCGTCGAGCGGGGAATTTCGCAAAAAACATGGCCATTAACAGGGCTGATGTTATCAAAGTACTGGCCTTTGACCGGGGCAACGAATTCGCCGCCGATATAGTTGCCATAGCGCTTTTCAAATGACACCAGTGAACCGGTGTCACCAGGGTTGGCGTAGATCATTGTCATGCTCCTGAGTATTATGATTATTAAAGGTGCTTTTTTAAGATGCCTAAACAGTGTTGTTCACTAAAGCAAATGGCGATATAGCCCGATGGCAGGATTAGCCCTCATCCCTTGGTAGGAGACGCCATGTATTCCCTGTTAGTGGCAGATGACCACCCGCTGCTCCGTGATGCGCTGCAAACCGTGATTAGCGGGGGCTTGGCAGGCAGCCAACTGGCGGAAGCGGAGAGTCTCGCTGATGCGATGACGTTGGTGGAACAGCATGCGGAGTTGGATTTGCTGCTACTGGATTTAAGCCTGCCTGATGCCGAGGGACTAGAAGGGCTGACCCGCCTGCGCGAGGTGTTTCCATGGCTGCCGGTAGCAATTGTCTCTGCGCATCAAGAGCGCCAACTGGTGCTGGATGCCATTACCCTGGGCGCGGTGGGCTATATCCCCAAATCTACGCCCCGGGAAGCAATGCTGGCAGCCTTAACGCAGATTCTTGAAGGCCAGCTTTACCTGCCGCCCGACATCATGCGACGGCCTGCGCCCCGCGCGTCATTGCCCCCCACGACCGTCACCGCCACAACGCCCAGCGAGCGCCTGGCGCGCCTGACCGAAAAGCAGTTGATGGTCTTGGGCTGTATGGCCAAAGGCATGTCCAATAAGCATATTGCGCGAGAATTGTTGATTGCCGAAACCACCGTTAAAACCCATGTCTCGGCGATTTTGCGTAAATTAAATGCGACCAGTCGGGTACATGCGATCGTCATTGCCGGAGAGGAGGATTTAAGTTTTTATCGCGCCAACCGGGCTCACTAATGCTTATGCAACAGCGAGCCAAGCAGCATGCGCAGCCGCAGCGGTTTGAGCGGTTTTAGCAAACAGTGCATGCCCGCCTCACGGGTGGCCCGCTTAATCTCTGCCTCATGATTCGCCGTTATGACCACGGCGGCCAACCCGGGATAGCGCCGCTGTAAGCGCGCGGCCAGATCAATACCGGTTTCACGATGTTCACCCAAGTGGTAATCGACCAGCAGCACCGCAGGGCGCTCACCATCGCTGGCGGCCTCAAGGGCGCTCACCGTGGCGGCCGCACGTACCCGGCAACCCCAACTGCTTAGCAGTGCCTGCATGCCCTCAATAATGGCCAAATCATCATCGATCACCCAGACGATACAGCCCTGCAGCGGATCACCTATCTCAGACGAAGGCGAGGCATAGCGCGTGGGCAGTGCCGATGACGGGACCGCCGCGTAAGGCACGGTGATCGAGAAAAGAGCTCCTGCACCGGGGCGGGAAGCAAGGGATACCGGTTGCTCCAGCATGCTACTGATCCGGTCAACGATGGCTAGCCCCAGCCCTAATCCACGGCTATTAGCACTATGGGGCTGGTTAACCCGCCGGAACTCCAGAAAGATCGCTTCGCGCTGCTGCTCTGGAATGCCAGGGCCGGTATCGCCCACCATAATTTCCAATCCATGAGGGCGTCGTCGGCAGCCCAGCAGCACGCGGCCATGTTCGGTATAGCGCACCGCATTACTGAGGAAGTTGCGTATGACCCGTGCTAGCAGCGCCAAGTCTGATTCAATCATCATACTGGAGGGCACATAGTGCAACGCTAAGCCACGCACGCCCGCCACTTGGCGGTACTCTTCAGCCAGCGTATCGAGCAGTGTACTCACCGCGAACGGTGATTTATCGGCGCGCAGCACCCCCGCATCCAAGCGCGAGATATCCACCAGCGTGCCGATCAGGCCTTCCACATCTTTCAGCGAGCGGCCGATATGGCCCACTAGTTTTTGCGAGTTTTCAGGCAGTGAGTGGGTTTCTAAAGCGCTGGCAAACAGGCGGGCCGCGTTAAGCGGTTGCAACAGGTCATGGCTGACCGCCGCAAGGAATTTTGTTTTAGAGAGGTTGGCCGCTTCAGCCTCGGCTTTGGCCGCCAGTAATCGCGTATTGACCTGACCCAATTCATCCAAGGTACGGTGCAAGGTATCGGTACGTTCCCGAACTTGCTCGGCAAGTAGCACTGAACGCTCAAAGGCGGCATAAGGGGCGCCCTCGGCACTACCATCACCTTCCACCCGCTCCATTAGCGCTTGGCAGACTTTTCGCAGGCGACGGTTCTCTTCGCGCAGCGCAGCGACCTCGGCCTCGTCCTGGCTATTGGTGGCTTCAGTGGTTGTCGTTAGTTGGAAGAGATCCAAACGCCACCCCCGTAAACGTTTGATTCACATGCATGCCATGGTGCTGCTCACCGTAGGTATTGAACCCCACTACCCCAGCCTGGCGCAGCAGCTGCGACGCCTGATCTAGATGGGCTAGCGCTTCAAGCTCCATACGGCGTAAAAAGCAGTCGCAGGCAATGATCACACTAGGCGTACCCAGCCTGGCGCTCACCCCGGCAAGCATCTCTTCAAGGTTATCGAGTAGCGGCGTTGGTTGCATCGCCGTCAGCACGATGCCATTTTCTACTGCACAGTAAAAACTTAGGCTGCTATCGCTATTAACGCGCTGAATGGAGCGCACATAGTGCTGCCCACCGATACGTACCGCCAATGGATGATGGGCAAAAATCGCCGCATTGAGCTGCGCAGGTGCCACGCCCACTAAGTCGGCATATACCTGCGCGGCGGGTAGACCATTGAGCTCGATTACCCGACGCTGCTCACGATTCGCCTCCGTTACCACGAGTTTGTGGGCCAATGGGGTCAAATGATGAGTCGAAAAGACGTCAAAGGGCAGCTGGGTATTAATCATCACCACCACCGCAGCCCGGGTATGAAAGCGCCCGGCGGTGTACACATGGGTATGGCTGAGATGATTATCATCGCCAGCAGAGCCGCCAAAGCTGGGTATACGCCCCAGCGCGGCATCCAAGGTGGCAAGCACTTGCTCTTCGCGACTCGATAAGCCATCCAATAAGGTGAGCGCAAAGCTGTGCTCATTAATGGGCGCGACGGCTTGTCGACGGCAACGCTCCAATAGGGTATCGACTAGCGGCTGAGCGTTGGCCAACTCAAAATGATCCAGGTCATCGATCAGCGCTGTTTCGATGGCAAACCAACGACGATCAAAGCCCATCGCGACGATCGAACCGCGATCATAACCAAGCGGCGTTATTTCCCCAGCGGTAGTGCAGCCGCTAAGCGGCGTGGAGGGAAAGCTTCGCTCTAAAGCGGCCGCCAGCCCCGCTAAATCATACTCCGCACTGCAGAAGAACAGCACGAAGCCCAAATGCTCGTGACATAGGGCGCAAGCTAGCTCGGCTGCAGCGTAGGAAGCGTCGGGATGCTGGCTAGCCGCCGTAATAATGCCCTTTTCAACGGGATAAGTGGTCACGACACCACCTCTCCAGTGCGGCATGGGTATGCGCCGCAGAAAGCCTTAACGTGCTGAACACATCATTGAGTTGGCGGGCAGTGGCTTGCTTTGTCTTGGCCAATATCTCCAACTGCTTCGCCAATTCGGCAAGCTGGTCAGCGCCCATGCTCACTGACTCGCCGCGCAGCTGGTGCGCCAAACGCATGACTTGATGATGCTGTTCTGGTGTCAGTGGGGTTGCTGCCAGGCAGGCAGCCAGTTGCTCGGTGTAATCGCTGACTTGCTGATGGTAAAGCATCGCCAGTTGGATCAGGCTCGATTCTCCCAGTGACGCTTTCAGCATGGAGAGAGTGTCGTCATTCAGTAACGGCGGCCCCTCGGTTGGCGTTTGTGTTCCCGCTAATGCTTGTACAGGAGCCGTGTCGGGAGTGGCAAAAAGCTGTAACGCCAGCACGTTACTTAACACCGAAAGTGACAGTGGCTTGGTAATGTAATCGTTCATGCCCGCCGCCAGGCAGCGTTGTCGGTCATCTTCAGCGCCGCCTGCCGTCATGGCGACGATAGGAACACTCGCCAGCCAGCCACCCTGTTCGCGTAAGCGCTGAGTGACTAACAAGCCATCCATATCGGGCAACTGGATATCCATAAAGATGAGTTGTACCTGCTGTGACTGGGCCATTGCCAAGGCGTCATGACCGTTCTCGGCCCAGACCACATCGCAGCCTAGGCGCGATAACAAGCCAATGGCGACTTTGCGGTTGACCGCATTGTCCTCCACCAGCAGCAGCGTTGTGCCGGAAAAATCGCGTTTAGGCATTACGGGCAGTGACGCTGAAACAGGGTCAGCTTCAACCAAGGGCAACTGGCACCAGAAGGTACTTCCCTGGCCTACTTGGCTCTTGACCCCTAACCGCCCTTGCATGGCTTCGCTTAACCGCTTGCAGATTGCAAGCCCCAACCCCGTTCCACCAAAGCGGCGGGCCACTGACTCATCCGCCTGCTGAAAAGGCTGAAAAAGCCGCTCTTGCTGCTGCTCGCTTAAGCCACAACCGGTGTCGATCACCTCAAATAATAGCTGCTCTACCGTAGAGGAGACCTTGACGCTTACCTCGCCATGGTCAGTGAACTTGATCGCATTGGCGATCAGGTTTAGCAGTATCTGCCGCAGGCGGGCAGCATCGACCAACACCCACGCAGGCACCAGGGGGTCGACGTTAACCGTAAGCGTCAATCCTTTAACTTTTGCCCTGGGTGCAAGCAGCACCACCACACTATCGATAAGTGGTTTTAGCGCAGTAGGCGATGTTTCCAGGGTTAAGTGACCGGCTTCGATTTTAGAAAAATCGAGGATTTCATTAATCATTGCCAGCAGTTGATTGGCACTATCGTGAATCGTGTGAGCGTAATCCTCTACCTGAGCGGGACTCGCCGATTCCCGTAATAACTCACTCATACCAATCACACCGTTCAGCGGGGTACGAATTTCGTGACTGACCATGGCGAGGAAGTCTGACTTAGCTTGATTCGCCGCCTGCGCCTGTTTGGCAGTAACTTCCAATTGCTGGCCTAATTGCTCCTGCTCGCGCCTGACCGCCGCACTTTCGCGCATTTCGCGCACCAGGAAAGCAATCACCAGAAAAGCCGCTAAGCTCATTCCGACGATTAGTGACATGAGGAGCTTGTAGAGCAGGCTGAGCTGGGCGCGCTCTTCGGTCGCCGACTCGGCCAAATAGCCATTAATCGCAATAACCAGACGCTCTGTTAACTGCGTTAGCGCCTGCAATTCCTCTTCCAGCACCGCCACCGGTAATGGATCAATTCTCCCATCGATTTCAGGCCCACCATAGGGATAAAACATACTATCCAGCACATCCAGCTGTTGCTGGATTTGGCCCAATAATTCCCGAGCCGTACCAATCTGTTGCAATAACGTGCTGACCTCACCCTCATTGAGCAGCGTAATGCGGCTATATAACAGCTCAAAGCGTAGGTTTAGCTCATCATGCGTCTCGGACGTAAGCGGCTCACGCGTCACTGCCAATAGATGGTTCAGGAGCTGTACCGCATCGCGGTCCAGCTTATAAACCACCCAGGCGGTATCTTCACGCAGGCTCTGAGTGAGATTTTCCTGCCGCCAGGCAGCCAGGGTAGCGACGACCAACGCCGCGGCAAATAGCGATACCGCAACGATGGCAACGAGCTTAAAACGGCGAGGATAACGCAGCAGGTTGGAAGCCTGTGCGGTTGAAGCGCTAGCGGACATCAATATGCATAACCTGCCATACCGCCCTGAAGCGTATTTTCTCGCTTAACAGCGCTTCATCCTGATCAAAGGGATAAAGTACCCATAACGGACCGTATTCACGAATCGGGATCGCTTTTTCATCCTTTTCAAGGGCTAAGATAACGTCATACTCTTCGAAATCGCTCACCGGTATTTCCGCTTCGTAGCCGTTCAGGGCGGCGACATGTACCGTATCGCTTTCCGCGTTTAAACGCGCCAGCAGTTCGCGCATTAAAGGTCCACGATAGTGGTTACTAGCTTCTGTCCAGGGTGTGGTGGTATCGAACTCGTGCTGTGGTAACGCCTCTAACATGGCGCGGTCAAACTGCGCCTCACTACCAACGTTCGTAAGGCCAACATTACCGCTAACGGTCAAAATAACCGGCCCACTGGGTTCCTCTAAGTCATCGGCTGTTTCAGCGAGTCCCGCTAGGGGAATGCTGAATATCAGCACAACCCACCCCATTAATAACGCTTTCACAGTCAACACCTCACGCCAAAAGACCCGTTGGTTTAAATGCCCAGAAATAAAAGGAGACAGCATAAAGATTACGCTATCTCCTTAAATAGGTCAGGCTCAATACTGTTTTTGGGTAATGTTTTTTTCGTAATGGAAGCGTTATTCGCTATTCACAGTCGAGTTACGAGCTAATTTTCTCAATCGGGTCGAAGCGCACTAAATCTTCATAGGCATGCCAGCTGGCGTGACCTAATACTGGCAAGATTAGCGCCAAGCCAATATAGAATGTCATCACACCCACCAACACACACAGCGTTAAAATCACCGCCCACAACAGCATCACGCGAAAGTTCCGGGCAACACAGCGTACGCTGGCTTCAATCCCTTCCATAAAGGTTAAGTCTTGATCCATCAATGTGGGTATCGCCACGACGCTAATAGCAAACGCGCCGAAGGCTAAAATGCCACCAGCGACCGTACCGACAGCGAGCATGCCCAACCCTTCAGACGTCGTCAGTAGCGCGGTATACAGTGTGGCGGGGCTGGGAACTTCGAAACCAAAAAACAGGGCAAACAGCAGAGTAGCCAAACGAATCCAGGCCAGAAAGAAGATCATCATCATGACCCCCATCATCGCCAATTGACCGGCGTGGGGTCTCCAGCTTCCGAATGCATCCCCCAGGTTAGGCACTTGCCCCCGTTCTAAGGCTCGGCTGATGCCATACGAACCTACCGCGACCAAGGGCCCAATAAACATAAAGCCAGCAATCATGGGTAGCAGCCAATACCAGTACCCCAGCGTGAATGCGCCCAGGGTGATAGCAATACTCAAGCCGACCCAAAACATGCCATACGAAAGACTGACCACCGTTGCGCGGCGAAAATCCTCTACACCCGCGGCCAACCACGCTCTAGGCCGATCCAATCCGACCTTATTAATAGTAATTTTAACGCTGGGCTGATCTGAATGGTGGTTTGTTTTTGTTGTAGCCGCATTCATGGCATCACTCCTGTTGTACCTGATACTAGGTCCTGAATTCAGGATTTACCTCAAAGCATCAGCGCTTGTTAGCGCTGCTGGCATTAATGCCAACTTAATGGCTTAACACTATTTTCAGTGCATTCTCTCAGTGCTTTCTTAATGCTCTCTTAATGTAGCTGACCTGAAGACACGAGGCGTTGCCTGAAAGGTTATGCGTACAAAAAATCCATGAGAAGGTCTTAAAACGCCAATTTAATTGCTGCGTTAGCAAAAGCGTATGTAGCTAACTTTAGGTACCAGCCATAAAAAACTCCGGACTAGCTGCCCGGAGTTTTTGGTTTTTGCTACGTGACGCTTTGAATGTCTAGCGCACAATCATTACCGACATTTTGGCATGGTGCACAACGTGCTCTGCATTAGGGCCGAGCACATAATCGACAAACTTACGCTTATTGTGAGAGGCCATGACGATCAGATCCACATCCAGTTTCTTAGCGGCTTTGATAATGGCCTCCCAAGGCGAACCATCCACAATGACACTTTGCACCTGAATATCATCGGGCACATTCGTTTTGATGAACGCGTGAAGCGCATCGGTGATCGCAATATGCGCTTTTTGGGCGAAGTCCTTGGGGAAGTAGGAACCCACCATGGGCATGCGATAGTCCGGCAGTACCGTGACCACATGAAGCGAGGCGCCGAAAGTTCGGCATAGCGTCAATGCCGTGGGCAGCGCCTTCGTCCAGGAAGCCTCCTCGTTCAAATCCACCGGCAACATGATCTTACTGTACATGGCACTCTCCTTCATGCGGTGGCGGTCGCTTGGGTGTCATCACGACGCCGACGCTGCATCAACACAATCAACCCAAAGAGCAAGAAGGCAGGAATCCACATGATCTCTTTCGTCCAGCGGTTCACGGGGGCTAACACTTCGATGATTTCTTGATCGAAGTCGAAACCGAGTTCAGCCGCTTGGCTGCCGTAGGTCACCATATCAACGGTCGCCGTGCCATCTTCAATAAATAGCTCCATACCCAAGTTATCAAGCCGCTCTTGACCTGTTTCACCTTCAGGCACCGGCAATGTCATGTAAGTGGTCATGGGATCGCCATAATCATCAAGACCGGCAATCTGCAAGCGCAGCGTCGAGTCTTCATCGACACCACCCAATGCTTCGACAAATTGCGCGGGCGGGATGGACTCGTAGGGATCATGAATCATGTCCATCCAGAAGCCGGGGCGGAACAGCGTGAACGCAATCAGCAGCAGTACAATAGACTCATACCAACGGTTGCGCGTAATCATGAAGCCCTGGGTCGCCGCGGCGAAAATCAGCATCGCGATGGTCGACACCACAAAGATCAGCACTCCCTGAAGGAAGGTCACATCGATGAGCAGCAGGTCGGTATTAAAGATGAACAGGAACGGCAGCGCTGCGGTACGAAGGCTGTAATAGAACGCCTGAAAGCCGGTTCGAATAGGGTCACCACCGGATACTGCCGCCGCCGCAAAGGACGCAAGCCCCACCGGCGGGGTAACGTCGGCCATGATGCCGAAATAGAACACGAACAGGTGTACCGCAATCAACGGCACCAGCAAGCCATTTTCAGCGCCCAAGTTAACGATGACCGGCGCCAGTAGTGCCGAGACGACGATGTAGTTAGCCGTTGTAGGTAGCCCCATGCCGAGAATCAAACTAAGCACTGCGGTAAGCAGCAAGATCAGCATCAAGTTGCCCATGGCCAGCGTTTCCACCACCTCGGCTAGCACCAGGCCCACCCCGGTCTGCGAGACGGCACCGACGATAATACCGGCGGTAGCCGTCGCAATGCCGATGCCGATCATGTTGCGGGCGCCGGTGACCAGGCCATTCCATAGATCCATCGCACCTTCACGCAGATCCGCACGCATATCGCTGCGTCCGCGAAAAATCGACGTGATCGGGCGCTGAGTAAGAATGATAAAAATCATGAACACAGTGGCCCAGAACGCCGACAATCCTGGCGATAAGCGCTCCACCATCAGACACCAGACCAGCACAATCACCGGCAGGATGTACTGCAAGCCAACCAGCACCGTGGGCTTGGTTTGCGGCAGCGAATAAATCGGTTCGTTAGGATCATCGAGCTCAAGCTCGGGGTAACCGGCCGCCAGCTTGAGCAGGGCGATATAAATAACCGTAAGCCCAACAGCCACCACCCAGGGCGTCGCCTCACCCAACACCGGCTTGAGCCAGCCAAGACCGTAATAGACTGCCAACGCGGTGACCATCATCAGTAGCAAGCCACCAAGAAAACCGATCACTTTATTGACCAGCGGCTTAGGTGGATTGCTGCTTTGCAGCCCCTTCATATTGGCTTTTAGGGCCTCAAGGTGAACGATATAGACCAGCGCGATATAGGAGATTAGCGCGGGCAGGAAAGCATGCTTAATCACTTCGACATAAGAAATACCGACATACTCGACCATCAAGAAAGCGGCCGCCCCCATCACCGGCGGCATAATCTGTCCATTGACCGATGACGCCACTTCGACAGCACCCGCCTTTTCCGCGGAAAACCCAACACGTTTCATCATCGGCACCGTAAAGGTACCGGTGGTTACCACGTTAGCAATAGAGGACCCGGAAATCAGACCGGTCATGGCCGACGCCACCACGGCGGCTTTCGCTGGCCCACCGCGATAGTGACCAAGCAGCGAAAACGCCACCTTGATAAAGTAATTGCCAGCGCCCGCCTTATCGAGCAGAGCACCGAACAACACAAATAGGAATACGAAGCTGGTTGAGACGCCCAGCGCAATACCGAAGACCCCTTGAGTTGTTAACCACTGATGATTAATCAAACCAAAGAGACTCACCCCACCATGGGAAAGAATCCCCGGCATCCAAGGGCCAGCCAAGCTATAGAGAAGAAAAACAGACGCCACAATCATTAACGGCGGGCCAAGCGCTCGACGTGTCGCCTCGAGCAACAGCAGTATCCCGGCTATACCAATAATAACGTCCTGCAGTATCGGTGCGCCGGGGCGTTGCGATAACTGCTCATAAAACATGAACATGTAAGCGCCACAAAAGGCCGCCGCCGCCGCCAGTACCCAATCCTGGATCGGCACACGGTCTCGCGGCGAGCGCTTGAGTGCCGGATAGGCCATATACGCCAGGAACAACGCAAAGGCTAAATGAATAGAGCGGGCTTCCGTGGCACTAAACACGCCAAAGCCCAGAACGAAGGGCACTGGGGATGCAATCCACAATTGAAAAAGGGACCACGCTGCCGCAATGCTTACCAAGAGCTTGCCGGGCATACCGGCCGGTTTGCGGGCTCCCGTATCGCTGGAGGCGACCATATCCTCCAAGTCTCCTCCGACTCCCGAAGGCCTGTTCTTATCTTCTGTCATATGCCTGCCCTTCTCCGAGTCGATTGACGCATCATTGCCATATCGAAATGCCCTATCAACATTCTAAGTGCCCTATCAACATTCTAAACCAAAATGCGCGGCACCCTGGGGTAACCGCGCATTTCTTACTAAGGTAGCAACACCTCAGGCTGAAGGATTACTCAATCCAGCCTTGCTCACGGTAGTAACGCGCCGCCCCATCATGCAACGGTGCGGAAAGGCCCTGAGTTACCATCTCTTCTGGAACTAGGTTCTCGAAAGCCGGATGCAGCTGCTTGAAACGATCAAAGTTATCAAAAACCGCTTTTACAGTCTGGTAGATAACTTCTTCGTCAGCTTCAGCAGTGGTGACAAATGTCGCTGCTACACCGAAAGTTTCGACATCTTCGTCATTGCCGCGATACAGACCACCCGGAATAACCGATGCGGAGTAGTACGGGTATTCATCGATGATGCCCTGAATGTCTTCGTCATTCAGCGGAATCAAACGAGCATCAACAGTGGTGGTCGCTTCTTGGATGGAACCATTGGGGTGACCAACGACATACACCATGGCATCGACGTTATTGTCGGAGAGTGCCGCTGCTTGCTCGGCCGCATCAAGCTGAGATGCCAAAGAGAAAGTATCTTCGGTCCAGCCCTTGGCGTCCATCACCACTTCCATGGTGTTGCGCTGGCCTGAGCCTGGGTTACCGATATTGACGCGTTTGCCCTCCAAATCATCGAGTGTCTCGATGCCTGAATCAGCACGTGCAAGCAGGGTCAATGGCTCACCGTGGACACGGAACACAGCCCGCAGGTCCTCATAGGGCTCGCCTTCGAAATTCCCGGTACCATTGTAGGCTTGGTACTGAACATCCGATTGAGCGACACCCATGTCCAATTCGCCGGACTTGATGCCATTGATATTGGCGACAGAACCACCGGTGGAAGGTGCGTTACACTTAATATCAGCGTCTTCAAGACGATTAACCAAACGACAGATCGACTGCCCTACGACGTAGTAAACGCCGGTTTGGCCACCGGTGCCGATGGTGATGAATTGCTCGTCATCCTGTGCCATCGCCGGAGAGGCGAAAGCAGCGGCGGCCAGTAGCGCACCGGAGAAAGCAGCGGTAGAAAACGTATGGCGTTTCATGAACACACCTCTTTATATTGATGTTATGAGCACTACACGCTTTGGGCTCACCTAGTGAATTGTTCCCATAGGTGATTCTGCTCCAAAACGTTTTTCAAGACATTCTATTTTCAAGACAAACTGTTTTTAAGACAATCTGTTACAAGCACCCGTTGGATGCCTGCTAATACTACTTTAGCGAAAAACTAAGCCTTTAGCGAAAAAAGCGTGCTTAACGACATGCCGCAGTACCTATCGCTATTTAAAACGCATTTCAGCTTGGTAGATAGTAGTTTAGTGGTTGGTAACGTTTAGTAAGCGTTAATCCCTATACCGTTTTGGCATAGGGGATAAGGATATGCGCTGCTTGTTAGACATGAGCAATGCCTTGTGATCACTAATTTCTGAGCCCGCATCAAATGTTATAGCCCAACACGGTAGGCAACCACAGCGCGATAGCGGGGAAAATAGCCACCAGCGCCAGCGCACACCCCATTGCCACCACAAACAGCAGCGCCCAGCCGAGCGTTTGCTCCAAGCGAATTTTGGCCACCTCGGTCGTCACCATCAAATTCACCGCCACCGGCGGGGTAAACTGGCCAATAGCAATGTTCATTGCCAATAGAATGCCGAACCACACCGGGTTCCATTCAAAGTGCTGCATCACGGGTATCAAGATCGGCATCATAATCAGATAAATCGAGATCGCATCCAGCAGCATCCCGGCGACCAGCACCGCCAACATCACCAGAATAAGCAGCAGCACGCCGTTATCGGTCAGGCTAATGATCCACTCCGCCAAGTGGCGGAAGGTGCCCAGCATGGTGCCCGCCCAGGCAAAAATACCAGCCAGCGCGATAATCAGCATCACCACCCCCGAGATAATCGCCGCCTCGCCTAACAGCTCCCACAAATCGCGTAGCGACAGTTCACGAGTAAGAAAAAGCCCGACAATCGCGCCATAGGCCACCGCCACCACGGCGGCTTCAGTGGGTGTAAACAAGCCTGAACGCAAGCCGCCTAAAATCAGCACAGGAGCAAACAGCGCCGGTATCGCCTGCTTAAAAGTGGTTTTTACACTGAGTCGTTCGGCACCTTCTACTGGCGTGCCGCCCTCCCAACCGTAGTGTTTGGAAACGATCATGGCAGGCACCAGCAGTGCTATCCCCGCCAACATGCCAGGAAACAGCCCCGCCGCAAACAGCGCCCGCAAATCAACACCGGGCACCACAATCGAGTAAAGAATCAGCGCCACAGACGGCGGAATCAGAATAGCGGTCGAGGCAGAGGCCGCAATCAGCGTGGCCGAAAACGGCTTGGGGTAGCCCGCTTTGGTCATGCTGGGCAGCATCACCATCGCCACGGCCGCCGCATCGGCAGGGCCAGAGCCGCTCATGCCGCCCATAATCATACACACCAACACCGCGACCAGCGCCAAGCCGCCGTGGCGAGGACCAATCAGCGCCTGGGCAAAACGCACCAAGCGAAGCGCCACACCGGAACGCTCAAAGATAAGCCCGGTTAAAATGAATAACGGAATCGCAATCAAGGGGTACTTGGCGATGCTGTTATAGGTATTAGTGCCCAGGGTCGCCAGCATATCCGGCGACAAACCCAGCAAGATGCCGACAGCCCCGGAAAGCGCTAATGAAAACGCCACCGGCACACCCGCAATCAGCAAGCCTGCAAAGGCCAGAATCATCCAAACATCAGGACTCATCGGTGAGCCTCCCCGTCAAACGGTCAGCGGTTTGCTGGAACAAGCGCCATAACATGGCCGCGGAAAGCATCGGCAACCAGACTAAATACCACCACTGAGGTAACCCCAGCCCCGGCGAAAGCGACTCCCACTGGTACTCCTGCCAAGCCAACTTGCCGCCATGCCAAGTGATCAAACCCAGCACAATGGCAACGCACAGCGCTTGAAAAAGGATTAAGGCACGGCGGTATTTAGGCGGCAAGGCACGCTCCAGAAAGCCAATACGGATATGGCGATTGCGCCGCAACGCCACCGAGGCCCCGGCAAACGTCAGCACTACCAACAAAAACACCGAAAACTCCTCCGTAAATGAAAAAGAGCCACCGGTCAGATAGCGGGTAATGACATTACCCAGGCTGATCAATGAGATAATGATTAACGCCAGCGCGCCCAGCCAGCGCTCGGGGCGTGCATCAGGAAAGCCTTTCATGGCAGCCTCACAGCAAAAAACTCCCAGCCTTGAGGGCCGGGAGTTAGAACATCATAGGTAATTAACGTGCGTCGATAGCCGTTTGTGCGGCGTTGACCACCTCTTCACCAATGCGCGGCGCCCATTTCTCATAAACGGACTGTGTCGCATCGACAAACGCCTGGTACTGCTCATCAGAAAGCTTGGTCACCGTTACACCGCGCTCTTGAATCGCCGCTAAGCGTTCGCTCTCCTCTTCACGGGTCATGGCGATTTCCCACTCGCCAGCTTCCTTGGCGGTTTCACGCAGCATGGTTTGCTGCTCTTCATCCAGCGACTGCCATACCTGCTGATTGACGGCAAAAATCAGCGGATCATTCATGTAGTTCCAGAGCGTTAAGTGCGCCTGGCCCACTTGATCAATACGCGCTACGTCAAACACCGAAAGCGGATTTTCCTGGCCGTCCACCGCGCCAGTCGTTAACGCTGGCTGAGCATCGGTCCAGCTCATTTGGGTGGGGTCGGCGCCCAGTGCAGAGAAGGTATCCTGGAACAGTGGCGAACCCACCACACGAATTTTCAGACCGTCCAGGTCATCCGGCTGACTGATTGGCCCGCGTGAGTTGGAGACCTGACGGAAACCGTTTTCACCCCAGGCTAACGGGATAACCCCACGTGATTCGATTGCTTCAAACACTAGCTCCCCCGCTTCACCACCGGTGACCGCATCCACGGCGGCTTCACCGGGAATGAAGAACGGTAAGGAGAATAGATTGAGTTCCGGCACCTGGGGCGACCAGTTAATCGTCGAGCCCACAGCAGCGTCGATTAGCCCAGAACGCATAGCGGAAAATTCGCGGGTTTGGTCGCCGGAAACCAGTTGAGAGTTGGGGTAAACACGCAGCGTGAGTTCACCACCGCTGCGTTCCTCGACCAATTCTGCCCACTTCTCCGCCGCCTGACCCCAGGGGAAAGCGTCAGACAAAACGGTAGAAACCGAGAGTTCACGAGCTTGTGCTGATAGAGAAGCGGAAAGCAGTGCCGCACCGGCCAAGCCGGCAGTGAAACGAGCCATTGAGCGTTTCAGCGTCATAGTAGATCCTTTTTTATCGATTTTTATGGTGACTTTATTAGGAGGTCTATCACTGTATCGCCTAAATAACGGTGCGCATTGCGTGCATGTTGGCGATAAGCACTCCATTGTAGGTATTCTTGAGGGGAAGGAAAGCCATTCTATCGGCTATTAACGACCGACTTTCGGCGTGTATCACAGCGGTGTGGAGCTACTAACACCAACGCCGTCATAGAAACGTCACGTATCCGTGTGGGCCAATCGGTTAGACTAAAACAGTTACCAATCAAGGAGTTTCCCATGCAGATGCTGGCGCTTTACAGTATCAAGGGCGGCGTGGGCAAGACCGCTTCCGCCGTCAATCTCGCCGCTGAAGCGGCACGCGACGGCAAGCGAGTATTGCTGTGGGATATCGACCCCCAGGCAGCCACCACCTTCTACCTGCGTAGCAAACCCAAAGTGCGCGGTGGTGTCGACAAACTGGTCAAGGGCAAGGCCGACCTTGATCGGGCGATCCGCGAGACCGACATTGAGCGGCTCGACCTGCTGCCTGCGGCGCTGGGTTCACGCGATCTGGAAGCGTCGATGGAAACCCGCAAACCTAGTCGACTGCGCAAGATCCTCAAACCAGTAATGACCAGTTACGACCTGGTGATACTCGACTGCCCGCCGAGCCTGTCGGCACTCGCCGACCAGATATTCTCCAGCGTCGATGCCCTACTGGTGCCGGTGGTGCCGACGACCCTGTCT
Organism: Halomonas sp. HAL1; assembly: GCF_030544485.1. Classification (NCBI taxonomy): domain Bacteria; kingdom Pseudomonadati; phylum Pseudomonadota; class Gammaproteobacteria; order Oceanospirillales; family Halomonadaceae; genus Halomonas; species Halomonas sp. HAL1. The sequence continues at coordinate 3,231,254 of NZ_CP130610.1, forward strand.
TTGCGCACCCTCGAGCAACTGGACGGTCATCTTGACGCGGTCGAGCAGGCCTGCCCGATCTGGCCGTTCGTCACCCTCGCCGACCGCCGCAAAACCCTCCACCGCGAGGTGATGGAGAGTCTCAGCGAGCGCTGGCCGAGGCGCCTGTCCACGACCGTGCCAAACGCCAGTGCGGTCGAGCGCATGGGTGTCGAACGCGCGCCGGTCGGGCATTTCGCCCGCAGCAGTCCTGGCGGTCGCGCCTACACCGCACTATGGCGAGAGATCGCGCAGCGTCTGCAATAACCTGGATGTCTCGCTCCTGGGTGTGGCGATGACGATCGAACTTACAACACATCCGCACCCTAAAAGCAGCAAATTTGTCAGTTAGCAGCGGCAGGACTCAGCACTACCCCGTTATTTTTGTAGAGAAGCAAACTGGTACAATGGCTATCGTTTCCATCTACTAACGGACATCAACGTGCCCCTACGCGACCTGCTGCTTGGCCTATTTGTTATCGTCATTTGGGCGCTGAATATCATTGTGATCAAGGTCGGTGTGGTGGAGCTGCCGCCGCTGTTGATGACCACGCTGCGCTTTATGCTGGTCGCGGCGCTGCTGGTGCCCTTCTACCCGGTAGCGCGGGCACAGCTGCCGTTTTTGCTGCTGTTATCCATCACCTTCGGCAGTCTCCACTTTGCCCTGCTATTTATTGGCTTGGGGCAGGCCGAAGCAGGCACGGGGGCGCTGTTGGTACAAATGGGTACGCCTTTTGCGACGCTGCTAGCCGTGGTATTTCTTAAAGAGAAGCTGGGACCCAAACGTATCGCGGGGCTGCTACTCTCGTTTGCCGGAGTGATCGTGCTCGCCGGAGGGCCCACACTGCCTTCGCCTCTGCCGCTCAGTATTTTATTGATGAGCGCTCTCGGTTGGGCGGTATCGCAGCTATTGATTAAACGTGGCCCACCCATCGCCCCCTTAGCGCTTGCAGGTTGGGTGGCGCTATTTGCAGTGCCCCAGGTAGCGCTGGGCTCGTGGCTGTTTGAAAGCGGTCAGTGGCAGGCGATGCGGCAGGCAAGCTGGGTAGGCTGGGGGGCGATGGTGTACACCGCGGTCATGTCATCGATTGTGGCTTACGGGATTTGGTACGCGCTGTTGCGCCGCCATCCGGTTAATCGCGTAGTACCCATGACGCTGCTCGTACCGGTATTGGCGGTCGGCCTAGGCGCGCTATTGATGGGCGACAGCCTAGGCTTTCATAAACTGGTGGGCGGTGGCTTAGTAGTCGCGGGTATCGCTCTGATTGTGCTGAAGTTTCGCCGCAACCCTCGCCCCGCTTAATTCTCAGGTTGGCAGAAGCCGGCGTCTTCAGGGATGGAAACACAGTCGCCTACTTTGATGCCGCGCTCGGCAAAGTAGCCGCCATTAACCTCTAGCGCTGAATGATACGTCGCACCCGCTGGATAAGAGGGGCATTCACTCGGTGAAGTGGTCTCACAGGGCGGCATGGTATTAATCGCCACGATACGGCCACTCGCATCGATAAAAGCAATGTCGAGAGGAATCAGCGTGTTATACATCCAAAAGGCGTTACTGGCCGATTGCTCATTCTCAAAACGAAATAGCATGCCCTGCGCTTCCGGCAGGCTCTCACGCCCCATCAATCCGCGCTGTCGCTGAGAGGATGTTTCCGCCACCTCAACGTCTAAGCGGTGCGGTCCGCCCTCGCTATGAATAGCCAGCGCCAGCGTCTGCATCTCTTTCGTTGCCTGCCCCCAGGCAAACGAGCTGAGTAACGACATCGGCAGCAGCGCTGCCAGCGGTAACAGTAACGATGCTTTAAGCAGCGTGCGACGCGTGTGATCCATGCTTACTTCCTTTTATCATGCGCATCTGCGCGAACTCGGTGGCCTGGCAACAGGTGTATTCCTGCCGCCAGCAGTGAAACATTCACTACTGCCCCGCGGGTTAACTGATTGCGACGTGCAGCATGAGTGGCGATGTCGAAACGTAACATATCACCGTGGCCAACGCTTAAGGAAACTGACGTAATGCCGCCCAACACCACTACCTCACTGACCGTGGCAGCCAGCGGGTTTTCCCGCTCGCCTTGCGAAGGCCGATCACGACGGTGAAGCACAATATCGGAGGGCGGCAAATACCAAGTCACGGTCTCTCCCAGTGGCAGGTTGGCGAGTTCTTCAGCAACTTCCAGGTAAGTTTCCCCCCACTGCAGGCGGCGCTGCCCTTCTAACTCTACAACAGTGCCTTCAAACAGATTATGGCGGTCCAGCAAGCGTGCCACTAACGGCGAGGCTGGGCGACTGAACAGTGCCTCGGGCGAATCCTGCTGAAGGCTTACACCGTTATGCAACACGCAGATTTGATCAGCCAGTGCAGTGGCTTCCTCCAGGTCATGCGTCACCAGCACGATGGGAATCTCGATTTGCTGGCGGAGCAGTGCCAGTTCGCGCTGCAAACGCCGACGGGTCACTTGATCCACCGCTGAAAACGGTTCATCGAGCAACAGCACTTTCGGATCGCGGGCCAAGGCGCGGGCTAGCGCGACACGCTGGCGTTGCCCACCGGAAAGCGCGTTGGAGTAGCGCTTGCCCAGCCCGTCTAAACGCACCTTGGCCAGCCACTGTTCCGCTTGTTCTCGGCGCTGAGGTTGAGGCAGATGACGCAGCGGCAGTTGAATATTTTCTAACGCGGTTAAGTGGGGAAACAGCGCATAGTCCTGAAACACCATGCCGACTTGCCGACGCTGGGGCGGAAGTGAATGCTTACGTTCAGCATCAAACCAAACGTCGCCAGCGCATTCCACACGCCCATTTTGAGGGCGATAAAGCCCGGCAATAGTCCGCAGCAGCGTGGTTTTCCCGCTGCCCGACGGCCCTACCAGCGCCAGCAGTTCGCCGGGTTGGCAGATAAACTCGGCGGCCAGCGGAATCGGCCCCGTTTGGTGGACCGCCACGCCTAGTCCTTCGATCGGCCCGGTGATGCGCGAATTAGCCACGTACCCACCGCCTGCGCCCGGCCAGTCCATAGACAAGCCCCAAGGTAATAAACGACACCAACAGCAACAGCGCCGACATCTGTGCCGCGCCCTGTTCGTCAAAGGCTTGAACGCGATCATAGATGGCAATGGCAAGGGTGCGGGTTTCGCCATCAATAGCGCCCCCCACCATCAAGATGACGCCGAATTCGCCCAGCGTATGGGCAAAGGTGAGCGCTGCCGCTGACATAATGCCTGGCCACACCAAGGGCAGTTCGATACGCAGCAGCGTTTGCCAGGGGCTCAAGCCGCTGCACCAGGCCGCTTCTCGTAGGTTGTGGGGCACATGTTCAAAGGCGCGCTGAATGGGCTGCACGGCAAACGGCAGATTGGCGATCAGGGAGGCCAGTAATATGCCTGTGAAGGTAAAATTCAGCCCGCTGCCGGTCATTTCTGCCCAAAACGAACCCACCGGCGCATCGCGGCCAAAGCTCAACAGCAGATAAAAGCCCAGTACGGTAGGCGGCAGTACTAGCGGGAGGGCAATCAGCGCTTCGCATAGACCTTTGCCCCGGAAACGCGCGTAGGCCAGGGCGCGGCCTAGCCAAATAGCGATGGGGATAAGTAGTAAGCAGGTAAAGCCTGCAAGGCGTAGCGAGACCGAGAGTGCCGACCAATCCATTAAGAGCCATCCATTATTCGACGCTAAACCCGTAGCGGCGCAAGATGGATTGCCCTTCGTCTTGCTGTAACCAGTGATAAAAATCACTGGCCACTTCTCCCGCCCGATTAGTCAACACCATGCGTTGTCGAAGCGGGCTATGCCAGCCCTCAGGTATAAGTACGTACTCACTTCGTTCACTAAGCGCAGGCGCTAAGGCCAAGGAATAAGCCACCAGACCACCGCGCGCATCATCGGAAAGCGCAAACTGCGCCGCTTGTGAGACATTTTCGCCCAGCACTCGCAGCGGCTCTGTTGGCTCCCAAAGCCCGGCGTGCTCAAGCGTCTGCTTCGCCGCCACGCCATAAGGCGCGTGCTCAGGATTCGCCAGGGCGATACGTTCCGTAGTTCCTTGTGCTTTCAGCGCGGCCTCTACCCCAGTAAGCGGCTCATCAGCACTGGGCAAATCACCGCGCCCTGCGCGCTTCAGCCACACTAACCGACCAATGGCGTAAATAACGCCCTCGTCTTTGGTGTGGCCCTCATTATAAAGCGCCTGAACATAGCGCTCATCAGCAGAAAGATACAGCTCGAAAGGTGCGCCCTGGGCGATTTGGCGACGGAAGTTGCCCGACGAACCAAAGTTCAACCGCAGCGCGTGGCCGGTTTCTTGTTGAAACTGCTCCGCGGCCTCCGTCAGCGCAAACTGCAGATCAGAGGCCGCCGCCACAATAGGAGGTTCCCCTGCTTTCACGGGGGAAGCTGTTAATAACAAGCAGACCAGCAGCAGCCCGCGAGCTACATTAGCTGTTGCTAGGCTCAGCATGCTGATCGGTAATCTCCATCACCTTCATGGTATTGGTACCGCCATGAGCGTTCATATGGTCGCCGCGGGTAAGGATCACGTGATCCCCTGCCTTGGAGATACCGGTCTTCACCAGCAGTTCCAGCGCACGGTCGTTTAGCTCGGTGGGTGTCATATCAGAGGTATCGAACGGCAGCGAAACGACCCCACGGTAGAGTGCCATGCGGCGCTGAGCGATAGGGTTATGCGCCAAGCCCACAATCGGTAGGCCGGAACGAATGCGCGACGCGATCAATGGCGTATAGCCCGACGATGTCATGCAGGCAATCGCGGTAATGCCAGTCATATGGTTCGCAGCATACATAGCGGAAAGCGCGATGGTTTCATCTGGGCGAGTAAAGCCTTCATGAATACGGTGACCAGACTCCTGGGCAGATTTTTCACGCTCAGCGCCCAGGCAAACACGCGACATTGCTTCTACCGTTTCCAACGGATAGTCACCCGCGGCGGTTTCCGCTGAGAGCATGACCGCATCGCTGCCATCCAATACCGCGTTGGCCACATCAAACACTTCGGCACGAGTGGGTAGCGGCGCCGAAATCATGCTTTCCATCATCTGCGTTGCGGTAATCACAGCACGGTTAAGAGAACGCGCCCGCTTGATCATACGTTTCTGAACGCCAACCAACTTGGCATCGCCAATTTCTACGCCTAAATCACCGCGTGCCACCATGACCGCTTCGGAAGCTTCGATAATGCCGTCCAGGGTGGCGTCATCAGCGACCGCTTCAGCGCGCTCGACCTTGGCGACCAGGCCAATGTCCTTACCCGCTTCGCCCAGTAAACGGCGTGCTTCCAGCATATCTTCGGCATGACGAGGGAAGGAAATCGCGAGATAGTCGACGCCAATATCAACAGCGGTTTTGAGGTCTTCTTTGTCTTTCTCGGTCAACGCCGGGGCGGAGAGGCCGCCGCCCTGCTTGTTGATGCCTTTATGGTTGGAGAGCTTGCCACCCACAACCACGGTGGTATGTACCTGTTGCCCTTCAACGCGAGCCACATCCAGCACCAAACGTCCGTCATCTAGCAGCAGACGATCACCAGCAGCCACATCTTGTGACAAGGTTTTGTAGTCACAACCCACTTGGTGGATATCACCGGCATCGCCGTCGAGTTCCATATCGAGAATAAACGGCTGGCCTTCTTTAAGCACTACGGAGCCATCTCTAAACCGCGCAATGCGGATCTTGGGGCCTTGGAGGTCGCCTAGAGCCGCTACGCTGCGGCCCAGTTTGGCAGCAATTTCACGTACCTCGGTTAACCGGCGGCGGTGATCATCGGCGGTACCGTGAGAGAAATTAAGACGCACCACATCAACACCCGCCTTGAGCATGGCCTCCAATACGCCTTCACGGTCGCTGGCAGGCCCAAGGGTGGCGACAATTTTGGTACGACGGATCGTAGAGAAGTGCAGTGCGTTCATAATATTCCAACCATGCTAATGAGCGTGTAGTGACTTTGTTTAATAACACTAGCTTATCAGTTTAACGCGTTCTATATGACAGCCCTGCAACACGAAATGTACGTATTATTCCAACGTAACGGTAATTGCCAGGGGAAACTCATCGCAGTTATTGCCATCGCCGCCCCGATCCACCACCAAGAACTCGCCCTCACGTTCTAGCACTGACTGAATGGCGTGCCAAGTGCCTGCGCGGTAATTCACGCCTTGTCGGCCATCGGTCACATAAGCACGCACTTCGTCAGGATTGATATGTTCACCGGGCGGCGCCACTACAACGATAAAGCGCTCCTCATGCAGCGGCATAAACGCCTGACTGCCCTGGGGATGGCGCTCTAAAAACGTGAGCTCCAACGGCAGTGTAATCGGCTGGCTCACGAAGATATTAATCAGCGTGTGAGCGTTTTCGCCCAGGGTTTCCACCTTGGCCAGATCGTGATGGCGCTGGGTGCGCCCGGCATTAATGGGAAACGAGGCGGAGGTGCGCGCATCCATCACATCGCCAAAAGGGGCAAAGGCCTCGGCCGTCAGCGGCTCGGCGTTCAGTGTCAACATTACAGCTCCTTAGCGTGACGACAATTTGAGAGAAGCGTGGCGGTTAACATCTTTATACAACAAATAACGGAACGGCCCTGGGCCAGCGGCGTAGCAGGCCTGGGGACAGAAAGCGCGTAGCCACATAAAATCGCCCGCCTCTACTTCTACCCAGTTTTGATTCAAGTGATAAACGGCTTTGCCTTCCAGCACGTAAAGCCCGTGTTCCATGACATGGGTTTCATCAAAGGGAATCACGCCGCCGGGCTGGAACGTCACGATATTGACGTGCATATCGTGGCGGACGTCCGCCGGGTCGACAAAACGCGTGGTAGCCCAGCGCCCTTCGGTGCCCGGCATCTCGATAGGCGCAATATCCTGCTCGTTGGTCACAAACGCTTGTGGCACCTCGAGCCCTTCCACAAATTCATACGCCTTGCGTACCCAGTGGAAACGCACCGGCACGTTAGATTCGTTTCGCACCTGCCAGTTACTACCAGAAGGAATAAACGCATAGCCGCCGGGCTGCATAACGTGGCGCTCGCCTGACAAAGTAAGCGTTAACTCACCTTCCACAATAAACAGCACGCCTTCCGCCTGGGGGTCTGGCTCAGGCTTATCACTACCGCCCTGGGGCTGGACTTCCATAATGTACTGGGAGAACGTTTCAGCAAACCCTGACAGCGGCCGCGCCAGCACCCACAGCCGAGTGCTTTCCCAAAACGGTAGGTTGCTGGTGACGATATCGCGCATCACGCCTTTAGGAATCAGCGCATAGGCTTCAGTAAATACAGCACGGTCAGCGGTTATTTGGGTTTGCGGCGGGTGCCCGCCGGCGGGGGCGTAGTAAGTAGGTTGTTTCATTATTTTGCCTTTCAACGGGTTGGCGCCGGGTGGTGCTCTGCCCAGTGAAGGGCGATATCGACCCGGCGGGCCACCCAAACGCGGTCGTGGGTTTCGATGTAATCCAAAAAGCGCTGCAGCGCGCGAAAACGCCCCGGGCGCCCCAACAAGCGGCAGTGCATACCTATTGAGAGCATTTTGGGCGCCTCCTCCCCTTCTGCGTAAAGCACATCGAAGGCATCGCGCAGGTAGGTAAAGAAGTGATCCGCGGTGTTAAAACCTTGCGGGGCAGCAAAGCGCATATCGTTGCTGTCCAACGTGTAGGGCACAATCAGGTGGTTGTGGTCACTGCCCTGACTATCGGTCACCTGCGTCCAAAAAGGCAAGTCGTCGCCGTAGTAGTCGCTATCGTAAAGGAAACCGCCTTCGTCTAGCACCAGCCGCCGGGTATTGGGGCTATCGCGGCCGGTGTACCAGCCTTGGGGCTTTTCGCCGTAGAGGCGCTGAAAAATCTCCATGGCCTGCTGCAGATGCTCCCGCTCCACGTGTTCGGGCACTTCCTGATAATGAATCCAGCGATAGCCGTGGCAGGCAATCTCATGGCCTAGCTCTTTAAAGGCCATAGCCACCTCTGGATTGCGCTCCAGCGCCATAGCCACGCCAAACACCGTGAGCGGTAGATCGCGTTTTTCAAACTCGCGCAAAATGCGCCACACCCCGGCGCGGGAGCCATATTCGTAAATAGACTCCATACTCAAGTGGCGATCTGGATAAGCCGGTGCACCGATGATTTCCGACAGAAACTGCTCCGAGCCGGTATCGCCATGCAGCACGCTATTTTCGCCGCCTTCTTCGTAATTAAGCACGAACTGGACGGCAATTTTGGCTTTATTGGGCCAATTGGCGTGAGGCGGGTTGCGTCCGTAACCGATCAAATCACGGGGGTAATGCACCATGGATGAGGACGACATCGTTATCTCCTTCGGTCATATTTCTGACCAACACTGGTTAGCTTCTATTCGATGAGCAATGCCAGTGCGGCAACTAATTATTTGTATACAAAATAGCGGCATTAATAGCGTACCGCAACGCAGCTTGCCGCTAATCCTCTGACACTAATAGCGTTTCTCAGTTTAAACGTCGTTAAACCTTTGAATCCTGAACAATTGGTCAAACTTTTAGCCTATCACTTTCGTCGTGTATTCGCGGCTAGACCCTTGCGTCTCGCTAGAAACCGCCCTATTTTTGTATACAAGAAAAGTTATATTGTTTACATGCGGATTATTTAACGTGCATATACGAATTATTAACCCTAACACCACGGCCTCGATGACCGCTGCTATTCATCAGGCAGCACAGCAGCATGCAGGCCCTGGCATCTCGGTGAGCGCTTCGCAGCCTGACGCAGGGCCGGTTTCAATCGAGAGCCATTTTGACGAAGTGGTCAGTGCGGTAGGGGTGGCCGAAGAAGTCCTCAAGGGCGAGCGCGAAGGCGGCATTGATGCCTATATAGTGGCCTGTTTTGGCGACCCTGGCTTGCTTGCCGCACGAGAACTGACCCGTGCGCCGGTGATTGGGATTGCCGAAGCAGCATTTCATCTGGCCACGCTGGTAAGCACTCGCTTTTCCATCGTCACCACCCTGGGACGCACCGGCATTATCGCCGAGCATCTGCTTCAGCAGTATGGCTTTAGCCACCACTGCCGTCGTATACGTGCCGCTGAAATCCCCGTGTTGGATCTTGAGCATCACCCTGACGCGGCGTTTACGCGCATTGTTGAAGAGTGCTGCCGCGCGAGGGATGAAGATGGCATTGGCGCCATCGTTTTAGGCTGCGGCGGTATGGCCAACTTGACCCAACAGATTAGTCACGAAGTGGGCCTACCGGTAGTAGAAGGTGTTACCGCCGCGCTGAAACTGGCGGAATCGCTGGTCAGTTTAGGACTGCATACCAGTAAGCATGGTGATCTTGCCTACCCACGGCCAAAGACCTTCACCGGTAAGTTTTCTGAACTTTCCAATCTGCATTTACCGCATAAGTCATAACAGCTGAAAAAAACATAACAACGACTACAAAACATCCAATAACAATAGCTTAAACAGAATTTCGAAAACTATATTTAAAAAAACCAGTACGTCCATTAGCACGCCACGCCGCAAGCGTTGCCTGGGTAATCAAATTACCCAAGCTGCCAATAAAACCGATAATCTTGCGAGGACGACATCATGAGCGCTTCACCCTCGGCTCTTGCGTCAGAAGAACGATCCGATGCTGGATCAAAAGCACTCGGGGCAGAAAGCCTGGCCCCTCAACAGACCCGGATTATGGGGCGAGGCTCCTACTTTCTGGCTTGGTTCGGCGGCTGCGTTTCCATCGGCACCTTTGCCATGGGCTCCAGCGTGGTCGGCACCCTGAACCTGTTACAAGCCACCCTGGCCATTGCCATCGGCTGCTTCGTGATCGGTATAGCACTCGCCATTAACGGGGCTGCGGGCTACAAGTATGGCATTCCGTTTATGGTGCAGGCGCGCAGCGCGTTTGGCTTTACCGGCACGCGTTTACCGGGCCTAGTGCGCGCGGTACCGGCGGTAGTGTGGTACGGCTTTCAAAGCTGGATTGGGGCCGGGGCGCTCAATATGGTCTCGGCTACCCTGTTCGGTTTCGACAACCTTATCTTCTACTTCATTACCTTCCAGTTTCTGCAAATTGGCCTGTCGGTGATGGGTTTCCAGGGCATCAAGTGGTTAGAGAATATCGGCAGTGCCTTTATCCTCGCCTCGCTGGTGTATATGTTTTACGCCACGGTGCAACGCTATGGCGATGAGCTTTCCGCCAGCCTGCTGACCATGGAAGGCTCCTGGGGCATGCCGTTCTGGGGCGCGACCATGCTGTTCCTGGGCATCTACAGCACCATGATGCTCAACGTCAGCGACTACTCCCGCGAGCATAAGAAGGGCACCGCCCAGAGCCTGCTGACCACCATCTACGCCATGTCGATTCTGCCCTGTACGCTGTTTATGGGCTTGATCGGCTATATGGTCTCCCAGGCTACTGGCACCGCCGATCCTATTCAGGTGTTTGCCAATGCCGTCGACAACACCCCGCTGTTAATGACCACCCTGCTGTTCATCGCCTTTGCCCAGGTCACCACCAACGTCCTTAACAACGTGGTACCGCCGACCTATGTGTTAATGGCCATCTTCAAGATCAAGTTCTCGGTCGCCACGGTGATCGTCGGGCTGCTGGCCTTCGCCACTTTCCCCTGGAAACTGGTTCAACCGGGTTCTGCGGCAGGCCTTCAGCTGTTTGTACAAACTTACTCTGCTTTCCTAGGCCCCATCTTCGCCATTCTGGTGGTCGATTATTATGTGATTCGCCGTCGCACGCTGGATATCGACAAACTGTATGACGTTAACGGACCTTATCAGGGTATTAACTTGGCCGCTTTCATCGCCACGGCGGTGGGTATTGTGGCGGCGCTCTCTTTCTCGGCGATCTCGTGGTACGCCAGCCTGATCCCCGCCGGTGTTACCTACTATCTGTTGATGAAGTACTGGGCTCCCTGCCAGCGCTTTAGTCAGTAACTCCATTTGCCAACCGAAGAGCTAATAAGATGAAAGAGAGTAACGACGTTAGTGACCTGGATATTAAGCACATTGATCCCAAGCTGTATAACGAGGATCTCGCGCCGCTTAAACCCCAGGATCGTAACTGGGGCGCGTTTGAGATATTTAACGTTTGGTCTAACGATATCCAGAGCCTGTTTGGTTATACACTCGCCGCCTCACTGTTTTTAACCTACGGCCTGAACGGCTGGGCGGTAATGGCGGCGATTATTCTGGCGGGGGTGATCGTGATGTTTCTGGTCAACCTCACCGGTAAGCCCAGCGTTAAATACGGCATTCCTTTCCCCGTCATGGTACGCGCCAGCATGGGCGTCCGCGGTGCGAACCTACCCGCGATGCTGCGCGCCATCGTGGGAATTTTCTGGTATGGCGTGCAGACCTACTTCGCCTCCACCGCTGTCACCCTACTCATTACCGCCTTTGTGGGCGCAGGCAGCGGCAGCACCTTCCTGGGGCTTTCCGGCGTGGCCTGGGTGTCGTTTGTGATTGTATGGCTGTTTCAGATCGCAATTTTCTGGCAAGGCATTGAGCGCATTAAGCACTTCCTGAACTGGGCGGGCCCGCTGGTCTACGTGGTCATGTTAGTGCTGATGGTCATTGTCTGGTACCAGGCGGGAAGTGAGCTGATTCCTGCCATTGGCACCATCTTCAGCGGCGGCAGTGAAACCAGCGGAAGCTCAATCGCGGCCTTTATGGCGATTGTGGGCACCATGGTGGCGTACTTCGCAGCGGTGGTGATCAACTTCGGTGACTTCACCCGCTTTGTAAAAACCGAACGCCAGATGAAGCTAGGCAACCTGTTGGGCTTGCCACTCAATGTGGCGTTCTTCTCGTTTATCGCACTGATTATTACCGCCGGTACTTTGGTGCTGTTTGGCGAGGCGCTGACCAACCCCGCTGATATCGTTGAACGGGTCGATTCGCTGCCGCTGACGATTATCGCCGCCCTCACCTTCTTTGCCGCCACGGTAGGTATCAACCTGGTCGCCAACTTCATTCCCCCCGCCTACGACCTTGCCAACCTGTTTCCCAGCAAAATCAGCTTTAAGATGGGCGGCCTGATTACCGCGGTGATTGCGTTTTTTGTCGGCGCGCTATGGCTTTCGGTGATCAGCCAGATTGGCGTTCCCGGCTTTGTAAATGCGCTAGGCGCCATCGTCGCGCCCTTCTACGGCATTATCGTGGTTGATTATTACCTGATTAAGCGTCAGCACTTGAACATGCAGGAGCTATTCTCATCAGCACCCGGCAGCGCCTACTACTACGTAAACGGCTGGAACACTCGTGCGCTTATCGCCTTTGGCGTAGCAGCACTGTTCTCGCTCTCAACCGTGTTAGTACCTGCGCTATCCGCGCTTGGCGGCTACGGCTGGCTGATCGGTGCAGGCTTAGGTGGGCTGTTCTACTACGGTTTGATGCGGCAGTTTAAGGCTGCACCTGCATTTTCTGGGCAGTAAGTAGGTAGGTTGAGACAGCAAAACCGTCACTGACGGCTCAAGCCAACTGCTCGCACAAGCGCCGTCGGCCTTGTACCGATGGCGCTATTAATTTTGCAATACGCCTGCTCCCTTGAACATGGAAAACATTTTTAACCTGCAATGCGCGTTTTTCTGCCATGATTAACAGAGCACATACACATTGTTTTAGCGATCTTCATCCGGAGAAAAATTTAGGAATTACAGAAAATTGCGCATGCGTATTAACAATAACGCTACAAATCTCACGCTTTAGTGCAACCTCTGCAGACTGGACAATTGACGGTGTGCTATGCTGAGTTAATAAATAAAGCACTGCTGAAAATTTTACTCAACGTGTTGATATAGACAGCCCTTTGAGGTGAAAGGAATGGAAAAGCTACGAAAAGTTAAACTTAATCGAAGATCGTCTGGAAATTACCGTTTTGTGAAGGTCAACGGTGAGATGACCAAAGTTAGCGTCAGTGCGGCCGATTCTGCGTTCGAAGCTGCAATGAAAGTGAGGAATGGGAAGCGTAAAAACTTGGATAAGGAGCTTCTGATTCATGGTGTCACAAGCTAACACAAGCTCGCATCCTGATTACAATAACATCTTTGAAAAATTGGTAGTGGAGGCCGGTCCTGATTCCAAAGAGCGATTAATTGGGATGCTCGCGTATGCTGACTACAAAGAAGAAAAGTATCAGTGGAAGGAGCAATATCGGTTAACCCAACAAGTTGACACAATTCCAGCTGACGATGTTAATAAATTTTTATTGGCCTATCATGATGGAAAGTTAGAAAAGTTGCGCAGTGACGCCGAGGAAGTACTGTACGTATTCGCAGAACATTACGCAGAAGAGCGAGCTGAAGAGGCATACAATGAAGCTTTAGGAAGTGAATTGCTATCCCAAGTAAAAGCCCAAAAAGATGGTTGGTGGATATCTGGGGGAAAGGGGGCATTGGGATCATTCTTATTTGCATCTTTTGCAGTGGTTGTTTCCATATTTTTTTCTGTAGCTAGCCCTGATTCCAATTATGCAAAATTAGTACATTTTGTTATTGGAAATAAAGATTTTTTAGTTCTGGAAGAAGACGACTGTAGGCTCAAAAGCTCGGACGTTGACTGTATCAACAGAGAGTAAGGCTCAATGAACATTCTTCGTCCCCTAATCCATTGCGGCTTTTCCTCCTTCCGTAGCCGCGCATTCTGTTGTCGTTATGCAGCTTGAGAAGGGCTGTAAAAACAGCCCCAGAATCTGTAGCTAGTTTTTGCAGCCATTTTTGTTACACGTAATAGCGCTATTGGTGTTAGTCCAATGAGAGGAATTATCGTTGGTATTGACCCCGCAACCAGTGAATCCGCCTTTTTGCCCTTTGTGAACGATGCTTTCTCCGCTTGGTGGAGAATGTTTTACGGCCATGGTCTTATTCCTTATTCTGGTTTAATTTAAATGCCGGTCAATAATAACCAAAACCAATCATTAGCAAAGCAATATATCTAAGTCAATAAATTCGTTCTCTAAACCATTTTTGAGAAGAATTTGCATCACTAAGCCAATCACGGCGACAGATTTTTCGTTGGGCTGCGACTCCGCTACTAAACTGTCGGTGGCGTTGAGGCTGTAGAAAAACCCCGCTGACGTCTAAGTATTGGTAGGATCGAGAAAAAAACGATGACTGGTCAGCATACCGCGCTTCAAGGCTTATAACTACGATCAGAACGCCATGGTGGTTATTAACTACCAAGATTAGCTCCTGCCAAGCACCTTTGAACACACAGTGCACTATATCCAAACGAGCACAAGCTCGACTTGTCCGTTTTGCCATCCTGCTTAAGATCATCTTGTTTGACTACTTCAAAAGCATTATCTCCAGACGCGGGATGTAGAGGCGCTTGAATACCGTTCCACATTTCACACACTGGCAAGCTTCTTCAGCCGCGATGCCAAAGAGATTGAAGCACTGTCGAAAAAATACTGGTGGTGTGCCATGAACAAAGCTTGTTGGCTGGGACATTAAAATAGGGCGACAAGCGGCAGAGGTGGTTCGAAATTGGGTTTTCTACAGATTTTTTATGAGCAAAAGAGAGTAGATGAATGACTAGCATATACAACTATAGGGGCAATGAAGCTGAAGAGGAAAAGGCCTCAGGTGTACCAGGGGTTTTGTTTTTGTGCAGGGATTCGGCAGGAAGCTATTTCTTCAGGCTGTATCACTCGGACACGTCTTTTACGGACTACGATTTGCTCCACGACGATTTGTCAGTGACAATTTCACCAGACGCATTAGCATCATTTTACAAAGTAAACGGACACAATTTTCTCGATCACAGCCCCGAGGTCTTGGGGTTGAAACGAAAATAAATGTCCTTCCTTCTTCTGCTCCTAAGGGCCGGGATCAGCATTAACTCTTTGGCAGCTTTAACCAAAATCGTAGGGCTCCAGCTTCCCGGCTTCACGTTCTGTTTTTGCAATAATAGCTTGCTTCACGAATTCATAAGGCAAATCAGGATTGTCTTCCACCTTTTCACCGATTTTTGCCCAATGCTCGATTTGCTCAGGAGTCGTTCGATTAAGCGTTTTGGCTATAATGGCTGCCTTTTCAATTAGACGCTGATCTAAGCGGATGCTATTAGTGGTCATTTGGATGCCCCTTTAAAATTGTTGAAATGCGCCTAGCGCAATTACCCCCCAAATATCTGCTGCAAATCCGGTACATTCTCCTCCTCTTCGACCATCGATAGCGACGCTTCAATCGCTTTTAAGTGACGGCTCATAAAGGCTTTGGCGCGCTCGCCGTTGCCCGTTTCCAGATAGCCGATCAGGTCATCGTGGTCATGGGATTCGCAGCCTAAATGGCCACGATGGCCGTAGACAGCGAGAATCAGAGATGAGCGCGAGCAGAGCCGTTCCACAAACTCTGCCAGGGTGGCGTTGCCTGAGAGCTGTGCTAGGCGCACATGGAAATCTGCAGAGAGCCGAATGGCCACGCTCTGCTGGCCACTGCGCAGCGCTTGGCGCTCTTGGCGGGCCATTTCGCGCAGCTCTGCCGCTTCTTTTTCGCTCATGCGCCGCGCCACATCGGGCATCAGCCCGCACTCGATTAACTGGCGTGCATCGAATACGTCTTTGGCTTCGTCGGCGGTAGGCCGGGTAACGCTGGCGCCACGACGCGGTGTCAGCGTGACTAATTGCTCCAACGCCAGGCGCTGCAGGATTTTACGAATACCGGTACGGCTAATGCCGAATACGTCCGCCAGCGCATCTTCGCGCAGCCGTGCGCCGGGTTTTAAGCGCTGCTCGACAATGGCATCGCTCACGGAGCGGTAGATAGCATCGTGGCGCTCATCGCCCTCTTTGCTATTTTTAGCTTCTTTAGCAGGAGCGCGCCGTTTTTCCGGCGCCTGCGCATCACTCATAGCTAGCCTCTTTGATCATTCCTCCCAAGCGGCAATGATATCGCGCTCTTCGTCACTCATGTTGGTCATATTGCCCAACGGCATATATTGGCTGGCGACAACCTGCTGAATTTGCGCCTTTTGGCCCAAAATCTCGTCCCAGCTATCGAAAGCAAACCCGGCGGGCGGTGCTGAAAAACCGGCATGTTCAGGGTTGCGAGCGTGACATTGAACACAGTGCTGCTCGATTAGGCCGGTGATTTGAGCCTGGTCCGGCCCTTGCGCACCTGCATCGCCGCTCGGTGATGACGCACTCGGCGCCGCCACCCAAAAGGCTAACAGAATAAGCCCTACCCCAAAGGCGGGATAGGCGGGCTGGGTTTTGCCTGCATGCATCAAGACAAAGAACTGACGGATCAAGGCACCGGCAAAGATAAACAGCACCATCACCACCCAGGCAAGCTCGTGGGAGTAGATGAAGGAGTAGTGATTACTCACCATCAACAACACGACCGGTAGCGTGAAGTAGGTGTTATGCACCGAGCGCTGTTTACCGCGTTTGCCATCCAGCGGATTGGGGGCATCGCCCGCCTTCATGGCTTTTACCATGCGGCGCTGGCCGGGAATAATCCAGAAGAAGACGTTAGCCGACATCGCCGTCGCCATCACCGCGCCGGTGAGTAGGAAGGCGGCGCGGCCGGTAAACATTTGCGTGCTCAGGTAGGCAACGATCACCATCATCACGGCAACCGCGATGCTGAGCAGGCCGTCGCGATCCATATTGGGGCTAATGCGCTTACACAGCTCGTTATAAACCACCCAACCACCGAGCAGGAATGCCAGGGCCAGAACGTTGGCCTGCCAGCCGGTCATGTTGGCGGCCCACTCCCAGGGGCTATTGGGGTTTACCAGATAGAAGCCCGGATTGACCATGTAGAGAATCACAAACAGCGCAAAGCCGGAAAGCCAGGTGGTATAGGCTTTCCAGAATGACCAGTGCAGATCATTGGGAAGCTTGGCGGGCGCGGTGGCGTACTTCTGGTTGTGGTAAAAACCACCACCATGCACCGACCACATTTCGCCAAAGACGCCCTTCTCGCGGTCTTCCTCAGCCTTCGGTGTGCGCAGGCTATTATCCAGCATCACAAAATAGATCGACTCACCGATCCAGGCGATGGCGGCAATCACATGCAGCCAGCGAAGCAGTAAATTAACAAAATCGATTAGATACGCTTGCATAACGGACGTCCCCTATCAGCTACCGCGGTAAGTTGAGTAGCCATAGGGCGAGAGGAGTAGCGGCACATGGTAGTGCTGGCTGGCATCCGCAACGCCAAAGCGCAGCGGGATTACGTCTAAAAAGCGCGGCTCATTAGCTTCAACGCCTTGGGCACGCAGGTAATCACCGGCATGGAACACCAGCTCGTACTCCCCTGATGTGAGCGCATCACCTTCTAAAATGGGTGCATCACAACGCCCGTCACTGTTAGTAATCACTGTACTCAGGTGTTGGCGCTCACTGCCTGTAAGGCGAAACACCTCAATAGTAATCCCCTGACCGGGCTGTCCTTTGGCGGTATCCAGTACGTGGGTGGTTAAACGGCCCATAGCCACTCCTTATTTATAACGTTGTTTGCTTTGCTTAACCTATTGGTCAAAGAGTACCGTTACTGCCATTTATTGTATACAGTAATTCCATCCACACACCTTTTGAACCACCGTCGCTTTAACATTACCCGCTTTGGAGAGTGTCAATGCCAACATCTCACCCGTTACTGCTTTCACCCGCGCCTAGCAAGTGCAGCCTTGAAATGCTTACCCACCATTATGGGGATATTTATGAACACTCCCCCTGGGTGGCCGAAGCGGCCTGGCAGCACGGCCTGACGGAAGCCCACGACACCCCAGATGCACTGGCCGAGTTGATGGGGCTTATGTTGCAGCAGGCAAGCAGCGAACAGCAAATCAAGGTGATTCAGGCGCACCCAGATTTAGCCGGTAAAGCCGCGATGGCCGGTGAGTTAACTCAAGATTCCACCAGTGAGCAGGCAGGCGCCGGGCTCGACCAGTGCAGCCCTGAAGAGTTTGCGCGCTTTGAGTATCTTAATGCGGCGTACAAGGAGAAGTTTGGTTTTCCCTTTGTGGTTGCCGTGAAAGGGCTTGATCGACATGGAATTCTAGCCGCCTTTGAAGAGCGTCTGCACAACGATGCAGCCACCGAACGACAAACGGCAATTGAGCAAATTATCCGTATTGCACGTTTTCGGTTAAGGGCGCGTGCCGAACAATAAGCTGAAGCATTAACGACTATTCGCCAATGGCCGCTTGCATTTATTTCTTGTATACACTTTTATCAGTAACTGGATGCAATAAATAAACAATGCCACCCACTGCGAATAAAGGCTCCCTAATGTCTTCTCCGCCCAATGCCCAAACGCGGCCTTCGCGTACTATCAATCAAAATCCTGATGCGATGCCGCCGCTTTCCAAGGCGATCCCGCTAGGCCTGCAGCACATCATGGCCATGTTTGCTGGCAACGTCACACCACCGATTATTATTGCAGGCGTGATTGGCGCCAATCCGGCGGAGCAGATCTTTTTAATTCAAGTGGCGCTGTTTGTGGCGGGGGTTTCCACGCTGGTACAAACCATCGGTATCGGCCCGATAGGCGCCCGCCTGCCGATTGTGCAGGGCACCAGCTTTGGTTTTTTGCCGGTGGCACTACCGTTGGCTAAAGCATTTGGCCTGCCCGCTGTGCTCGGTGCTTCCTTTGTGGCTGGGCTGCTGCAAATTGTTCTCGGCGCTTTTTTAAAGAAGATTCGCCACTGGTTCTCGCCGGTGGTGACCGGCATCGTGGTGCTGCTGATCGGTATTACGCTGATGCCGGTTGGCCTCAATTATGCCGCAGGCGGTGTGGGTGCGGATGACTTTGCATCACCCGGCAACTTACTTCTAGCACTCTTTGTGCTCAGCGTGACGATTGCCATTCACCAGTATGGGCGGGGCTTTATTAAAGCGTCTTCCATTCTGTTTGGCTTAATGGCTGGCTACGCGGTGGCCATCGCTCTTGGCAAGGTCGATTTTACCTCGCTAAGTAACGCTGCTTGGTTCGCGCTACCCAAACCACTGGAATACGGCATGACGTTTTCAGGCACCGCGATCATCGGTATGACGCTGATTATGTTTGTGGTGGGACTAGAAACGATTGGCAATATCTCCGCGATTACCACCACCGGCGCTGGCCGCCCCGCTAAAGACCGTGAACTTTCTGGCGGCGTTATGGCTGATGGGGTCGCGACTTCATTTGCTGCCGTTTTCAACACCCTGCCCAATACCGCTTATGCGCAGAACGTTGGCCTGATTACCTTGACCGGCGTGGTTAGCCGCCATGTGGTGACTATTGGCGGGCTGCTATTAATCGCCATGGGGCTATTTCCCAAGCTGGGTGGGCTGGTGGCCGCCATGCCGCCTGCGGTACTTGGCGGAGCAGGCGTAGTGATGTTCGGCATGATCGCGTCGGCGGGTCTTAAAATCATCAAAGAGTGCGAGCTGGATCAGCGCAATATGCTGATCATCGCCGTGTCGCTAAGCTTGGGGATCGGCCTGCCTGCCGTCGAGGCAATTTCTGAAACCATGCCTGGGCAGTTGGGGCTGTTGCTTAAGTCGGGCTTAGTGCCTGCCGCCCTCGCCGCTTTATTGCTGGATGCCATCTTACCGAGCAAGCCTGACCGGCAGGCCAAGTTAGCTGCTGCAGAAGCTGAATTTACAGCTAAGCTTTAACGGTCATTACACTTTTTGCCGTTAGCTAGATGCAAAAAAGCGCCGCGCCCCTATAGGGCAAAGCGCTTTTAGATAGTCTAAAGCTAACTTATTGTTTCGCTTTTTCTACCACATTCTTCGTGGATTCTTCCGCATGTTGCTGGCTATCTTGCGCGAAACTTTTACCGATTGATGTCACTTTTTCAGTGTCACCTTTTACGCGCTCAATGAATTCACTGGCTGTTTTCTGCTGACTTTCCATCGCTTTCTTGAAACTATCAGCGTCTTTTACATCAAGCCAAGTGCGCGCTTGTGAAATTGCCATATCAGAGTAGGCACGGAAAGCGTCCATTTGCGCACTGAAAAGCTGATCGTAGTAATCAAGGGCGGTTAACGTGTAAGAACGCATGGGTGAAACAAAAGCGGATTCAAACTGTTGCGTTGTCTTATCAGTAGCTTTCGTCATCTTCATATCTCCAGGTGTGAGCTAGCACATAAACACGTCTCATTAGGCGGTTGTTAGCCAGGCTGTTGCCTCTGCTGCCATTAAAGCTAGCAGTGCTTTTTGTGCAGCGCAACATGGTTTTTACTCATGCTGCGCCTGCTCACTTCTGGTTAGTGCAAAACGCTGTCGGCACCCCGACGACTAGCGGTTACCGAACAAATGCTTACGCGCTTGCTCGTCCATTTCCACACCTGCCTGGGGATTTACTTCTTCAACCAATGCGTACGCCCGGCGCACGGCTGGGCGTGCTTTGACCATCTCAAACCAGCGCTCCAGGTCGGGAAACTCTTCAATGGTTTGACGCTGTTTTTCCCAGGGCACAATCCAGGGGTAGATCGCCATGTCGGCAATCGAATAGTCATCGCCGCCCACATAAGTGTGATTCGCCAGGCGCTGATCCAACACGCTGTAAAGGCGATTGGTTTCACGCACGTAACGCTCGATGGCGTACTCAATTTTCT
Organism: Halomonas sp. HAL1; assembly: GCF_030544485.1. Lineage (NCBI taxonomy): Bacteria > Pseudomonadati > Pseudomonadota > Gammaproteobacteria > Oceanospirillales > Halomonadaceae > Halomonas > Halomonas sp. HAL1. The sequence continues at coordinate 3,251,804 of NZ_CP130610.1, forward strand.
GCGGGGCGTAGTGGCAAAAGTGGTGGTTTTGGCCTGCCATCGGGCCTAAACCGCCCATTTGCCAGTGTAGCCACTGCAGCACGATGTAGCGTTCGCGGCCCGCAGCAGGCAGGAAAAGACCGCTCTTATCGGCGAGGTATTCCAGAATCGCGCCAGACTCAAACATCGAAAGCGGCTGCCCGCCATCCTTTGGCGCGTGATCGACAATGGCGGGAATGCGGTTATTAGGGGCGATGGTGAGAAACTCAGGGTCAAACTGCTCACCGCGGCCGATATTAATTGGCTTCACTCGATACGCCAGTTTGGCTTCTTCGAGCATGATGGAGATTTTGTGGCCGTTAGGTGTTGTCCAATAGTACAGGTCAATCATTGCCATCTCCTTGTTGAAAACGTTGATTCACTCGCCATGAGTTTACCAAGCTTTCATATTAATCAGGCGGTACGTTAGCGTACCGCCCCTGTCAGCTATATCGCGCAGTTGGCGTTATAGATCACGCACGGTCAGGGCCTTGCTAGCTTCCCCACCGTGTACGCTGAGCATACGCTTAAACCACTCATCGACCGGGTCGCCAGCCTCTACTAGCGTCTGTGTCGATACGACGTGCGCCCACATCATGCTGCCGAACAGTAGGTAATCGGAACCGGCTGGTGCATCGCCGTCTAAAAAGGCGCTGTCCCGTAGCAGGTCGCGCACAGGTGCTAATACCTGCTTGAGCTGCTGTTTGCCCTGCTCTGGCTGATGGAACTCTTCTAATGTGCAACCAAACCGCGCTTCACGAGTTTTGCGGAAATAGTCGCGATCGTTTGGGTGAATGGCCGCAAGCAGATCCATGGCAATAATGCGAAACAGTGCTGGTGTTACGCTACGTTCAACAAAGTATTTGAACAGTAAAACCCGCTGATAACTGGCCCCTTCACCCAGCATGGGGGCGTCGGGATAGGCTTTATCCAGGTAGCGCATGATTTCAAAGCTATCGGTCACCACTTGATCGCTATCACAGAGCACCGGCACTTTGTCGTAGTCAGCAAACTCCAACGCTTTTTTGTCGAGGAATCGCCACGCCACGGTGGTGAATTCCAGGCCTTTGTGGGCGAGCGCCATGCGCACGCGCCAGCAGTAAGGTGAGAAGCGTAGCCGTTCATCTCGGCCGCACAGGTCATAAAGCTTTAGTGCCATCACTACCGCCTTTTTGTTGAGAGGATCGTTGGTAAAAAATTATGGGTAAAAGGGCTTAGAAGGCTCTCTTACACACTTAGCGTAGTTAACAATGAGCCCAACCATCTAACCGTGCAAGAGAGACTACTTAGCACTGTCTATTAGTCTAATGGGCCAGCGGGGCACCCGCCTTGAAAATATATCTAAAAATATTTTAAAAACAATAAATTAGGAAAAAACCAGTAGCGTAATCTTACATTCAAAACAAGCGTTACACTGGTAAGACCAATTTTCCAATGTAGTCATCTGGTTAGCCTAAACGTATCTTTCCCCTACACCCGGCAAGCGATACAAATGCTGGGCGGTTATTGCGGAGCATACCAAATTAATAACAAGGGGCAGTTCCTTCCATGAATGAAACGATACTTGCACTTCTGGCCTTCTTGCCGCTGTTGATGGCCGGTATTTTACTCGTTGGGTTTAAAATACCTGCCAAGATAGCGATGCCTCTCGTCTTCCTGACAGCCGCCATCATTGGCTTAACCGTTTGGGATATGTCGTTTAGCCGTGTCGCGGCTTCCACCATTCAAGGCTTGATCCAAACCGCTGGCCTTTTATGGATTATCTTTGGTGCCATCCTGCTGCTTAACACGCTTAAGCACTCCGGCGGCATTACGGCTATCCGTAATGGCTTCTCCGGCATTAGCCCTGACCGTCGCGTACAGGCGTTGATTGTTGCTTGGCTGTTCGGCTGCTTTATCGAAGGCGCGTCTGGCTTCGGTACACCCGCCGCCGTGGCGGCACCGCTGATGGTCGCGCTCGGCTTCCCGGCTCTTGCGGCAGTCGTCGTGGGTATGATGATCCAATCAACACCGGTCTCCTTTGGTGCGGTCGGTACACCTATTGTGGTGGGTGTTGGTAGCGGCCTGGATCGAGCGGGCATTACCACTGAACTTGACTCGGTAGGCTCCAGCTGGGATGTCTTCTTCCAACTGGTAACCAGCGAAGTGGCGATCACTCACGGCATCGTGGGTATTTTAATGCCGCTGATTCTGGTCACCGTCATGGTGCGTTTCTTCGGCGCTAACCGCTCCTGGAAAGAGGGGCTGTCGATTACTCCCTTCGCCATCTTCACCGGTATCTGCTTCGTGGTGCCTTACATGCTGGTAGGCGTGCTGCTCGGCCCTGAGTTCCCGTCGATGATCGGCGCCATGGTAGGCCTGGCGATTGTGGTTCCGGCGGCCAAACGCGGCTTCCTGATGCCTAAAGATACCTGGGACTTCCCTGAATCGACTTCGTGGCCAGACGAGTGGATCGGCAACCTGCAGATCAAGCTGGATGACGTTGTCGGCAGAGCCCCGATGTCCACTTTCAAAGGCTGGGTACCCTACGTATTGCTGGCGCTATTCCTGGTCGCTTCGCGCACCATCGAACCGCTACGCGTCGCGCTGACCTCGATTAACCTTAGCTGGAACAATATTCTGGGTGAAGCGGGTGTTAGCGGCGGTGTTCAGCCGCTCTACCTGCCGGGCGGTATCATCCTGGCCGTGGTTATCGTGACCTACTTCCTGCATCGCATGAATCCGCAAAAAATGAGCGCAGCGGTGTCGGAATCCACTAAAACCATTTTTGGTGCTGGCTTCGTGCTGATCTTTACCGTGCCGATGGTACGTATCCTGATCAACTCCGGCGTTAACGGTGCGGACCTGGTCTCGATGCCGGTGATGATGGCACAGGCGGTGGCCGACAGTGTTGGCGGCATCTACCCCTTCTTTGCCCCGGCGGTCGGTGCGATGGGTGCCTTCATCGCAGGCTCCAACACGGTTTCGAACCTGATGCTGGCAGAATTCCAGTTCAGTGTTGCTGAAACCCTAGGTCTATCCACCGCCATGATGGTGGCACTACAAGCAGTCGGTGCGGCGGCAGGTAACATGATCGCTATCCACAACGTGGTTGCGGCATCAGCAACGGTGGGTCTGCTTGGCCGTGAAGGGGCCACCATCCGTAAGACGATTCTGCCGACGATCTACTATCTCATCTTTACCGGTATCATCGCCCTTATTGCGTTCTACGTGATTGGCGTAACGGATCCGTTAATGTGACCGTGAAGTAGCTCTGGCTAAAATAACGACGCTAGAAACGCAAACCCCCAGGCCAAGGCCTGGGGGTTTGCTATTTAGCACATCTGGTTTTACGCATTAATCGATGCGTTTTAGCTGCTGGCTATGGAGTTTGCCGCGTTCAACATAGCTTTGAGCGTTCTTCTTCAGTCCCACAACCGCTTCTTCGGAAAGCTCCCGCACTACCTTGGCAGGCGAGCCAACGATTAGCGAGTTGGGCGGAAACACTGCGCCTTCCTTAATAAAGGCACCGGCACCCACCAGGCTGTTCTCACCAATCACTGCCCCATTAAGCACTACGGCTTGAATCCCGATTAAACACCCATCGCCGATGGTGCAGCCATGCAGCATTGCCTGATGCCCAACAGTTACGCCTTTACCTACCTTGAGCGGAAAGCCTGGATCTGCGTGAAGCACCGCGCCATCCTGAATATTACTCTCTTCGCCTACTTCAAGATGGTCGGTATCACCGCGCAACACGGCTTGATACCAAACGCTTGAGCGCGCCTTTAACGTGACCTGGCCGATTACATCGGCCGTTTCCGCAATGTAAACATCGTCGTGAATCTCAGGGCGATGCTCGCCGTATTGATAAAGTGCCACATTAACCTCCTGGGTTGTTATTAGTGTTTTGGTTGTTGGCTTTTCTATTGCCACTCCTCAAGGCGCATGGAGGAGCGCTCCAGCCGATCATGCTCTACCTCCAGATCACGCAGCAGTTGGCTAATGCTGGAGAGATGCTCCAGCGCAACCTGTTTTGCCTGCGCCGCCTCGCCGCTGACAACGGCATTATGCAATTGGGCATGCTGCTGATTGATCATCGCCCGCGGTACCGGCAAATGATAAAGGTGTTTGACCGAAGCGAAAACCGAGCTAAGCAGTAAGTCGGTCAGGCTTTGCAGCGTGTGTACCAGTACCGGGTTGTGCGAGGCTTGGGAAACCGCTAAATGAAAAGCGTGATCGAGCCTGGCAAGACGCTCGACATCGATCGTCTCGGCTGATTCCACGTAGTCGGCCATTTCACGATAACGCCGCGTGATCAACACTCGGTCGGCCGAAGTGCCTCTGTTTGCCGCTAACCACGCCGACTCCCCTTCCAGTAGAGCACGCACTTCCAGCAGATCAAACAGCGTACGTGGATGGTCTTTAAACAAGTGCATTAAAGGGCTTTGATTGCTGACGGGCAGCAGCGTAGCTACCGTTGAGCCGTGGCCCTGCCGGGTATCGATAATTCCTTTGCTGCGCAGAATTCTTAATCCCTCACGCAGCGATGCGCGGGAGACGCCCAACCGGTCACACAGCCGTCGTTCAGAAGGAAGCAGCTGGCCGGGGCGAAAAACGCCATCAAGAATAAGGCGCTCAAGCCGGGTGGCCACTTGATCCGGCCTTCGCTGCCCGGGTGACAAGGCTTGATTTTCTGCTGCCATTCTTTCTCTCCTGATGGGCAATATGACCAGCTTGCCAGTACTTCACCCAGTACTAAACAAAGAAGGCATCACTGTCGACCAATTACTGGTCAGACCAATGCACCACCACCTAGACAGATGGATAAAAAAAGCTCAAATTGAGGCCATGCTAGCTGGCGGTATGCGCCTAAATTTTCAACGTTTGCCTTTAATGATAATAAGCATGGGATGTCGTGATGAATATCCTCTTTGATGAGCGTCTGGACGGCGAATTGGTTCAGCGAGATAAAAGCGAGGTCTTGAGCGACCTGCAGCAAGCGGTCCCGGATATGACGCTGCTGCACCGTGAAGAAGACCTCCGCCCCTTTGAGTGCGATGGGCTAGCGGCCTATCGCGTGCTACCGATGCTGGTGGCACTGCCTGAAACCCTGGAGCAGGTAAAAGGGCTACTGAAGCGCTGCTATGCGCTGGGCGTGCCCGTCGTTACCCGCGGTGCGGGCACTGGCCTTTCTGGCGGTGCGCTGCCACTGGAGCAAGGCGTGCTGCTGGTCATGTCGCGCTTTAGCAAAATACTGAGTGTGGACCCTGATGCGCGCATGGCCCGTGTACAGCCCGGCGTGCGTAATCTGGCGATCTCCGAGGCCGCCGCGCCTTACGGGCTTTATTATGCCCCCGACCCCTCCTCACAAATTGCCTGCTCGATCGGCGGTAACGTGGCTGAAAACGCTGGCGGCGTTCACTGCTTAAAATATGGCCTAACGGTGCATAACGTGATGCGGGTGGACGTACTCACCATTGAGGGCGAAGCCATGACACTGGGCGCCGAGTCGCTCGATGCCCCCGGCTTCGACCTATTAGCCTTGATGAACGGCTCTGAAGGCATGCTCGGCGTGGTCACCGAAATTACCGTTAAGCTGCTGCCCAAGCCGGAAACCGCCAAGGTACTGATGGCCAGCTTCGACGATGTCGAAAAAGCCGGCCGTGCGGTGGGCGATATCATCGCGGCGGGAATCATTCCTGGCGGCTTGGAAATGATGGATAAGCTCGCCATCAAAGCCGCCGAAGATTTTGTCAAAGCGGGTTACCCCCTCGACGCCGAAGCCATTCTGCTCTGCGAGCTGGACGGCGTTGAGGCCGATGTGGACGACGATTGCGACACCGTGCGTCGCGTGCTGGAAAAAGCCGGAGCCACCAATATTCAGCAGGCCCGCGATGAAGCCGAGCGCGCCAAGTTCTGGGCCGGGCGTAAGAACGCCTTCCCGGCGGTGGGTCGTATGTCACCCGACTACTACTGCATGGACGGCACGATTCCACGCCGCGAACTCCCCCGCGTACTCAAAGGCATTGCCGCGCTTTCCGAGGAGAGCGGCCTGGCAGTTGCCAACGTATTCCACGCTGGCGACGGCAACATGCACCCGCTGATCCTGTTTGATGCCAATAAAGAGGGCCAACTGGCGCTTGCCGAAGAGGTGGGCGGCAAGATTCTTGAGCTTTGTGTCGCGGCAGGCGGCTCAATTACCGGTGAGCATGGCGTTGGTCGCGAGAAAATCAACCAAATGTGCAGCCAGTTCCAGCCGGATGAGATCAGCGTTTTTCATGCGCTGAAAGCCGCTTTTGATCCACAGCGACTGCTCAACCCCGGCAAGAATATTCCTACCCTGGCGCGCTGTGCGGAATTTGGCGCCATGCATGTGCATAACAACGAGTTACCGCATCCGGAGCTGCCACGCTTCTGATGCCACAAGGAACCACCATGACCGAACTAGCGATACACGCTGCCGACCAAGATATCGCCGATCAGCTGTGCGAACAGGTCAGCAGCGCCTACGCCGACCGAACACCGCTGCGTATTGTAGGCGGAGACACGCGCGCCTTTTATGGCCGCCCGGTGGAAGGCCAAGCGCTCAATTTAGCGGCCCATAGCGGCATCGTCTCTTACGATCCCGTGGAGCTGGTCGTCACCGTCCGTGCCGGTACGCGGCTAAGCGCGCTCCACGCAGCGCTGGCGGAAAACCACCAAATGCTGGCCTTCGAGCCGCCTATCTTCGGCGAAGCTTCTACCATTGGTGGCGCGGTCGCCACGGGGCTCTCCGGCCCACGCCGCCCCTGGGCGGGTGCCGCGCGTGATTTTGTACTGGGTACGCGGGTGATCACCCAAGAGGGCAAGCTGCTGCGCTTTGGCGGTGAAGTGATGAAGAACGTCGCCGGTTACGACCTGTCGCGCTTAATGGCCGGCGCCCAGGGCACCCTCGGCGTGCTAACCGATATCTCGTTTAAAGTGCTGCCTATTCCCACTGCCACGCACAGCTTACGCCTGTCTCTCAACCTAGCCGACGCGCTTAAAAAACTCGCCGAGCTGGGTCGCCAGCCGATGCCGATTACCGCTGCTGCTTGGCATAACGGCGAGCTCTTTCTGCGCTTAGAGGGTGGCAAAAGCTCGGTCAGCGCGACCCAATCACATCTGGGTGGCGAGCCGCTTGACGCCAGCTTCTGGTCCTCGCTGCGCGATCATAGCCACGCGTTCTTTCAGCTTAGCGATGGCCAAGCCCTGTGGCGGCTATCGCTGCCGCCACACACCGCGCCACTGACGCTGGATATCCCTGAAACAGATATCTTCTATGACTGGGCAGGCTGTCAGCGCTGGCTAAAAACCTCCCTAGACGCCAGTACGCTGCGCGCCGCCTGCGAAGCGGCAGGCGGCCATGCCACCTGCTACACGCCGCACGCTCAGGGCGGCGCCGCCGAGCCTTTCACTCCGCTCAACAAGGTAGTGGAAAAATATCACCGTAACCTGAAGGCGGAGCTGGATGCCCATGGCATTTTTAATCCCGGTCGTCTTTATGCGGCGTTTTAATCAGGAGAGCTGACATGCAGACGCAATTTACCGACGCCGACCGTCAGAAGCCGCACATTCAGGAAGCAGATCGTATTTTGCGCACCTGCGTTCACTGCGGTTTCTGTAATGCCACCTGCCCGACTTACCAACTGCTGGGCGATGAGCGTGACGGCCCCCGCGGACGCATCTATCTAATGAAGGAGCTGCTTGAGAGCCGCGACGATGACGACCAAGTCACCGAAGAGACTCGCCTGCACCTTGACCGCTGCCTGACCTGCCTTAACTGTGAAACCACCTGCCCTTCAGGCGTGGAGTACCACAAGCTGCTCAACATTGGCCGTGCCGAAATTGAGCGCCGGGTGCCCCGCCCTGCTGGCGAGCGGGCTCAGCGCTATGCGCTGCGTAAGATGATGGTCGAGCCTAAACGCTTTCAGGCACTGCTAAAGCTGGGCCAAACCTTTAAGCCGCTGGTGCCTAGCAAGCTACGCAATAAAATGCCCGCTGAACCGATAGATGCAGGCGTACGCCCTGATGCGCACCGTCATACCCGGCAAGTGCTGATTCTGGAAGGCTGCGTGCAGCCGGGGCTGTCACCCAATACCAATGCGGCTACCGCGCGGATCCTAGATCGGCTCGGCATTAGCGTAACGCCGGTAGCTGAAGCAGGCTGCTGTGGCGCGGTTGATTTTCACCTCAACGCCCAGGACGATGGGCGGGCTCGTATGCGCGCCAATATCGACGCTTGGTGGCCCTATATTGAACAAGGCGCTGAAGCCATCGTTCAAACCGCCAGCGGTTGCGGCGCTTTTGTTAAAGAGTATGGCTATATGCTCAAGGATGATCCTGAGTACGCCGTTAAAGCGCAAAAGGTCAGCACCCTGGCCAAAGACATTGTCGAAATCTTGCGCGATGAGCCCCTGGAAGCATTGAACGTTAAAGAATCCAAGCGGCTGGCATTTCACTGCCCTTGTACGCTGCAACACGCGCAAAAGCTTAACGGTGCAGTGGAAGGCGTACTCACCAAGCTCGGCTTTTCGTTAACGCCGGTGCAGGATGCGCACCTCTGCTGCGGCTCGGCGGGCACTTACTCGATTACTCAACCGGAAATTGCCACCCAACTGCGCGACAATAAGCTCAATGCCCTGGAGGCCGGTAATCCAGAGATGATTGTCACTGCCAATATCGGCTGTCAAACCCACTTGGCTGGCGCCAACCGTACGCCGGTGCGCCACTGGGTTGAAATCGTCGATGCGGCACTTCCCTAGCGCTAGTGGTTACTCTTTAACCCCTACCGCCGCGCTGCTACTTAATAGCGCGGCGACTCACTCCCTGCCTTAAAAAGGATTACACCATGCAAACAAAAGCCATCCTCGCTCAAGCCGATGTCATCAATGTATTAGACGCGGCGCAAAAAGAAGCCGACAGCAATAACTGGCCGGTCACTATCGCAGTAACCGACGACGGCGGCCACTTATTGGGCCTGCGCCGCTTAGATGGTGCCGCCCCTTTCAGTGCCGATGTTGCCACGCAAAAAGCGCGCAGCGCAGCGCTAGGTCGTAAAGAGACCCAGGTATTTGAAGAGATGATTAACGGCGGCCGTACAGCGTTTATTTCTGCACCGCTGCAGGGTCTACTTTCAGGTGGTGTGCCGATCACAGTGGATGGCCATGTGGTGGGTGCCGTGGGCATTTCCGGCGTTAAACCCGACCAGGACGTACAAGTTGCCAAAGCGGGTGTCAGCGCTATCGGCTAAGGCTAGCGTGCAGCCTACGGGCTGCACGCAATAAAAAAGCCCGGATCAATGATCCGGGCTTTTTTTGGAATTCGTTCGGCTGATGCCGATATTACATTTTCAATCTAAACGCTTAATGGCGGACCGGACGAGACTCGAACTCGCGACCTCCGGCGTGACAGGCCGGCATTCTAACCGACTGAACTACCGGTCCACGTTAAGGCGCATTACTACTACAACCATCATATGCATAGCATTTGCAGCGGTTCAGAGGCGCTTTAAATGGTAGGCGATGGTGGGTGGTACTGGGTTCGAACCAGTGACCCCCAGCTTGTAAGGCTGGTGCTCTCCCAACTGAGCTAACCACCCAATCTGCTAATAAGTCCTACAGGCACTTATCAACCTTGCTTAGCAGTTATCGTGGCGGACCGGACGAGACTCGAACTCGCGACCTCCGGCGTGACAGGCCGGCATTCTAACCGACTGAACTACCGGTCCGAATAGCGATAACGTACTTTAATGCTACTTGCTCATAAAGCAGATACTGATTTGATGTTGGCGGACCGGACGAGACTCGAACTCGCGACCTCCGGCGTGACAGGCCGGCATTCTAACCGACTGAACTACCGGTCCGTTATGCACATCAAAGCTTAATCTTACTTTTTACTTCACGATTCCAACCATTTTAGCGATTACTAAATATGGTGGGTGGTACTGGGTTCGAACCAGTGACCCCCAGCTTGTAAGGCTGGTGCTCTCCCAACTGAGCTAACCACCCGCTGGTCACGTGGCGCTGCATTCTACAGAAGGTTGTTTCAATGTCAACATGCTGCGCTTAAAAACTGCTTTTAAGCTAGCGCGTTGCCCTCTTCTTTCAAGCCTTGGCTGTGAACGCGGACGAAGGATGCCGCAACCTGGGTGGCTTCGTCAATCAAAAACGTTTGCGTTAGCCCAGAAGAGCGCCGTGGCTTGAAATCGTGATCGCCATCTTTCAGCCAAGCCAGCTGTGCATTAGCGGGCAGCGTATAGCTTGTGACCTCCTCCTGAGTACCGAAAGGATCTCGCTCGCCTTGTATCACTAGCATGGGGCAAGTAATCGTCGGCCAGTGTTCCAAACGAAGCTTTTCCGGCACTTTGGTGGGATGAAACGGGTAACCGGCCACCACGACACCAGGGCACGGTTGTTGACTGGCTAACAGCGTCGCCACGCGGCCGCCCATTGATTTCCCCCCAACCCAAAGCGGCCCGTCAAACAGGGAATCAAGTAGCGCATACCACTCGGCAAACTGGGCAAGCGTCTGCGCGATCGGAGGCGGTGGGCGTCGCTTGCCGGTTTCCTGCATTTGCTGCATATAGGGGAAATCAATACATAGAACTTGTATGCCCCGCCCAGCCAAAGAGGTGACAAATTGACGCATGAAAGCGGACTGCTGGCCGGCGCCAGCGCCATGGGCAAACAGCAAGCGTCCTATTTTGGCCTCACCATGAACCGCCAACGGCCCCATGCCCTGCACCAAATAACAGCCGTTTGAGTCGAGATGAGTCTCTTCGCTTAATGCGTCTGGCGTTAGCGAAATGTAGTCAGACAAAGCGTAATGTGACATGCACCGCTCCTAATAATTCAATGATTAACCTATTGGCATGTTCAGCTTAAGCCTCGGCTGCGCTAGAATCCTCGTCGGATCTTGACCTGCATCATCAAGCGGGTGGCCGCATCCGTGCAAAATGCCACGGGTTACCCCCTAACCGCGTTCGATGGGAACATGAAATGAGCACAGCACTTGAACACCCGACCTACAACTACAAGGTAGTTCGGCAGTTCGCGATTATGACCGTTGTGTGGGGCATCGTGGGAATGACCGTTGGTGTCATCCTCGCCTCGCAACTGGTTTGGCCGCAACTGAACCTCGGCATACCTTGGACCAGCTTCGGGCGACTGCGTCCGTTACACACTAACGCCGTTATTTTCGCTTTTGGTGGCTCGGCGCTCTTTGCAACGTCCTATTACGTTGTTCAACGAACGTGCCAGACACGGCTATTCTCGGACAGGCTGGCGGCCTTTACGTTCTGGGGCTGGCAAGCCGTTATTATCTCAGCGATCGTGTCGCTCCCCATGGGCTACACCACGACCAAGGAGTACGCTGAGCTAGAGTGGCCGATCAATATATTGATTGCAGTCGTTTGGATCAGCTATGCCATCGTGTTCCTGATGACGCTTAAAAAGCGCACCACGTCGCATATTTATGTGGCGAACTGGTTCTTTGCGGCGTTTATTTTAACCGTTGCAGTGCTGCATATCGTCAACAACGCGGCGATCCCGGTTACCCCGATGTACTCCACCTCGATCTACGCTGGTGCGGTGGATGCCATGGTGCAGTGGTGGTACGGCCATAACGCGGTAGGCTTTTTCCTGACCGCTGGCTTCCTGGGCATGATGTACTACTTCGTGCCGAAGCAGGCTGAGCGACCGATCTACTCTTACCGTCTTTCCATCGTCCACTTCTGGGCGCTGATCATGATTTACATGTGGGCAGGTCCGCACCACCTGCACTACACGGCGCTGCCGAACTGGGCACAGTCGCTGGGCATGATCATGTCGATCATCCTGTTGGCGCCCTCTTGGGGCGGCATGATCAACGGCATGATGACCTTGTCAGGGGCCTGGCATAAGCTACGCACGGATCCGACACTGCGCTTCTTGGTAGTGGCCCTATCGTTCTACGGCATGTCGACGTTTGAAGGCCCGATGATGGCCATTAAAACGGTCAACGCGCTGTCGCACTACACGGACTGGACCATTGGCCACGTTCACTCCGGTGCGCTCGGCTGGGTAGCGATGATCACTATCGGCTCAATGTACCACCTGATCCCGCGCGTATTCGGTCGCACTGAAATGCACTCCGTCAACCTGATTGCCGTGCACTTCTGGCTGGCCACTATTGGCACCGTGCTCTACATCGCCTCCATGTGGGTTAACGGCATTCTGCAAGGCCTGATGTGGCGTGCGATCAACCCTGACGGCACCCTGATGTACACCTTCGTTGAAGCCGTTGAAGCCAGCGCGCCGGGCTACTTTGTGCGCTTAATCGGCGGCCTCTTCTGGGTTACCGGCATGCTGATCATGGCATTTAACGTTTACATGACCGTTAAGCGTCGTGAGGCCATCAGCCATTCAGCGCCACAAGCTGCTTAAACCGGGGAAGTTGAGACCAATGAAACACGAGATTGTCGAAAAGAACGTTGGCCTGCTTGCCGTGTTGATCCTTGTCGTGATCAGTTTCGGCGGCTTGGCTGAGGTGGTGCCACTGTTTTTCCAGAAGCAGACCACCGAGCCGGTTGAAGGTCTGGAGCCTCTATCAGCGCTGGAACTGGAAGGCCGTGACATCTATCGCCGTGAAGGCTGCGTGGGCTGTCACTCACAAATGGTTCGCCCGTTCCGCGCTGAAACCGAGCGCTACGGCCACTACAACGTGGCGGGTGAGCAGGTTTATGAGCACAATTTCCTGTGGGGTTCCAAGCGTACCGGGCCGGATCTGGCGCGTGTAGGCGGCCGCTATAGCGACGACTGGCACCGTGCTCACCTCTACAACCCGCGGGATGTAGTACCCGAGTCAATTATGCCGGCTTACCCCTGGCTGTTTGAAAACACCCTCGATGGTGACGCCACACCGAGAAAGATGCGCACGCTGCGTCAGCTAGGTGTGCCGTATACCGACGAAGATATCGCCAATGCAACTGCAGATGTCCGCGGCACCCAGGAAATTACTGCCCTGGTCGCGTATCTACAGCAGCTCGGAACCGTGCTCGAGGGCACTCGTTAAGTTATGGATACGGGAACTTTTCGCGGACTCATCACGCTGATCTTGATTTTCGCTTTTATCGGCATCGCCCTTTGGGCGTACTCCAAGCGACGCAAGCCAGACTTCGACGAAGCGGCCAACCTGCCCTTTGCCGATGAAGATGAGCAACCGACCAGTGACAAGCACGCGTCGCATGAACGCGATAGCGAAGCGCATTCCCGCCAAGACAGGGGAGATAAGAAGTTATGAATAATTTATGGGGTGACTCCCTATCCGGCTTCTGGAGTGCCTGGATCATTATCATTACGCTGGGCACAATTGCGCTGAGCGTATGGATATTGCTCTCCAACCGTCGTACCGATAAAACGCCGGATGCTGAAGGCAACGTAGAAACCACTGGCCACGCTGCCGACGGTATTGAAGAGTATGACAATCCACTGCCTCAGTGGTGGTTCAAACTGTTCATTCTGACGGTGATCTTTGCGCTGGGTTATCTCGTTCTTTATCCCGGCCTTGGCAACTACGCCGGGGTGCTGGGCTGGTCGCAAGAGGGCCAGTGGGAAGAGGAAGTTGCACAAGCAGAAGAACGCTTCACACCGATTTTTGCCCAGTATCAGGAAGTGCCTATTCCTGAGCTAGCCGAAGATAACGAAGCGATGCAGGTGGCGGAACGCATTTTCCAGAACAACTGCGCAGTGTGTCACGGTTCTAACGCGCAAGGTGGCTACGGCTTCCCGAACCTGACCGATGACGACTGGTTATACGGCGGAGAGCCCGACAATATCGTTCAAACGCTGACGAATGGCCGTAACGGTCTGATGCCTTCCTGGCAGCAGCTAGGGCAGAACAATATTGAGAACCTGTCTCAATACGTGCTCTCGCTGTCTGATGAAGCGCATGACGAGGCACAAGCTGAACAGGGCGAAAGCACTTTCACAGCAGTCTGTGCGGCTTGCCACGGCCCAAGCGGCACGGGTAATACAGCCCTCGGCGCGCCTAATTTGACCGACAATACCTGGCTCTACTTGGCGCCCGGCCAAGAGGTAGGTGACTCCATCCGTCAAACGCTACGCAATGGCCGTAACGGTCATATGCCGGCGCAAGCGGCTTATATTGGTGAAGAGCGTGTTCACCTGGTCGCTGCCTACGTATATAGCCTGCGCTTAGCGGACTAATTGACTAGTCAGCCCTACTAGCCAAGCAAGGGTGCGGCCTCAAACCGCACCCTTTCTTTATGCGCAAACCGATACAATATTGACCATGCACCGCCTTTACGAGACTAGGGTGCACTCTCTCCTGCCTTCTGAGCCGGGAATACCGCCATGGAAAAGATACCGACCCAAGACGTCACGCCGAATCCGGTGGGGCATCACACTCCTCCACAACAACCGGTTACTCAGGAAATGTACGCCAAACGGCGTCACATTTATGTGCGAGAAATTAAAGGTATTTTCCAGAAACTACGCCGCAGTACTAATTGGGCGTTAATGATGATGTTTTTCCTAGTGCCCTGGATTAACCTTGGCGGCCGGCCACTCATTCTATTCGACCTGCCTAATCGTGAATTCCATATCTTTACCGCCACGTTTTATCCGCAGGAGTTCATACTGCTGTCGTGGCTGTTGATCATTTGTGCTTTTGGGCTGTTCTTTATTACCGTTTTTGCTGGTCGGGTGTGGTGTGGTTATACCTGCCCGCAAAGCGTTTGGACCTTTCTGTTTATCTGGCTTGAACACCGCATCGAAGGCTCGCGTAATCGGCGCATCAAGCTCGACGATCAGCCGATGACAGCGGATAAGGCGTGGCGTAAAACTGCCAAGCACACCGCTTGGCTACTGATAGCGCTCGCTACCGGCATCACCTTTGTGGGCTATTTCACACCGATTCGCGATTTAGTGGCGGAGTTACCAACATTTGAAGCCCATGGCTGGTCCTACTTCTGGGTGGGCTTTTTCCTGGTATTCACCTACCTGAACGCGGGTTGGCTGCGTGAACAGGTGTGCATTTATATGTGCCCCTATGCCCGCTTTCAATCGGTAATGTTTGACCGTGACACCCTGATTGTCTCCTACGATGAGTCCCGCGGCGAACCTCGCGGGCATCGCAAAAAAGGGCTGAGCCACCAGGAAGCGCGGCAATCGGGCTACGGCGACTGTATCGACTGCGACCTGTGTGTGCAGGTCTGCCCCACCGGCATCGATATCCGCGATGGGCTGCAGTATGAGTGCATCACCTGCGCCGCCTGCATCGACGCCTGCGACAGCGTGATGGACAAAATGGGCTACCCACGAGGGCTGATACGCTACACTACCGAAAACGCGCTTGAGGGCAAAAAGAGCCATATAATGCGCCCTCGCCTGCTAGGCTACTTTGCCGCATTGGTGCTAATGATAGGCACTTTTGCCTGGGCGATTAATGACCGCATGCCACTTAACTTTGACGCTGAGCGCGAGCGCACCCAACTTTACCAAACGACCCGCGACGGCCTGATTAGTAATGTGTTTACCCTGACCATTCGTAACCTTGATGACCAGGATCACACTTACCAGCTGAGCGTTTCCGGGCTGCCCAGTTTAGCCTTAGAGAGCAATATGATTGACGTGCCTGCGGGTGAGTCGCGCTTAGAAGTCGTTACGGTGACCGCTAGCCCTGACGAACTACAGCAACCCAGTCACGACATTGTATTCACACTGCAGGCTCAGCAAGACGAACGTATTCGCCTTGAGCGGGATGCCCGCTTCCTGGGCGATATTAGGAGATAAACGACGATGTCATCCCTACCCTCTAGCGAGAAGGTGATCCCCTGGTACAAGCAGTTTTGGCCATGGTTTCTGATCGGCATTCTGCTCTCATCCATTATGTTCAGCATTACCTTTGCCGTTATGTCAGTTAAAAGTTTTGATGGCATGGTAGTGCAGGAGGATTACTACGAGCATGGCAAAGCCATTAATATGGTACTTGCCAAGCAGGAGCAGGCGCGCGCTCTGAACTTAAGCGCCGAGCTACGTCTTGATCCGATGACCAGCGACATCGTGGTTGATTTAAGCGGCGATGCGCGTCCCGACAAGCTCTATCTGGACCTCATCTTCCCTACCGAGGATGACCGTGATCAATCGTTCATACTTGAGCATGTCCGTGACGGCCGCTATATCACCCAGGGGCCCGACAACCTGCGCTACCGCTGGTACCTACAGATTCAGCCCGCACTAGAAGATGCCGACTGGCGCCTGACGGGTGAAGCGACGTTCCCGAAAGAAAAGAGCGTCGCGCTATTGCCAGGAGGGCGTCCAGAAAGCGAATGAGCAACGCCGTGCCTGCCTCTGACTGCTACCACTGCGGTAACCCGGTGCCCGCTGCGGCACCCTGGACGATTACCCTGGATGACCACACCCACCCGCTTTGCTGCCCCGGCTGCGAAGCGGTGGCTCATGCCATTGTCGACGGCGGGCTAGAGAGCTACTACCGCTACCGGACCGAACTTCCCGAACGCCCCGATGAACACCAAGCCGCCAAAGCAGACACGTGGTCGGTGTTTGACGACCCCGGCCTGCAGGCGCAGTTTGTTCACCCTGATGGTGATGAGGGCAACGTCAAAGCCACCCTCGCCATTGAAGGCATTACCTGCGCCGCCTGTGCGTGGCTGATTGAACACCGCCTGAATGCGTTGGAGGGAATTACCACCAGCGCGGTTAATTTAACCCACCACCGACTGCGCGTGAGTTGGGACCCGCAGCAGCTTAAACTCTCGCAACTACTAGCCGAACTGGCTGCAATTGGCTACGACGCTCAACCTTACGAACCGGATCAAGCCCAAGCACGCATGCAGCATGAAGAGCGCATGAACGTGCGGCGATTGATCATCGCTGCAGTAGGCATGATGCAGGTGATGATGTTCTCGATCCCCATTTATGTCTCCGGCCCCGGTGAAATCAGCGACGATTTCTACGCGCTGTTCCACTGGCTCTCGTTTGCCTTAGCAACGCCGGTAGTATTTTTCTCCGCCCAGCCGTTCTTTCGCAATGCCCTGCGCGACCTGCGCACCGGCGTACTGGGGATGGATGTGCCAGTGTCGCTGGCGATCGGTGGAGCTTATCTTGCCAGCAGCTATGCGGTGCTGTTTAACGTCGGCGAGGTCTATTTTGACTCGGTCGCCATGTTCACCTTCTTTTTGCTGTTTGGGCGCTACGTGGAAGGCCGCGCCAGGCGCCGCAGTGGGCATAGCGGCAATGCGCTGAGCGGCGTACTGCCAATCTCGGCCACACGACTGGAAAGCGACGGCAGCGAACGCATTCTGCCCGCTAGCGAACTCGCCCCGGATGATCGAGTCTTGATCAAGCCCGGCCACGGCGTGCCTGCCGATGGCGTGATCGAGGAGGGTGAATCGAGCCTGGATGAATCCATGCTGACCGGCGAATATCTACCGGTCACCCGTCGGGTGGGCGACCGCATTATCGGCGGCAGTCAGAACATGGAAAACCCGCTGGTGATCCGAGTTACCCACGCCGGGCGCGATGCCCGTGTGGCGGGCATTGTCGATCTCACCGACCGCGCCTTTGCCAGCCGTCCGCGGCTGGCCCAGATGGCAGCACGCATGGCCCACCTGTTTGTACTTCGCCTGTTAGTGGTGACCGCCTGCATCACCATCGCCTGGTGGTTTATCGACCCCTCGCGGATGCTCTGGGTACTGCTTTCGGTGCTGGTCGTGACCTGCCCTTGTGCGCTGGCACTGGCGACTCCCGCGGCCCTGACCGCAGGCCACGGCCAATTGCGCAAGCGCGGCGTGTTGATCACCCGCGCCGATGCCATGGAGACGCTCTCCAACGTAACCCGGGTAATCTTTGACAAAACCGGCACGCTCACCCGCGGCGAGATGCACCTGACCCAGACCAAACCGTTCGGCGAATTAACCGCCGATCGTGCCCAGGCGATTGCCGCGGCGCTCGAAGCCCACTCAGAACACCCTATCGCCCGCGCCTTTCGTCCGTTTCGGGATGCAACGCTTCAGGCAAAAGATATTCATAGCCATACCGGTCAAGGACTAGAGGGCACGCTAAACGGCGCGCGCTGGAAGCTGGGCAAACCAGAATTTTCCACTGGAGAACCCATTTCGGCACCCGCCAGGGGGCAATGGCTGCTGCTGAGCGAAAACGGCGAACCCCGCGCCTGGTTTGGTCTTCATGATGGCATTCGTGATGACGCTGCTGCCACGATCAAAGCCCTACAGGCCCAGGGGCTAACCGTGGAGCTGCTCTCCGGTGATACCGTCGATGCTGTGGAGAGCCTGGCCAACCAACTCAACATAACGACGTGGCACGCAGGCACCAGCCCAGAAGGCAAACTGGCCCGGATGAAAGAGCTTCAAGCCGCTGGCGAAACCGTGGTGATGATTGGTGACGGCATCAACGACGTGCCGGTGTTAGCCGGTGCTGATGTGGCAATTGCCATGAACGGTGCGACGGACTTAGCCCGCACCCGCGCCGACGCGGTGCTGCTCAGCCCACGCCTGATGCGGATTTTTGAGGCTATCGAGATTTCCTGCGCGACCCGGCGTATCATGCGCCAGAACATGATCTGGTCAGTATGCTACAACTTTTCGGCGCTGCCGCTGGCGGCCATGGGGCTGGTGCCACCCTGGATGGCGGCCATTGGTATGTCGCTCAGCTCGCTAGTGGTGGTGGGTAACGCGCTGCGGCTGTCACGCTGGCGTACGACGCCGCCCGCCTCTTCGCCAAGCGCTTCAACACCGGTAACCGCATGACGATTCTGTATCTACTCATTCCGCTTTCACTTATTCTGCTGGGCCTCGCCGTCTGGGCATTCTTTTGGGCGGTGAAAAATGATCAGTTCGACGACTTGGAAGGCCCGGCGCACCGCATTTTGTTTGATGAAGATGAGAACGACCTAACCCCTGAACAGCGTCAACAACTTCAGCGCGCTAAGCAAAAGCCGACTATCCCCGCCGAAAACTCAACCGACGACCAAGAGCCCCGGCCATGAATCCAACCGGCCTTGACCTGCCGCCACTGCTGGCGGCGTTCGTGTTTGGTTTGATGGGCGGCGCCCATTGCATTGGCATGTGTGGTGGCATTATGAGCGCGCTCACTTTTGCAGTCCCCCCCAGCATGCGCCATCCGGCGCGTATGGGAGGCTTGCTGCTCAGCTATAATGCAGGTCGTATTACTAGCTATATGAGCGCAGGCGCACTGGTAGCTCTACTAGGCACACTGTTTTCCCTCTCAGCCACGGCGCGAATGCTGCTACAAGTGTTTGCGGCGCTGATGCTGATCCTGATGGCGCTGTATATCGCCAACTGGTGGAAAGGGCTGCTGAAAGTGGAAGCGGTAGGCCGCCGCCTATGGCGCTTCATCGAGCCGGTAGGGCGACGTTTAATGCCAGTAGTTCATTTACCCCAAGCCTTTGCGCTGGGGGCGATATGGGGCTGGCTGCCCTGTGGGCTGGTCTACTCCATGCTGGCTTGGAGCTTAGCGATTGCCGACCCGCTCCAGGGCGCACTGTTGATGGGTGCGTTTGGGCTGGGCACGCTGCCTGCGCTGCTGGCCACCGGGCTTGCCGCGCGCCAGTTAAGCCACCTGATTCGTCACCCGGCAACGCGCAGCGTGGCCGCGCTGACGATCATTGCTTTTGCGCTGTGGCAGCTGTGGACACTCACAGCACACAACCTGCATTAACATGACATGGCTCAATATTTATATCGGCGCCGCGCGTTAGGCTGGCTCTGGCTTTGAAAAAACAGCCTTTAAAACGCCCCTTTTAACGCCGGAGCCACTTCATGCCCGTTCATGCCCCCGCGGCTTCTTCTACGATGACTTCAACCATGGCCGGGGCAGCACCGGAGCAGAAAAAGTGGGATGAAGCCTTGCTGCGCCGTTACGATACCAGCGGCCCGCGCTATACGTCTTACCCCACGGCGTTGTCGTTTCACGACCAATTTACCCCGAGCGATTTGACTCAGGCGTTAGAGCGCAGCAATGCCAGCCACCGTCCTCTTTCGCTGTATGTGCATATCCCCTTCTGCCGCAAGATTTGTTTTTACTGCGCGTGTAATAAAATCGCCACCAAGAACACCGCCCTGGCCGAGCCGTACCTATCCCGGCTTGACCGTGAAATGGTGCTGACCGCTCGCCACCTGGATACCACACGACCGGTGAAGCAGTTGCACTGGGGTGGCGGAACACCGACGTTTCTTAACTTGAACCAGATGGGCGACTTGATTGATCGTCTGGACGCGCGCTTTGGTCTCTCGTCCGCGTCTGATCGCGATTACGCGATTGAAATCGACCCACGCGAAGCGGACGTATTTACGCTGCGCCACCTGCAATCGCTCGGTTTCAATCGCATCAGTTTAGGCGTGCAGGACTTAAGCCCGCTGGTGCAGAAAGCCATTAACCGTATTCAGCCAAGAGTACTCACCGAGACGCTGATGGATGAAGCGCACCGGCTGGGCTTTCATTCGCTCAATCTCGATTTAATATACGGCTTGCCCTTTCAGACTGAAAAAAGCTTTGCAGACACCCTGCGCCAAGTGATCGAGTTAAATCCAGCACGGCTTTCTGTGTTTAACTACGCCCACATGCCCGAGCGCTTTGCCCCCCAGCGGCGGATAAATGTCGATGACCTGCCGGGCAGCGAAGAGAAGCTGGCGATTCTGCGTACCACGATAGAGATGCTCACCGCGGCCGGTTATGTGCACATCGGTATGGACCACTTTGCTCGTCCTGATGACAGCTTGGCGATCGCCCAGCGCGAAGGCTCGCTACAGCGCAACTTCCAAGGCTACTCCAGCCACGCCCAGTGCGACTTAATCGGGCTTGGCGTGTCGGCAATTTCTCGCGTCGATGATGTCTATGCACAGAACCCTAGCGATCTGGCCCGCTATGAAGCAGCGCTGGATCAGGGCCAGCTGGCAACCGTTCGCGGGCTGCGCTTAAGTAACGATGACCTGATACGCCGGGACGTCATTGAGCGACTAATGTGTGATATGCGCATTGATCTGGCCGCCATCGGTCAACGCTGGAAAATTGATGCCCCGCATTACTTTGCGCAAGCGCTTGAGCACTTACAGGGCGCCGAGCGAGATGGCCTGCTGACGCGCAGCGGCGACCAGCTTAGCGCGACGCCTATGGGCCGACTGCTAATTCGTCACTTAGCCATGGCGTTTGATGCTCACCTACCGCAGCACTCAGGCACGCACTACTCAAAGATTGTGTAAACAAGCTATCGCTAACGAAATGAAGCTTCCATAATAAAGGAAGCCTACCTCAGCCCAGCGTGAGAATTACCTGACACCCAAGACGCTACGCAAGGAGCTACGCATGTTGGAACCCATGAGCCGCCGACGCTCGCTACTCCATGAAGCTCGCTGCCAAACCTGCAGCTTGAGCTCACTGTGCCTGCCGCTTGCCCTTGAGATAGACGATGTGGGGCAGTTCGATGCCATTATTCGACGCCGTGCGCCGCTGAAAAAAGGCGAGCCACTATTTCGCCAAGGCGACAGCTTTACCAGCGTTTATGCGGTCCGCTCAGGCAGTTTGAAACAGGTCACCTCAGAGGGAAACGGCAGCGAGCAACTGACCAATTTCTACCTCCCGAGCGAGCTAGTGGGGTTGGACGGGATTGATGAGGAGCACTACCCAGGAAGTGTAATTGCCCTGGAAACGACCACCGTTTGCGAGATTCCCTTTGATCGCTTGGACTCACTCTCAGAGGAGTTGCCCGAACTGCGTGGCCAACTGTATCGCAGCATGAGCAAAGAGTTACGCGATGACCGGCGCATGATGCGCCTGCTGTCACGTAAAACTGCCGACCAGCGGCTAGCGAGCTTTTTAATAACACTTTCGGATCGTTTTCGTCGCCGTGGCTACTCGCCCTACAGTTTCCGCCTTTCCATGCCCAGGGCCGATATCGGCAACTATTTGGGTTTAGCGGTGGAAACCGTCAGCCGTATTTTAAGCCGCTTTCAGCAGCAGAGCGTAGTGGCGGTGTCCGGGCGAGAGGTCAATATTCTTGATATGCAGCGCTTAATCACCCTCGCCGAAGAGGAGCAGCAAACGGTTAACTGACGTTAAATGCCTGAATGCGCCCGGCCAATAGCTCTGCCTGTTTGGCTTCTAGCCCTTCA
The DNA here is from genome assembly GCF_030544485.1 of Halomonas sp. HAL1. Classification (NCBI taxonomy): domain Bacteria; kingdom Pseudomonadati; phylum Pseudomonadota; class Gammaproteobacteria; order Oceanospirillales; family Halomonadaceae; genus Halomonas; species Halomonas sp. HAL1. The sequence goes on from NZ_CP130610.1 coordinate 3,273,993, forward strand.
AAATCAAACAGGCTGCGATCCGCCAGCTGGGAAGGCGCAATATTAGTTACCGCCTTAAACATGCTTTCCAGACGGCCGGGGAATTTTTTGTCCCACTCAGCGAGCATCTCTTTGACGACCTGGCGCTGCATATTGGGCTGCGAACCGCATAGATTGCAGGGAATAATCGGAAATTCCATCAGCCGTGAAAACTCGGCAATATCCGCCTCTTTGCAGTAAGCCAGCGGCCGAATGACGATATTTTTACCATCATCAGAAAGCAGCTTAGGCGGCATCGCTTTTAAGTTGCCGCCAAAGAACATATTGAGAAACAGCGTTTCAAGGATATCTTCGCGGTGGTGGCCCAGGGCGATTTTATTGGCGCCAATCTCTTCAGCAAACCCGTACAGCGAACCGCGGCGCAGACGTGAACAGAGCGCACAAGTCGTTTTACCTTCTGGCGTTTTTTCTTTCACCACCGAATAAGTATCACGCTCGACAATGTGATATTCCACGCCCTGCTTATCCAGATACGCAGGCAGCACGTGCTCGGGAAAACCGGGCTGTTTTTGATCCAGATTGACCGCCACCAGTGAGAAATTGACCGGCGCATTGCGCTGCAAATTGCGCAAAATCTCCAGCATCGTATAGCTGTCTTTGCCGCCGGAGAGACAGACCATCACACGGTCGCCTTCATTGATCATCTGGTAATCAATAATCGCATTGCCTACTTCTCGGCGCAGGCGCTTTTGCAGCTTGTTAAATTCACGTTTCTGCTTAGCATCGGCCAGCTCTGGCGAGTCTTGCTCAACATCAGCGAGGGCGGCTCCGAGGGAAGCAGGGTCAAAATGATCAAGAGATTGCATGGTATAAGCACTGCCGAGGGTGGAAGGCATTCAAGAAAAAAGTGACTGCTATTCTAACAACACTCACCGCCCTGACCCAACTACTCGTATGCAGAGCTGCTTATCACTAAGCAGCCTCCGCCATAATGCGCTGCAGGCGCATATAGAGCAGCGCACTGGAAGTGGCCTCGCCTAACACACCCTGCATCCCCATCGCGGGTACTTGCCAGCACGCCAGCGCTTGGGCAAAGCTACTCCGCGCCTCTATCTCCGGGTGCAAGCGCCGCAGCTGGCGCTGGTGCAGCTTTTCCACGTCGACCTGGGCATTGGGCAGCGCGAAATCCAACCGCTTTCTCAGCAACGCATTTAACGCTCCAATCCGCTTGTCTAACTGCCAACCGACAATAGGACGATTGCCAATAAACTCTACTAACGCATTTAAATTGTCGCGGTTTGGCGCCGCCACCTCCCCCGCCTGGCTCAGCAGGTGGTGGCGACGCAGCGATGCATTGCTAGCCTGCCCCGGTGCGCCTAACGTCAGCACAAAAGCACGGCTGGTACGCACCTGCTGTTGGCTAAGCACCACGGCGGCCAAACTGATCACAGGTGACGTCGGCGTTGGCGTTGATGTGCAGGCAAGCGCTACTAGTTCTTCGCCCATATAGGGCTGAAAGAGCCAGGCATAGGGAGAATCAGCACAGCGCCGCCGGTCGCTTTCGCGGCGCAATAAGGTGCGCAAGGAGCCGCTAAAAAGTGCCACGTGTCGATCTAACAGCCGCATTCCGCTCACGAATACTCCAGATGATAACGATGGGAAAGCCGCTGCTTAAAGTCTTTGACGATATGCAAAGCTTCACGTAATAAGTCGCGTTCTAGCGAAGAGAGGCTTTGCACCACGACACGATTGGTGCGGTTCGCCTCTTGCGATGTGCTACTTGCCTCTAGGGCCGTGAGCTGCTGTTTGAGACGCAGCTCGGAAAACAGCGCCAGCGCTTCGCCCAGGTCGTCGGCGAACCGGCGATCCAAGCGGCCATCGGCGGCCAGCGCGTCTAAACGATCCAGTGTTGAGGTCGCTTTGATCCGTCGCTCAAGCGCCATGGTGCGAACGCCATGAACAATGGGAAAAATGCCACCTTTCTTGATATCGATACCGTGCTGAGGCTTTTTCAGCGAGCCAAACAGCGTCAGCGGTGTGGAAAAGCGTAGCGCCGTGCGCGCAAAGTACGAAAGCAACAGCTCATCACGAGAACAGCGTTCAAATAGCTCTTCTCGTACGCTCTCAAGCAGACCGGGGTTACCGGCCACAGCATGAGCATCAAGCATAATCGCCAGCTTCATCAGGCTGTCGCCATCCCGCTCGCTTGCCCATTTGGCAATGTTGCTCTTCCACTGTGACACCGTGGCCACCCACTCAGGGTTCGAGACCATAATATTGCCGGGGCACGGCGGGTAGCCAAGCTGGATTAGGGTATCGGTGAGCGTTTGCATGTGGCTCATAAGATCCGGCCACTGCGCGTCGTCGGCGAGAATCAAGCCATTATCTTGATCGGTTTTTAGTATTTGTTCGCCGCGCCCTTCGCTACCCATCACCATCATGCAGCTCTGTTCGCGGTACTTCTCAGCAATAGTGAATTCCCATGCCTTGCTCATGATACGGCCATTCAGCGCGGCGAGTAGATCCATCGCAAAACGTAGCTTTACGCCTTGTGCCATCAGCGCCTTCACCAGCTCCGGTGTGCGCTGGCTGGCCGCCGACAGTGCTTCCAAACTGCCCGCCTGTTCGACTTGTAGACTCACCACGTAGCTGCGACTGGAGAAATAGCTAAGTACGTCGGTGAGTTCGACGACGCCTTTGAGAACGTTTTGCTCAAGCACCACTACCCGCGTCACTTTATGCCGCGTCATCAGTACCAGCACTTCAAACAAGTATTGATCCGGCGCGACGGTGACTAGATTAAAATGGGCGATCTCATCAAGCGGCGATGACACTGCGCTACCACCCAATACCAACCCATTGAGCAGGTCGGTTTTCGTCACCATGCCTAGCTTGCCTTGAGTCTCTACTAGCAGGCTGTCGGCGTGGCTGTCGTTGAGCTGCTTCACAGCGCTGGCAATATCCGTAGCCGCCGCCATTAACAGCGGCGCACGCATGCATTCGCTTACCTTGGCCAACATAAAACCCGCCATGGTGACGCCACCTTCGGCACGCTTTTCAGTCAGTAAGCGCGCTTTATGCGTTAGCGATTGGCGAAAGAAGTTACTGAAATCCGGGTAATGACGGCAAAGCTGCTGAAACAACGCTTTGGGCAGTAGGTAACACAAGCACTCCTGCTCGGCCTTAAAACGATAGCGGCTTTTACCATTGAGAATGCTGATCGCGCCAAATAGGTCCCCGGCCGTGTAATGACCAATACGCGAGGTAGACGAGGGCAGCGTGGGGTCGATTTCTGCCACTTCACCTTTATGTATCAGGTAAACAAACTCTCCCGCCTGCCCGGTCTCTAGGATTATTTCGTCGCGGTCAAAATACGCAAGATCAATGCCACGGCGAATGTGGTCACGACCTTCATCGTCAAGAAGCGTGAACGGCAGTTGGGATAGATCCACATCGACCATTGTGCATGACCTCATTCAACTAAAGGCGAACTAGAAAATAAAGTAAATAAGCACTCCGCCCGACATTGATCAACATCAAAGGAGCCTTTCCAACGCTTCAAAAACGGTAATCGATTATTATGTGAAGGTGGTGGTACGGGTATAAAGGATTCACTTCCCAACTAGCAAGTATAACGTCGTTATACCTTTAGCTATCACGCTAAGGTCGAAGCGACTTTTGATACACGACCAAAGTCTCAACACCTACTAATCACGATTAGCCTTAAAATGCTTGCCATGTATTTAAAGTAGCCAATAACCACTTATATTTGCTCACTAGACTATCGTCCTATAGCTCTGCAAACGCCTGCAAACTTCGCTTAAAAAGCGCCTAAAAATTCGTATTTTCAACCACATACAAAAACGAAAGAGCACTTTAGCTGTTTATTGATACCAAAGTCTGGGATTTATTTTTTTGTGTTTATTGCCCAGTATTAACAATGAGTCATGCAGGGTAATCGCACGTCACTTACTAACTCGAAAGTCTATATCGAATAATAAGGGGATGTGTTGACGAAAGCTGGCTCACCACTCCTTACGATTGAGTGGCTTTCGACGTGCGATTGCCCTGATGGGTCACACGCTATTCCTCGTGAACTTTCCCAACCTTAAAAATCACAAGTGGAGAGCAACACAATGGCAGACGACAAAACTAATGCTGCTGAATACTGGAAAGCTAACGTCCGCTTAATTTTCGGATGCCTAGCTGTTTGGGCATTTGTTTCTTACGGATGCGCTATCCTGTTTCGCCCACTGCTCGCCGGTATTTCGGTCGGCGGCACCGATCTTGGCTTCTGGTTTGCACAACAGGGCTCCATTTTAACGTTTATCGTGCTGATCTTCTTCTATGCCTGGAAGATGAATAAGCTCGATCAAAAATTTGGACTTGGGGAGTAAGCCGGTATGAGCCAGTTTGCAATTAACCTACTGTTCGTAGGCTCCTCCTTTGCCCTCTATATCGGCATTGCGATTTGGGCACGAGCAGGCTCGACAAAAGACTTCTACGTCGCGGGCGGCGGCGTTCATCCGATCACTAACGGTATGGCGACTGCGGCTGACTGGATGTCAGCGGCATCGTTTATCTCAATGGCGGGCCTGCTGGCCTCTGGTGGTTACGCTAACTCCACCTTCCTTATGGGCTGGACCGGTGGCTACGTTATCCTTGCGATGCTGTTAGCTCCTTACCTGCGTAAGTTTGGTAAGTTCACCGTGCCTGACTTCATTGGTGACCGCTTCTACAGCAACACCGCTCGCCTGGTGGCGATTGTGTGTTTGATTGTAGCGTCAGTCACTTACGTAATCGGCCAGATGACCGGTGCGGGCGTGGCGTTCTCACGCTTTCTTGAAGTCAGCAACACTTGGGGTATCTGGCTAGCTGCGCTGATCGTTTTCCTCTACGCCGTGTTTGGCGGTATGAAAGGCATTACCTATACCCAGGTAGCTCAGTACATTGTTCTGATCATCGCTTACACCATTCCTGCGGTATTTATTGCCTTCCAACTGACCGGCAACCCGATTCCGATGTTCGGCATGTTCAGCACGCACACTGAATCCGGTGTACCGCTGCTGGAAAAACTGGATGATGTGGTCAATGCGCTTGGTTTCCAAGACTACACCGCCGATGTGGACAATAAACTCAACATGGTGCTGTTCACGCTGTCGTTGATGGTCGGTACCGCCGGTCTGCCCCACGTTATCATTCGCTTTTTCACCGTACCTAAAGTGGCTGATGCACGCTGGTCTGCCGGTTGGGCGCTGGTGTTCATTGCACTGCTTTACCTCACCGCACCAGCGGTAGGTTCTATGGCACGCTTGAACCTGATGACCACGGTCTACCCAGAAATGGCTGGCCAAACCGAAAACTACGAAGAAGCAGCAAACAATCCGATCCTGTACGAAGAGCGTCCTGACTGGTTCCGCACCTGGGAAGAGACAGGCCTGATCAACTTTACAGATACCAACGAAGACGGCCGTATTCAGTTCTACAATGATGCAACTGACTACACCGACCGTGGCTGGGAAGGCAACGAGCTAACCGTTAATAACGACATCCTGGTACTCGCCAACCCGGAAATTGCCAACTTGCCCGGCTGGGTCATTGGCTTGATTGCAGCAGGGGGTATCGCGGCAGCACTCTCTACCGCAGCAGGTTTGCTCCTAGCGATCTCGTCGGCGATCAGTCACGATTTGATCAAGACCATGATCAATCCGAAAATCACCGAAAAAGGCGAAATGTTAGCGGCTCGAATCTCCATGGGCGGCGCGATTCTGCTGGCCACCTACTTGGGGCTTAATCCACCGGGGTTTGCGGCACAAACGGTGGCACTCGCCTTTGGTATCGCTGGTGCATCGCTATTCCCTGCGCTGATGATGGGTATCTTCTCCAAGCGGATGAACAACTCTGGCGCGATCGCCGGTATGCTGGCGGGCTTGATTTGCACCCTGCTGTACATCTTTACGTACCTGGGCTGGTTCTTCATTCCCGGCACCAACACGCTGGCCAATACGCCTGACAACTGGATCTTGGGCATCTCGCCGCTCTCCTTCGGTGCGGTGGGCGCGATGATCAACTTCGCGATTGCCTTTGCAGTTTCCAGAGTGACCGCGGCACCGCCGCAGGAAATTCAGGATCTGGTGGAAAGCGTTCGCTATCCCAAAGGTGCTGGTATGGCGGTAGATCACTAAGTCATACTACTTCCTGATGCGTTATCGCAATACAGCGATAACGCTTTGGAATCGACCTCACCATCGGGCTTCCTAACGGAGGCCCGATGGCTTTTATAGATAGCTCTTATAGACGGCTTTTAGAAAGGATATTTTATGATATGGCATTTGATCGCCGCCGTTTTTGCGGGCCTTGCGGCCGCCGGGATTGGCCTGATACTGCGCAACCTGAGCGGCAAACGTCTGCCCAAGTGGATCGTACCGGTGTTTGGCGCGCTGGGTATGTTGGGCTATCAAGTTCAGGTGGAGTACAGCTGGTTTGAACACAAGCAGGCGCAGCTTCCCGAGACTGCGACGGTTATTTCAACCGAAAGCACCACCGCCGTATGGCGTCCCTGGACTTTTGCCTTCCCGATGACCACCAAGTTCAGCATGGTGGATAGTGAAAGTATTCGTTTCAGTGAGCAGGATGGCACCCGCTTAGCAGAATTTATTCTTTATCAGTTTGAGCGTCACCACACCGATATATTGATTACCCAGCCTTATTTACTCAATTGTGAGAGCCGTGAGTTAGTGCCCTTAGATCAAGACTCCCGCGACCCTATCCTTGAAGAAATACGCACGCTGCGCGAAACATCACCGCTACTCAGCAACGTATGTGCATAGATAAAGAAAGCCGAGGTAACAACAGGCCTAAAGATAACAGTAAGTCTAAGTAGTGGTCGTACATGGCCCCCTATTTTGCCTAGAATAAAGCATTTTTTATTAGCGCACGTTTAGCACACATAATAAGTGGGTCGCACACTCTGGCGGGGAGAAAGGCATGTTTCACGGCGGGCTACTGGTAGCGGTATCGTTGCTCTATATTGCCGTTTTGTTCGGCATTGCTTGGTACGGTGACCGCCGCGCGCGTACCCATGGCGCCACTCGGCGGCGCCCGATCATCTATAGTCTGGCGCTCGCGATCTATTGTACATCGTGGACGTTTTACGGCGCTGTGGGCCAGGCAGCCACTGCGGGCTGGTCGTTTGCGAGTATCTTCGTTGGCCCGATATTGACGTTTTTACTGTTCTGGCCGGTATTGGCAAAGATGATCCGCGTTGCCAAACACCAAAACGTTACCTCCATTGCCGATTTTATCGCCTCCCGTTACGGCAAAACCCAGTCGCTGGCCGCCTTTGCCAGCCTGGTCGCTCTGGTCGGCACCCTGCCCTACATCGCGCTACAGCTGAAAGCGGTCTCCACCACCTTTAGTGTGCTCACCGATGCCTCCGATGTGACCCACACACCGCTGTTTGGCGATACGGCGTTCTACGTTGCCATTGTGATGGCTATCTTCGCGATTCTCTTTGGCACTCGGCATACCGATGCCACCGAACACCACGAAGGCTTGATCCACGCCGTCGCGTTTGAATCGCTGGTCAAACTGTTGGCCTTTGTGATCCTTGGTGTCTTTGTCACCTGGGGCATGTTCGATGGCCTGGGTGAGTTAATGGGCCACGCCGAAAGCCAGCTTGAGCTTCAGCGCCAGTTGGCCAACCAGGACTTTGGCCAGAGCTTCTGGGCGCAAACCCTGCTCGCCATGCTGGCGATTCTATGTCTCCCCCGCCAGTTCCATGTAGCGGTGGTCGAGAATATTCACCCTGATGATGCCACCAAGGCCCGCTGGCTGTTCCCGCTCTATCTATTGGCGATTGCCTTTTTCGTGGTGCCTTTGGCCGCTGCCGGGCTGCTGATGTTTTCCGAAAGCGGAGTCGAGCCGGACACCTATGTATTGGCGCTATCCATGGCGTCGGGGCAGCAGTGGCTGACGCTGCTTACCTTTATCGGTGGTTTCTCCGCAGCGACCGGCATGGTGATCGTTGCCGCGGTGGCCGTGTCGATCATGATCTCCAACGAGATTGTAATTCCGGCGCTGTTCCGGCTGCGCTGGTTTGACACCAAGGCCCGGGATTATGGCCGTCTAGTGCTGCGTGCGCGGCGTTTGACTATTGTCGCCGTACTAGCTATGGCCTACGGTTTCTACCAACTGATAGCCGAATTCACCTCGCTGGCCTCGATCGGCATGTTGTCATTTGCCGCCGCCGCGCAGTTTGCCCCCGCGGTGATTGGTGGGCTTTACTGGAAACGCGGTAATCGCCTCGGGGTCATTGTCGGCATGAACGCTGGCTTTGCCATCTGGGTATATAGCCTGTTAATGCCCGCCATGATCAATGCCGGGGTGCTTCCGACAATGTGGCTTGAAGGCGGCCCGCTGGGGCTTAACTGGTTATCACCCACGGCGCTGTTTGGGCTCAACTTGGGCGACAGCTTTACCCACGGCGTCATGCTCTCACTCGGGATTAACCTGTTCTGCTATATCTTTGTCTCTCAGGTCACTTCACAGCGCGTGGTTGAGCGTATTCAAGCCTCGCTGTTCGTGGATAGTGTGGAAACACGCCAGACATCGGTCAACCGCCCCTGGACAGGCGCGACGACCGTGGGTGATTTAAAAGTGCTTTGCGAGCGCTTCCTCGGTGCCGGCCAAGTGGATCGCGCCTTTGAAGATTACGCCCGTCGTGCAGGCAAGCCCCTGGACAACGGCACCCGCGCCTCAATCGATATTATCCAGTTTACTGAACGTTTTCTGGCCTCGGTGCTCGGCGCTTCATCGGCGCGTATCGTGGTTAACTCGGCGCTGCAGGGGCGCGGCATCGGCATCTCGGATGTGATTTCGATTGTCGATGAAGCTTCCCAGGTACTGGAGTTCAACCGGGCGCTGCTCCAAGCCACCATCGAGAACATCAACCAGGGCATCAGCGTGGTCGACCAGAACCTGCGCTTGGTGGTGTGGAACCAGCGTTACCTGGAGCTTTTCCGCTTCCCTGATCACTTGATTCGTGTGGGCGCGCCCATCGACCGCATCTTCCGCTACAATGCCCACAACGGCGAATATGGCCCAGGAGACCCGGAAGAGCACGTACAGTTGTTGCTCGACAATATCCGCGAGGGCCAGCCCCACCGCTACGTGCGCTACCGCCAGGATGGCAGCGTGCTGGAAGTACAGGGCAACCCGATGCCCGGCGGCGGCTTTGTGTATACTTATCAGGATATTACCCAGCAAAAGCGGATCGAAGAGGCACTGATCCGCTCGGAAAACAATATCCGTATCTATACCGATAATGTGCCAGCGCTGATTGCCTACTTCGACAAAGAGTGCCGCTATTTATTTACCAACCGCGCCTACGAGCAAGCGTTTAATATTGACCGCAACGCCGTTATTGGCCGTCGTTTTGAAGACGTGCTGCCGGTCAAGCAGGCGGAAGAGCGCACACCATGGGTCGCCCGTGCGCTGAATGGCGAGCGGGTCAGCTTTGAAGTCTCGCTGCGGGTGAATGAGGCCATGCGCTACATGCTGGTCACGTATACGCCGCACTTTGGCGACAGCCAGGCGATTCTGGGCTTTTTCGCCCTTTATCAGGATATTACCGAGCGCCGCCAGGCTGAAATTGCCCTGAAAGAGACCAACGAAACGCTTGAGGAGCGCGTGCGTGAACGCACTCAGGCGCTTTCTGAAGCCAACTCGGCGCTACGCCAGGAGAACCGGGTCCGCGCCGAGGCCGAGTTAGCGCTGCGTCAGGCCAAGCAGTTGGCGGAAGACGCCAACGCCTCCAAGACACGCTTTTTGGCCGCGGCCAGCCATGATTTGCTGCAGCCGCTTAACGCGGCACGGCTGTTTACCTCTGCACTGATGCAAAACGTGACGACGACCGATACTCAACGCATCGTCGGCCATATCGATAACTCGCTGCAAGCCGCTGAGGAGTTGCTCAGCACCCTGCTAGACATCTCCAAGCTGGACGCAGGCGCCCTGACGCCGCGACGTAGCCACTTTGCCCTGGCGGATATCGTTCGCCCGTTACGCGCCGAGTTTGAGGTGATGGCGGATGATCGCGGATTGGACTTAGAAGTGGTACCGACCCACCTGTGGGTCGACTCAGACCCGCAGATGCTGCGCCGAATCGTACAAAACTTCTTATCCAATGCGATTCGCTACACCCAAGAGGGACGCGTGCTGCTGGGCTGCCGCCGTCATAATGGCTGGCTCTCGATTGAAGTGTGGGACAGCGGCCCCGGCATTCCCGAATCCAAACTCACCGAAATTTTTCAGGAATTCCGCCGCCTGGATCAGGTGTCACGCCACAAAGAGAGCGAGAAAGGCCTGGGGTTGGGGCTATCGATTGCCGACCGCATGAGCCGCGTGCTGGATCACCCCATCAAAGTACGCTCGACAGTGGACAAAGGCGCCGTTTTCTCGGTTAGCGTACCGATCGTTACCGCTCGCGAGCCAAGCAATGGCGAGCTTGAACCTCAGGCACGGCGCGGCAGCCATAAGTTAAGCGGCACGCGGATTGTGTGTATCGATAACGAAACGCTAATTTTGGAAGGCATGACCGCCATGCTAAGCGGCTGGGGCTGCGAAGTGTTTACGGCTACCAGTATCGGTGGGGCCAAATCGATACTGCGCAATATGGATGGCGACCCAGACGCTATTCTGGCGGACTACCACCTGGATAACGAAGTCACCGGCTTAATGGCGCTAGAAGCGCTCAGCGAGCGTTTTGAGGGGGCGGTTCCAGGGATTGTGATCACCGCTGACCGTACCGAAGCGGTGGCTGAAGAGATCAAGCGGGCGGGCTATCAACTGCTGCTGAAACCCGTTAAACCGGCGGCGCTGCGGGCGCTATTGACGCGCACGTTGCAGGCCAATCGCGCGGCGCGTTAAGCGCGCCGCGGTTCAGGTAGTGGGTGCTTAGGAAACGACTTTCGGCGGCTCGACTTCCAGTTTCTGAGCCGCGATAACGGCCTGTGTACGCGAGTGCACGCCCAGTTTACGTAGAATCGCGGTTACGTGGGCTTTGATCGTCGCTTCAGAAACGCTCAGTTCGTAAGCGATCTGTTTATTCAGCAGCCCTTCGGTCAGCATGTTCAACACGCGAAACTGCTGGGGTGTCAGCGACGCAATCGCCTCAGCAAAGCGCGATTCTTCTTCGCTGGTCTCTTCCAGCACGTTGGCCAATGCCTCTGGCAACCAAACTTCGCCCTGCAGAATTTCACCGACGGCTTCAGCAATTAGTTGTAGAGACGATGATTTAGGGATAAAACCCGACGCGCCGTAGTCAATAGCACGACGCACCACATAGGGCTCATCACTGCCTGACACCACCGCCACGGGGATATCGGGCATCTGGCCACGCAGTTGAATCAAGCCGGAGAAGCCGTGGGCTCCCGGCATGTGCAGATCCAGCAGAATCAAATCGGCGTCTGGGTGGCGATTAACCACGTCAGTGGTGGCTTCCATGGTATCCGCTTCGACAATTTCCGCCTGGGGGGCCAACTGGCGTAACGCTTGGGTCAGCGCTGCACGAAACAGCGGGTGATCGTCAGCGACGATAAACTTATGAGCTACTGCCATGGATATTCCTCCGGTTCCTTGAGCAGCGGGGTTGTCTGCCGCCGCGACGCTAGGCTCTTACGGTTGTGAAGCATGGTACCCCATGGGCTTCATCATGCCCAAGCATCACATGCACAATTTGTAATAGATAGATCATACCAACAAAAACAACAGTGCCGACCTACACGGGTCGGCACTGTTTTTCTAGGTAAACAGCCCTTATTAGGCTAAACAGCCTACTACGGTGTCGCCGTTATTGATTGGCGCGATGCTCAATCAGCTCATCGACCACCGAAGGGTCCGCCAGTGTGCTGGTATCACCCAAACCATCGCACTCGTTAGCGGCAATCTTGCGCAGGATACGACGCATGATTTTACCCGAGCGGGTTTTCGGCAAGCCGGGCGCCCATTGAATAACATCCGGCGAGGCAATCGGGCCAATATCCTTGCGCACCCACTGGGTCAGCTCTTTTTTGAGCTCGTCAGACTCCTCAATACCGTCATTCAGGGTGACATAAATATAGATGCCTTGTCCCTTAATATCGTGCGGGAAGCCAACAACGGCTGCTTCAGCAACGGCGCTGTGCGCTACCAAGGACGATTCAATTTCAGCGGTCCCCATCCGGTGACCGGAAACGTTCAGCACGTCATCCACACGGCCAGTGATCCAGTAGTAGCCATCCTCATCGCGGCGGCAGCCGTCACCGGTAAAGTACATACCGTCATAGGTTGAGAAGTAGGTCTGGATATAGCGCTCGTGGTCACCCCAAATAGAGCGCGCCTGCCCCGGCCAGGAATCGAGAATCACCAGATTACCTTCGGTGGCACCTTCTAGAATGTTACCTTCGTTATCCACCAGCGCGGGCTTGACGCCAAAGAACGGCACGGTCGCAGAGCCGGGCTTGAGCGGTGTAGCGCCCGGAAGCGGGGCAATCATGATACCGCCGGTTTCGGTCTGCCACCAGGTATCTACAATCGGGCACTTTTCGTTGCCGATCACACGATAGAACCACTCCCAGGCTTCCGGATTGATCGGCTCACCCACAGAGCCCAGCAGACGCAGGCTATCGCGCTTGCTGGAGTCCATGACGTTGTCGCCATGGGCCATCAGGGCACGCACCGCGGTGGGCGCAGTATAGAGAATATTGACGTTGTGCTTATCAACGATATCGCCCAAACGGCCATGAGTGGGATAGCTGGGAACGCCTTCAAACATGACGGTGGTCGCACCGTTCGCCAAAGGTCCGTAAACGATATAACTATGACCCGTCACCCAGCCCACATCGGCAGTACACCAGTAAACCTCACCCTCTTGGTAGTCGAACACGTACTGATGCGTCATCGCAGCGTAGGTGAGGTAACCGCCGGTGGTGTGTTTCAGACCCTTAGGAGCACCGGTAGAGCCTGAAGTATACAGAATAAACAGTGGGTCTTCGGCGCCCATAGCTTCTGCTTCACACTCGCTGGACTGCTTATCCACCAGCTCGTCAAACCACACATCACGGCCATTTTTCCACTCAATTTCACCGCCGGTACGCTTCACCACCAGAACGTTTTTGCAAACATCGGTGCCGTCACGGGTCAGCGCGGCGTCCACGTTCTCTTTTAATGGTACGTGTTTACCACCACGCACCGATTCATCGGCGGTAATCACCAGCTTGGAATCGGCGCCAATCACCCGCTGAGCAACAGCGTCTGGCGAGAAGCCACCAAAAACGACCGAGTGCACGGCGCCAATGCGCGCACAGGCAAGCATCGCCATGGCAGCTTCGGGAATCATCGGCATATACAGCGTAACGGTATCGCCTTTACGAATGCCCAGCTCTTTCAGCGCGTTGGCCAGCTGATTCGTACGTGCGTAGAGCTCACGATAAGTAATGTGCTTGGAGTCATCGGGATTATCGCCTTCCCAGATAATCGCCGTTTGATCACCGCGTTTCTCTAGATGACGATCCAGGCAGTTGGCGCTGACGTTAAGCAGCCCATCCTCAAACCAGCGAATATCGACATTATCACGCGCAAAAGAGGTGTTTTTGATTTTAGTGGGCGCTTTAATCCAGTCAAGACGCTTGGCCTGCTCGGCCCAGAAGCCTTCCGGATCGTCCATCGACTGCTGGTACATGGCCTCGTACTTAGCTTTATCGGCCCAGGCATTGGCGGCGAAATCGTCGCGCACCGGATAGACGTTGTGTTGATCGCTCATAAAATTGCCTCTGTCCGTGAAAATGCACTCTTCTATAAAGTGCCATCTAAAGAAACTGTAGTCGATACACTAATTGAAGGCACTGCTCGAAGACGCTACTTGAAGACTTTGCTGGGTGTTATTGGCCATTATCAGGGGTATCGACTGCCATGAATGTTCCCCTAGCATAAACCTCCTCGCCCTGGCTTCCCTTTAGACATTGGTATTATCATTTTTTATTTAAAAAACAAACATTTATAGTTAAATCAAAGCTTATCTTCTGGCCTGTAGACCAAGGTCTTAGCACAGTGACGGCAACGATAACGACGGCCGTTTGCCACTAAAGCATGACGCCTGGGAGTAAATTGATGAATCCGGCAATCGCACTGGTAGCGATAAGGGGCGGGTTGCGCCTGCTGAATATCAAACTGATGGGTCACATTGGGCACTAAACCGAAAAGGTCGCGCATCACCGTCTTCCATTCACGGCCATGGGGTTTCAAGCGGGGACCATTATCTAAATGAAAGACCAACCAGTGAGCCATTTCATGAGGAATAATATCCTCAAAAAAAGCCGTGCGGTTTTCACTCAACAACACCGGGTTAAAACGCAAGCCGCCGTGCCCCAGATGCGCCTGCCCGGCCGACGCACCGCGCAGGTTAAACCACACCTTTGGCGCTGGCAGCGTAGGGCATACTTCACAACAGCGTTGCCACGCCTGCTCCACGCGAACCCGCGCGGCGTGGTGCAACTCTGTTTCCGTCATGTCGGCCAGTTCAGCAGCTGGCCAAGGGGGCAGTGGAGACGTCTTCATTAGTGATAAACTAGCCGTTATGGTTTCCTAGTGACCGATGATTACCGATTCGCATTGATGAGGCTTTACTCATGGCAGAGCGCAGCGACACGCCCGACACAAACACGCCCCCGCAGCCACTGCTCGAGGATGAGCAACTGGACAGACTGGATGACTTCCTCGACTCTGATCAAGTGGATGAAGACGCCCTTGATCTGATCTCCGCTCATGGCTTTTTAGTGGCGCTTGCCGTCGCCCCTAGCGAAGTGCCGCCCGCCCAGTGGTTGGCAGAGCTTTTTCAGGGCGAGCCACGCTATGCCGACGACGCCGAGCGCGATGAGATTATCACCCTGCTCACGCTGCTGCGTGACAATGCGGTGGCAGTACTTGAACAGGGTGGCTTACCCGAACTCCCCTTTGAGCTAACGCTTGGCGGCGAGCCTGCCGAAGAAACACCGATAGGCGATTGGTGCGCGGGCTTTATGGAAGGCGTCTTCAGCGATGAAAGCGCTTGGTTTCAAGACGATGAAGAGGCCGCCGCCACGCTGCTGCTGCCGTTTATGCTGCTTTCTGGGCTGTTCGATGATGAACCCGACATGGCTGAGCTCGCTAAGGACCAAGCGCGACAGGAGTCGCTGGTGGTACAGTTGCCGGAACTCGTTTTGGACCTTTACCTGCACTACCGCGTCCCGCCAGAAACTTCCAAGCCCAAGCCGCGCAAGAAAACGCCTGCCAAAGGCAAGAAACGCTAACGCTACCCGCGGCCCTTACTTAAGCCGCATGATGATCCCATCCAACACCCCGTAGACCCACTCACGAGCGCGCTGCCCCCAGGGGCGCGCCGCCCAGGCAGCGGCGTCAACTTCCTGGCTTGCGGCAAAGTTACGTACAAAAAGCTCACGCACATCCTCCGCCAATTGAGGGTCTAGCGCCTCTTGATTGGCCTCCAGGTTCCAGTGCAGGTTCCAGTGATCAAAGTTACACGAACCAATGCTTACCCACTTATCGGCGAGCACAAATTTGGCATGGATAAAGGTCGGCTGGAACTCAAAGATGCGCACCCCCGCTTTTAGTAGCGAATGGTAAAAGCGTTGGCCAGCAAAACGCACGCTGGGATGGTCATGCTTTGCCCCAGGCAGCAGCAGGCGCACATCGATCCCCCGCCGTGCGGCCCGCACCAAGCGACGCCGCAACGCGAAGGTAGGCACGAAATAGGGTGTACATAGCCATAGCCGCGTTTCCGCCTGGTTGACGCGCTCATGCAGTGAATGGCGTATTGCTTGGTATCGATAGCCCCGCGCCGACATCGCCCGCCCCAGCTGGCCATCGGCATGCGCTTGTGGCTCACGCCGTTCAGGCAGTGCACCCGCGCTATTATCGCCCTTCTCAGCGCGAGTTAGCCGCGAGTTCCACAGTCGTCTAAACAGCTGCTCCCAGTCCGCCACCACCGGTCCATCAATACGTAGCGCAATCTCATACCAGGCATTCAGGAACTCATCTACCGCGCCAAAGCCACCGGTAAATGCCCGTTCGCCGTCAATAACGACTATTTTGCGGTGATCGCGGCTTAAGTTAAGCGCCAAGGAGTGAAAGCCAATGGGATTAAAAAAACGCAGTTTTACGCCGCCTTGCTTCAATCGCTGGCGGTCTTCGCTAGACAACCCCATCGAGCCATATCCATCCAGCAGTAAACAGACCCTGACTCCGCGCTGTGCAGCGTCAATCAGCTCAGCAATAACTTGATCGGCAAGCTCCCCCGACTCCATCAAATAGAGTTCGACCAACACATAGTGACGAGCGCTATGTACTGCTTCAAACATGGCTGGCAGAAAGCGCGTGGCCTCTGGCAGCAGCGTAAATCGATTACCTTCTCGCCACGCATTCTGCATGGGTGCTCCTTGCATGATCACCGCGCGAACGCACTAACGCACTAATGAGCGATGGACATATAAATCATAGCGGCTGGTTTTGCCTTCAAGCGTGTGCTGCGGTGCCGGGCCCTCGATAGGTGGTGCCTTGCGGGGCCGCTTGACTACCACTCGGTGGGTGGCTACATCCAGCGCCGCTTCAAGCAGGCGCGGGGCATCGTCGTCATCCCCAGCCAACTCACGAAACAGGCGCATCTCTTTTTTCACCAGCGCCGATTTTTCGCGGTGGGGAAACATCGGGTCCAGGTGTATCACCTGCGGCGCAAAATGAGCACTGGCAACAAGCGCCGCCAGAGATTGAGCAGCATCGCCATGGCGCAGCGTCATTCGGGCGGCTATATCTGCCGTATCGCTATGTCTGGACGCACGCTTTAAACCGTCTTCCAGCAGGGCTGCTATCGCGGCCACACGTTCAATTAACAGCACCTGGGCGCCGAGGCTTGCCAACACAAACGCATCGCGGCCTAGCCCTGCCGTTGCATCAACAATGCTAGGTGACACGCCCTTGGCTAGCCCACAAGCCTTGGCGACTAGCTGGCCCCGCCCACCGCCAAAGCGTCGACGGTGGGCCGCTTTGCCCGCCACAAAATCGACGCTAAGCGGCTTGCCATAGCGTTTTTCATCACCGACCAGCGCCAATCCATCATCGCTTTGTACTAAACGCAGCCCGTCAGGCAGAGCAATGCACTCAACGTCGCTCTCGACATTGGTCTCAACTGGGCTCTTCACAAAGCTCATGCGGGCTTTTTCCAGGCGACGTCATTACGCAGATAAACCGGCTGAACCAAGTGGGCCGCCTGCCCCAACCCAGCGGCAAAATCACGCGCTGCCAGCCACGCCATCTCTTCAGCGCGGGGCTCTAAATCATCCAAATGCTGGGGCATGCTTAGCTGTAAATCGACAGTGAAGCGCTTCCACAACGTAAAGCCGCTGCCTACGCCGACCCAGTCGGTTTCGTCGCCGGGCAAGCGCAGTGCCTCTGGGGCCAGCACGGCTTCGGCGCTCATCGGCGTAATCGTGTCTTTCAGGCAGTGCCAGGTCGCGGCGTACACCTCGCCCATGCGGGCATCTAAAGCCGTCACCACGTGGCGAAGGTGATAGCGGCGGTGAGCCTGAAGCGCCAGTGCTTCCAACGTTGAGATACCCAATAGCGGGCAATCGAGGCCAAACGCCAACCCTTGAGCAGCGCCTGCGGCGATACGCAGCCCGGTAAACGAGCCCGGGCCACGACCAAACGCGACGGCATCAAGCTGGGAAGGCGTCACCTGCGCTTCGGCAAGCACTTCATCCACCATTGGCAGCAACCGGCGAGTATGGGCGCGGGGCGTCATCTCAAAGCGCGCCAGGCAAGTAGCCCCCGTCTCGTCTTGGCGCAATAGGGCTGCAGAACACGCGCTAGAGGAGGCGTCCAGGGCAAGCAGATGTAACGGCATAGCAAGTGGCCACTCGAAAGAAAGATGGCAGCATTATACCTTTGTCACGCCATCACGACGATGGCCCGCCGAAGCGGGCCATCGTTGGCAGGTAATAACGATGCGATTAAACAATAGCGTTTATTAACTTAGCGCTTCTTTCACCTGACGGGTGATGTCGGTCACGCTGCCTACGCCTTCAATGCGATGATATTGGGGAGCGCTCTGCGGATCCTGCGCGGCCCACTGCTGATAATATTCAACCAGCGGGGCGGTTTGGTCGTGATAAACCGAGAGGCGATTGCGCACCGTAGACTCCTGGTCATCCTCACGCTGAATCAGCGTTTCGCCAGTCACATCATCCTTGCCCGGCTCTTTAGGCGGGTTGTGATCAACGTGATAGACACGGCCCGAGGCTTGGTGAACACGTCGTCCCGCCAAGCGGCTAACGATTTCTTCATCGGGTACGGCAATTTCCACCACGTGATCAAGCTTAACGCCGCCCTCTTTCATGGCGTCAGCCTGGGGAATCGTGCGCGGGAAGCCATCGAATAAAAAGCCATTTTCACAGTCTGGCTGGCTGATACGCTCTTTGACCAGATCAATGATGATGTCGTCAGACACCAAACCACCGCTGTTCATGATCTCTTTTACTTTCAAGCCCAGCTCAGTGCCATCTTTAATGGCCGTGCGCAGCATATCCCCGGTGGAAATCTGCGGAATCTTGAATTGCTCGCAAATAAACTGAGCTTGAGTCCCCTTGCCCGCGCCGGGGGCACCCAACAGGATTAAACGCATGGCTCTGCTCCTTGAAATTCTTAGTATGAAGAATGAGTATGAAAAATCTGTTAACTGACAATAACCGCGCCTCTCAGGCGACACAACTCCCCAAAAGCCTGAGAGACCCGCTTTTATTTCAATTTTTTTAAATTAAAACAGCCAAGTGCCGTAAAACTACCACTTTGGTCGCGCTGCTAGCCATTTAGCAAACACAAGCGGCGCCCCGAGGGGCGCCGCTTGTAAGACTCTATCGCTACCAATTACAGCAGTAAACGACGGATATCGGTCAACACATCTGCCAGGAAGGCGGTGAAGCGAGCTGCGTCAGCGCCATTGATGGCACGGTGATCATAGGAGAGCGACAGCGGCATCATTAAGCGCGGCTGGAAGGCACTGCCATCCCATACCGGCTTCATTTGCGCTTTAGACACCCCCAAAATAGCCACTTCCGGCGCGTTAACGATTGGCGTGAACGCCGTGCCACCGATCGAGCCGAGGCTCGAAATAGTGAAGCAGCCACCGGTCATCTCGTCACGCTTGAGCTTTTTGGTTTGTGCTTTCTTACCCAGATCCGCCATTTCCTTGGCAATCTCCACCAAGGACTTTTTATCGGCGTCGCGCACCACCGGCACCATCAGGCCATCGGGGGTATCAACCGCGATACCGATATGGACGTAGTTCTTCCATACCAGCGTTTCGCCATCGCCCTTCAGGCTGACGTTGAACTGCGGGAACTTACGCAGCGCAAACGCACAGGCTTTGACCATAAACGGCAGCGGCGTCAGCTTGGCGCCTTGGGCTTCCACTTCGGCTTTCATCGCCTTACGGAACGCTTCCAGCTCGGTAATGTCCGCTTCGTCGAATTGCGTGACGTGGGGAACATTGAGCCAGCTACGATGCAGATTGGTCGCGCCCATTTTGAGCAGGCGACCCATCGGCTTCTCTTCCACTTCACCAAACTGGCTGAAGTCGACTTCCGGAATGGGCGGAATACCCGAACCACCGGAGGCCGCGGCTGTGCCGGGCTGCGCTTTGCCTTGATTGGCAATGGCTTGCTTAACGTAGGACTGTACGTCCTCTTTAAGCACACGATCTTTCGGGCCGCTCGGCTTTACCAGCTCCAGGTCGACGCCCAGCTCACGGGCCAGCATACGTACGGCGGGGCCAGCGTGAACCAGCTTGCCATCACGCGGCTTGTGGGCCGCCATCTGCGCTTCCGGGCTAGGGGTGCCCGCTGGCGATTCAGAAGGCTTGGCACTGGTTTTGCTCTGCTGGGCCTTTTCGGGCGCCGCTTTCTCAGGGGCCGCCTTTTTCGGCGCGGCTTTTTTACCACCGCCGCTGGCAGCCACTTCGATATAGCCAATGACATCGCCTTCCGAGACGGTGTCGCCCTCTTTGACGGTTAGCTCAAGGAGCTTACCTTTGTAGGGGCTGGGCACATCCATAGAGGCCTTGTCGGACTCTAAGGTGATCAGCGGGTCTTCTTCGTTGATCTCGTCACCGACTGCTACGCCGATTTCGATAATCGGTACGTCAGAGGCGCCAGAAATATCCGGCACGCGAATTTCTTTGCGCTCCGGTTCGCCACTAGCGGCTTCTTCCTGATCATCTTCTTCAGCGGGCTCTTCCGGCTCGTTGCTGGCTTGGCTAGTAGCCTGCTCTTCAGAAGCTTCTTCTGCGTCATCGCCGCCTTCGCCCGCAATCTCCATCTGGCCGATCACATCGCCTTCAGAAACCGTGTCGCCTTCTTTCACAGTGAAGCTGACGATTTTGCCGCTATGAGGGCTGGGCACGTCCATAGAGGCTTTATCAGACTCCAGGGTAATGAGCGTATCTTCAGCTTCAACCTCATCGCCTTCACTCACCGCGACTTCGATGATCTCAACGTTATCCGAGCCACCCAAGTCGGGCACCTTGATATCAACGGTTTGCTTACCACCGGCTGATTTCTTGGCAGCGGGCTTCTCGGCCTGCGGCTTTTCTTCTTGGGGCTTTTCTTCTTTTGCTGGGGCTGCTTCTGGCTCAGCGTCTTCGCTACTGCTGTCGCCGCCGCCTTCCACTTCCAGCTCAACGATATCGTCACCTTCGGAGACGCTATCGCCTTCCTTGACCAGCACTTTAAGTACCTTGCCGCCTTTCGGGGCCGGTACATCCATGCTGGCTTTGTCAGATTCCAGAGTGATCAGGGTGTCTTCCGCTTCAATGACGTCGCCTTCTGACACCGCAATCTCGATGATTTCGACATCGGTATCGCCACCGATATCGGGAACTTTGATGATTTCGCTACTCAAGGTCGCGCTCCTTTAAAATCGGATCGAGCCGGTGGGCATCCGCCCACCGGGCAGCGTTTAGCTAGTCAGCGGGTTAGGCTTATTGGCATCAATGCCATACTTCTTAAGCGCTTCACCAACGTGCTTACGATCAATCTCACCGCGATCAGCTAGCGCACGCAGCGCGGCTACAGTGACGAAGTAGCGATCCACTTCGAAGAAGTAGCGCAACTTCTCGCGGGTATCTGAACGACCAAAGCCATCGGTACCCAATACAGTGTAGTCACCCGGCACCCAGGCGCGCACTTGGTCCGCATACAGTTTCATGTAATCGGTTGACGCGATCACCGGGCCATCGCGCCCTTCCAAGCACTTAGTGACATGGGGCTTATTAGCCTCCGCATCGGGGCTTAGGAAGGCTTCACGATCAAGCAGTAGCGCTTCACGACGCAGCTCGTTAAAGCTAGTCACGCTCCAGATATCGGCGCCGATGCCCCAATCGTTCTCAAGCAGGGTGGCAGCTTCTTCGACTTCGCGCAGAATCGTGCCAGAACCCAGCAGTTGAACGCGGCCTTTGTCACCCTTGGTTTCGCGCAGCAGGTACATACCCTTGACGATATCGTCGGCCGGTACGTTCTCCAGCGCCGGGTGCTCGTAGTTCTCGTTCATCACCGTCAGGTAGTAGAAGCAGTTCTCCTTGTCGGTGAACATGCGCTTCAAACCATCCTGCAGAATCACTGCCACTTCATGAGCGTAGGTGGGGTCATAGCTGCGGCAGTTGGGAATGGTGGAAGCCTGAATCAGGCTGTGACCATCCTGGTGCTGTAAACCTTCGCCGTTGAGCGTGGTGCGCCCCGCCGTGCCGCCGACCATAAAGCCGCGCGCCTGCAAATCGCCTGCCGCCCAGGCCAAATCGCCAATGCGCTGGAAGCCGAACATCGAGTAGTAGATGTAGAACGGCAGCAGCGTGACGTTGTTGTTGCTGTAAGAGGTTGCGGCAGCTATCCAGGCCGACATGGCGCCAGCTTCGGTAATGCCCTCTTCAAGGATCTGACCTTTCTGATCCTCGCGGTAGAACATGATCTGGCCTTTATCGACCGGCTCGTACTTCTGGCCTTCCGAGGTGTAGATACCCAATTGGCGGAACATACCTTCCATACCGAAGGTACGCGCTTCATCAGGGATGATCGGCACCACGTGCTTACCGAGTTTCTTATCTTTCACCAGGCCGTTCAGAACACGCACAAACGCCATGGTGGTGGAAACTTCGCGCCCTTTCGAGCCACCCATTTGCGAGGCAAAGGTTTTATCTTCAAGGCTGGGAATCTCCAGCGCCTCAAAGTCGCTCTGACGGCTGGGCAAGTAACCACCCAGGCGCTCGCGCTGCAGGTGCATGTACTTAAGCTCGGGAGAATCATCTTCCGGCTTGTAGTAGGGAACGTCTTTGAGCTGCTCATCGGTGATCGGAATACCAAAGCGATCGCGGAAGGTTTTGAGCGCTTCGTACTCCATGCTCTTAACCTGGTGCGCTTCGTTGGCCGCTTCACCATCGCCGCTACCCATGCCGTAACCTTTAACGGTATGGGCTAGGATGACAGTAGGCTTGCCGTTAGAGGTGTTAACCGCCTCGTGGTAGGCCGCATAAACCTTGAACGGATCGTGGCCGCCGCGGTTGAGCTTCCAGATATCTTCGTCAGAGAGGTCTTTGACCATCGCTTCGGTTTCTGGATATTTGCCAAAGAAGTGCTCGCGAGTGTACGCGCCACCATTGGCTTTGTAGTTCTGGTATTCGCCGTCGACCGCTTCGTCCATGCGCTTCTGAAGGATGCCTTTCTTGTCCTTCTCGAACAGCGGATCCCAGTGGCGGCCCCAGACGACCTTGATCACGTTCCAGCCAGCGCCACGGAAGACGCCTTCGAACTCGTCCATCACTCGCGAGTTACCGCGTACAGGGCCGTCAAGGCGCTGCAGGTTACAGTTGATGACGAAGATCAGATTGTCGAGGTTTTCACGGCCCGCCAGCGAAATGGCGCCCAGGGATTCCGGCTCGTCGCACTCGCCGTCGCCCATGAAACACCAGATCTTGCGGTCATACATGTCTTTCAGCTCACGGTGATGCAGGTACTTCATCACGTGCGCTTGATAAATTGCCTGAATCGGCCCAAGACCCATAGAAACCGTGGGGAACTGCCAATAGTCAGGCATCAGCCACGGGTGCGGGTAGGAAGAGAGACCATCACCATCGACTTCCTGGCGGAACTTGTCCATCTGCGCTTCACTCAGGCGACCTTCCAAATAGGAACGGGCGTAAATGCCTGGTGCCACATGGCCTTGGATATACACCAAGTCACCAGCAAAATCGCCTTGGGGCGCGCGGAAGAAGTGGTTAAAGCCTACGTCGTACAACGTGGCAGACGACATGAAGCTGGCAATGTGGCCGCCCAGGCCAGGCTTGGCGCGGTTGTTACGAATCACCTGTGCGATGGCGTTGTAACGGATCAAGGAGCGAATACGACGCTCCATGAACAGGTCGCCAGGCATCGGTGCTTCGCGGTGAACCGGGATCGTATTACGGTGCGGGGTTGTCACCGAGAAGGGCACCTTCATGCCGTCCCGGCGCAGGCGATCCGCCAGGCGGGTCATCAGGTAGCGGGCACGATCTTCGCCCTCACGATCCAATACCGATTCTAGGGAATCAATCCATTCCGTAGTTTCGATCGGATCGAGATCTTCTCTTGTCTCCAGACTCATAGAGGTCTCTCCGAATGACGATAAATGACAATTAGCCCCGCTACCCTAATGGGCCTGGGGCGGCGGTGTGGAAGTCCACCACGCGCCAACATTCAGCCGGTGAATAAACGCCGGATAGGGGTTTTAGCTCTACATTCAACAAGCTACGTGCCGTTTTATGTAGTAAAGCTACACAAATGTCGTAAAAGTTAGCCTTTTGTATAGGGGAAGATACCGCAAAGTCGTCACGCTGCCAATTCTGTCGGGGCGGAAAAGCCTATCGAAAACAAACTATTGCACTGCAACATAAGCAAATTACAGACCTCATTCTTCAGTATCAAATAAGCCAACAATTGTAATTAAACTACTGTTTTATTGCTTTGTTATTGAAGCACTTAGTTATTAAAACACCTAATCTAACCACTACTTCTCAGCCTGTGACGTTAACCGCTGCTGGAAATACACCCAGTCAAACGCTGGGCCTGGATCTGTTTTGCGCAGCGGCGCGACATGGGCGTGGCTGGTGATACGACGGCTATTCAGCCGTGGGTAGCGCGCCATTAGCCAGATCGTTGCTTCTACCAAGGCTTTGTACTGAGCTTTGGTGTAGGGGGTAATGTCGTCCCCTTCAAGCTCAATGCCTACCGAGAAGCTGTTAAGCGCTGTTCGCCTTTTCAGCTGGTGGGCATCCCACCAGCAGGAGCGCCCGGCGTGCCATGCGCGCTGATCCGTATCAACAAATTGAACGCACTCTCCATCGCGACGTATTAGCAGGTGCGCAGAGACTCTCAGATGGGTTATTTCAGCGAAAAAGGGATGTTCATCGGCTACCAGCTGATTGGTAAACAGCGCTTCGATAGCATCACCGCTAAACACGCCTGGGGGCAGACTGATCGCATGCAGTATCAGCAGCGAGACTTCGTCGCTTGGGCGAGCGTCGCAGTTGGGTGAGACCACGTGCCGAGCGCCTTCCCACCAGCCACTTAACGGTTGTTTCTCTTCCACGCGCACGCTCTCCTCTATATTAGCGCTCTCTTTCACTGCTCATTTTCACTATAATACCGGTCACACTTGACGACGTTCTGAGAACTCACTGCCATGCATTATCAATCCGCTCTTGCAGAAGAAATCCGCGCCAGCGCTGCTCGTCTGCTAGCCGAAGACGTGGGCCCAGGTGATATTACCGCGCAATTGATCCCTGAACACCAGTGGGCCAGCGCCGATGTGATTACCCGTGAAGCCGCGGTGCTGTGCGGTGCACCTTGGGTGGATGAGCTGTTTCGCCGCCTGGATAACCGAGTAAGCCTGAACTGGCACGCCGCTGATGGCGATAGACTTGAGGCTGGCCAGTGTTTTTTAACCCTGGAAGGCCCCGCCCGCATACTGCTCACCGGCGAGCGTGCGGCGCTTAACGTGCTGCAAACGCTGTCTGCCACTGCGACTGCCACCCGTGCTTATGTCGACCTGATTGAAGGTACTGGCGTGCGCCTGCTCGATACCCGCAAAACGCTACCCGGCATGCGCTTGGCGCAAAAATATGCGGTCACCTGCGGTGGCGGCCATAACCACCGCATTGGTCTATGGGACGCGTTTTTGATCAAAGAGAACCACATTGCCGCCTGTGGGGGCATTCAAGCAGCCGTTGCACAAGCACGCAAGCTGGCCAGTGACCTCCCAGTGGAAGTGGAAGTAGAAACTTTTGAAGAGCTGGATCAGGCGTTGGCAGCGGGTGCCGACATTATTATGCTCGACAACTTCGCCATTGAAGACCTGCACGTTGCGGTAGAAATTAACGGCGGCAGAGCCACCCTGGAAGCATCAGGCAATGTGGACGACGCTACGCTACGGGCAATCGCCAACACCGGCGTTGACTGTATCTCTAGCGGTGCGCTAACCAAGGATATCGCCTCAATCGACCTATCGATGCGCATTACCCGCAGCTATAGCGTGTAGGTAGACTTACGTTTCCACGGCGTTAAGTGCCTTGGAAAGTCGATACCGCTTGAGCGATTCACCACTGCGCTCCACCCACTGCTCGCCGTGGTTTTCCCAGCCGCGGCGCATTAGACGCTCGTAAAGCATCGAACTGGCCTCAATCTCCACCTTGCCTTTGCCCTGTTCGAGCAGCATACGCTCAGCGTGAACCAGCAACGTGGTGCCAATGCCACGCCCAGCAAGAGAAGGCCAGACATAGAGCGTTTCAATCCGCCCGGCATCTAAATCTACTTCCAAAAACCCCACGCAGCGTCCATCACAGGTAGCAATTAACGTGGTATACAGCGCTTGCCGCACTGCCCAGGCACTGCCTTCACGGGGTAGCGCTTGCGCCCATGCCCGCCGCTCATCCAGCGTATAGTGGGTAGCAGCCCCTTGCATGACGGCGTGGTAAAACACTTCTGCCTGATCGGCGGCATCGCGTGCCAGTGCCGCGCGATACATAACCCGCGCACTCGTTGGCGCTTGCTGCTCATCGCTATTACTCATGCGTCACCTCTGCACTGTTCAGCTAACATTTGGTCAATGCCTATTCAAGCAAGACCTCTTCGATCACGCCGCTTTAGATCACACTCTATTTGGTCACGCTTAAGCCATCGGCTGCTTTATACTGTTTTATACTACGCCAATAAATCCTAGCAAAAGGCAGTGTGATGGACGATGCCCCTAACAGCGAGCACTTTACGCTATCGCCCATTGGCCACATGGTCAGCGACTACCCTGACAAATTCGGCATTCCGCGCCAACCAGGGCTCGCACCCGCGGCTAACGCCAAGCTTGTGCTCACCGCACCCTACAATGACCCTCTCGCCGTGCGTGGTTTAGAAGACTTCAGCCACCTGTGGTTAAGCTTTATATTTCATCAAAGCCCGCAACGCTGGTCGCCGCTGGTGAGGCCGCCACGGTTGGGCGGTAATAAAAAAGTGGGCGTTTTTGCCAGCCGTAGCACCCATCGCCCTAATCGTCTGGGGCTATCACTGGTAAGGCTAGTCGGTATCGACACTCAGCAAGGCGTCGTTTTGGCGTTACAGGGCTGCGACTTAGTGAGCGGCACGCCGGTGGTTGATATCAAACCCTACTTGCCCTGGGCTGAATCTCAGCCTGATGCAAAGGCTGGTTTTGCGCCACAGACGCCGTCACTGTTGGCGGTGTCGTTTCACCCAGCGGCACTGGACACCCTCACCCAACGCTCAGACAGCGCCACGCTGCATGCATTAATTGAGCAAGTACTAAGCCAGGACCCACGGCCCGCCTATAAGCAAAAAGAGTTAGCGTCTGATCGACTTTACGGGGTACGCCTGCGCGATGTAGACGTTAAGTTTCGTCAGCGCCAACAAGGCGAAGCCACCACCTTAGAGGTGATGGCTATCGAACCTTACGACGAGCGATAAAACAATGATGACGTTTTAAGCGGGAAAGGTAATACCCAGGCGGCGACCAACTTCTTCATACGCCTCAATCACGCCGCCCAACCCCTGGCGGAAGCGATCCTTATCCAGTTTTTCACGGGTGTTAGCGTCCCAAAGGCGGCAACCATCCGGCGAGAACTCATCCCCCAATACCACCTCACCCTTGAAGACACCAAACTCAAGCTTGTAATCCACCAGCAGCATATCGCCCTCGGCAAACAGCGCTTTGAGGATATGGTTAACCTTGAAGGTCAATGCTTTCATTTTGGCGAGCTGCTCGGGCGTTGCCCAACCGAAGGTCTCCGCCAACGACTCGTTAATCATCGGGTCGCCCTTCTCGTCGTTCTTCAAGAACAGCTCGAAGGTAGGCGGTGTTAGTGCAATACCCTCTTCCACACCTAACCGTTTTACCAAACCACCGGCGGCGATATTGCGCACTACGCACTCCACCGGGATCATCTGCATTTTTTTGACCAGACTCTCCGTATTGGAGAGCTGTTTTTCAAAGTGAGTGGGAATGCCCGCTTCCTGCAGCCGCTCCATAATGAAGGCGTTAAAGATGTTATTGACCATTCCCTTACGGGCCAGCGACTCCACTTTTTTGCCATCGAAGGCGCTGGTGTCATCACGAAAGTTAAGCACCAACAAATCCGGATCGTCGGTGGTATACACAGATTTCGCCTTACCGGCGTAGAGTTCTTGGCGCTTTTCCATAGGGGCTCCGTAAGGGATCAAGGGTCAATAAATTAACGTAAATAACCGGAGACACGCTCAAGCAGCTCGCGCTGATCATCGGCGCTGAATGCCCGTTCGCTGGCGTTGATGGCACGCAGGATCGTCTTGTCGCCATCAGGCTGTAGGGCAAGGCGGATCTCTTGGGACATCTTGCGTACGTCCGCGCTGAACACGATTTGCAGCGGGTTACGATTGCGCTCGGTTTCGGTCATATATTCAACCAGGAACTCGTGGCTACTGGGGTCAGAGGCAAGCAAGTCGCGCTGTCCTTCCTGAGCAAAATCCAGTTCAAGATAATGGTTCAGTTCAGCCCATACGCGGTCTACCGGCTGCGGAATAACCACTTCCCACTCTTCACCCTGCTGGCGAACTTGTAACGTTTGCTCATCGGTAAGGCGCTGAGCGGTCCAGGAAGATGACACGCTGGCAGAAGCGCTGCGTGCACTTAGATGGCTTTCCAGTGCGTCCAGACAGCTAGTCATGGTTTGCCCACCGCTTTCACAGCGAACTTCGCTACTGCCTGCGCGCAGCGCACTCTGCAGGCGTATTTCCCCCTGGGACGTCACGATAACGCCCTGAGAAGCGCTGCTCTGCAGCACATTCAGCTGCCGGCTGCGTACAAACTCTTCCAACTGCGGCCACACCGTACCGGTGTCGGCGGCCACCACTAGCCAAGTTTGATCACCGACTTCGCGGCGCTCAACGTACTCAGGCTCTAAGCCACTGCCAATAGCCAGTGATTGGGGCGGACGAATTTCTGCCGCTTCGTCAAGCCGTGTCCCTTGGGTGGCGGCTTGAGGAACCGGCAGCGCATCGCGGTAACGTTGGGTATTACGGGTCTCTGGTAACACCAACGGAGGCGCCGGAGCAGCCTCGGTGTAGTCCAGGTTACGGTCGTGGTAAAAACCATCCCGTGCGCAACCAGAGAGCGCGACAGCCGCTGCGAGTGCCAGCGGAACCCATTTAAGCGCACGTATTTCAAGCACAGAGCTCATCAAGCCACCTTAAGTCAACAAATCAGGTACCCAGCTCAACTTATCGCTGAGCTGGGTAGCAAAGGGTATTGCGCCAGGTTACTCCTCTACGACGCCTGCCATCTGCAGCGCTTCGCTCACCGTGGCGTGGTACTTTTCAGACAGCCAGGTTAGCGGTAAACGAAGGCCTGCGTCCGCATAACCCATGCGATTAAGCGCCCACTTCACGGGAATAGGATTCGACTCTATGCCCAAATTGGTGTGTAGCGGCATCAGACGGGTATTAATCTGGTGGGCTTTATCAGCATCACCGGCCACGGCAGCGGTGCACAGATCATGCATCGCCCGTGGGGCAACATTCGCCGTCACGGAGATATCGCCATGGCCACCCATCAACATAAAGTCACAGGCGGTCGCATCGTCGCCGGAGTAGAGCATAAAGCCACTGCCCTTTAGACGTGAGATTAGATCTTCCGCACGCTCCAGGTTCCCTGTAGCGTCTTTCAAACCAATAATATTATCGACATCGGCCAAGCGTAAGACGGTCTCGTTGTAGAGGTCAGAGCAGGTACGGCCCGGCACGTTATACAGAATCACCGGCAGTTTGCTGCCTTCCGCGACCGCTTTAAAGTGCTGATACAGGCCTTCCTGGGTGGGCTTATTGTAGTAAGGGCACACTGACAAGCAGTAATCGGCCCCGACTTCCCCGGCGTAACGCGCCAGCTCAACCGCCTCAGAAGTGGCGTTAGCCCCCGTCCCTGCGATAACCGGAATACGACCATTGACCTCTTCGACAACGCTGCGAATCACATCAAAGTGCTCCGCGAAGGACATGGTAGTAGGTTCGCCCGTCGTGCCAGCAGCCACAATGCCATCGGTGCCATTTTCGAGATGGAAGTTCACCAGACGACGAAGCGCCTCCCAGTCGATGTCGCCATTGACCTTCATAGGCGTCGCCAGGGCGACAATGCTGCCTGTGATCATCCGTTTATTCCTCACCAGCCAAAGTGTGATATCAACTATCTGTGTTTTAAGTGCTATGTATTTTACGTGCTATGTCTTTAGCAAACTGGGCGCCATCGCGATACTTTGTATAAGGCGCTGGCGTTCCACAGAGAGCAAATGGTACTCAGGCGATTCGAGCCTGTACAGCGTAAAGCGGTGCAAGTTTGTCACCGGCCTGGTTTGAGCTTTGACAACTGCCCCTGGCTTACGTGTAATCGCGCGTGACTACTAATCTTAACACCCACCCTCAAAAGGACGCCTTATGTCTGTTGAAATTGGTCAACCCGTTGCTGACTTTTCCGCTACTGCAACTGGTGATTCCACCGTGACGCTATCGGAACTGCGCGGCAAACAAGTGGTTATTTATTTCTACCCCAAAGCCAGCACCCCAGGCTGCACCACCGAGGGGGGTGACTTTCGCGACCGTAAAACCGCCTTCGATGCTGCCAATACGGTCATCCTCGGCGTCTCTCGCGACGGCCTACGTGCGCAGGAGAACTTTAAAGCCAAACAGGATTTTAATTTTGATCTTATCTCTGACAAGGACGAAAACGTCTGCACGCTGTTTGACGTTATCAAGCTCAAGAAAATGTACGGCAAGGAGCATCTCGGCATAGAGCGCAGCACCTTCTTGATTGATAAAGAGGGCAAGCTCGCCAACGAATGGCGTGGTGTTAAGGTGCCTGGTCATGTTGATGAGGTACTCGCCGCGGCTGAACAACTTAACGCTGCCAGTTAACCCCTATGCCCGCGCTGAGGATACCCAGCGCGGGCCGTATTTAAGCGCCACGCTTACTCTTTTGCTGGGGCTTGCAAGCTACGACGCTCCTCTCGCTCCTGCATACTACGCGGCCAAGCATAGATCAGCGCTTTCAGCAGCGTCGCTAATGGAATAGCAAAGAAAATACCCCAGAACCCCCAAATCCCGCCGAAGAACAACACCGCCACAATGATAGAAACCGGATGGATGTTGTTGGTTTCAGAAAATAATACCGGGGCTAATACGTTGCCATCCAGCGCTTGAATCACTCCATAAGCTACCAGCACATACACAAACTCCTCGCTGAGCCCGAAGTGAAACCCAGCGACCGCAGCCACCGGCAGTGTTGCCACCGCCGCCCCGATATACGGCACCAATACAGAAAACCCCACCAGAACGGCTAACAACGCCGTATAAGGCAATCCAAAGAAGGCAAAGGTAAAGAACGTTACGGTGCCTACGATAATGATTTCAATGAACTTGCCGCGGATATAGTTGGCAATTTGATCATCCATTTCACGCCAAATACGTGATAACAGCGTGCGTTTTTGGGGCAGCAGCGACAGCATAAAGCCAACCAATACGTCGCGATCCTTGAGCATGAAGAAGACCAAAATCGGCACCAGCACCAGATAAATAATCAGCGACATAATATTGCCTAGCGATGCCAGCGAAAGCGTTAAGGCGCGCTGCCCTAACTGGCTGATCTCGCGGCTCGCCACGCCTATCCAGTTCTGCATCTGGTCCGGCGTAATAATGTTGGGGTAGCGCGCCTGCAGCTCATCCAGCCAGCCTTGACCACTGGCGAACATCCTCGGTGTTTCTTGTACCAACCCCACTAACTGATTCCAAATCAGCGGCATTAAAATAAACGCCAGGGTTAACAAGACACTAATAAACGCCAGGAATACCATGATCACCGCCAGCAAATGCGGCAACCCACGGCGGGTAAGTGCGCTCACCACGCCTTGCAGTAGAAAAGCAATTACCAGTGCAGTGAAAAACGGTGCCAGCATACGGCCAAACCAAATGATCGCCGCAAAACCTGCCACCAATACTACCAGCAGAATCAGCGCCTCTTCGTCGGAGAAGTAGCGCTCAACCCAGCTTTTTAAAATCGTACGCAGGGTCATGAGTGACCATCCCCGGCTTTACGAATCCAGTACACATAAACATCGTCACGCTGTTCACGGCCTTCCAGGGTATGCGCACTTTGATCGGTAAACGACGCCATATCCCGCCACGATCCGGCGTCCGTTGAACGCACCTCCAGCAACTGACCGGCTGCCAAGGTAGCTAAGGCTTGCTTAGCTTTCAGCAGTGGCAATGGGCAATGCAGCCCACAAGCGTCAAGCACCGTATCGGGTTGAAAGCCCCCGGTTTGCTCAGACATACACTCTCCCTCAAAATGACCTGCCTATTCACGGCATAAATTTGTAAATGTTGCTGCATATACATTGTGTAATAGACGCCGCCGCATAAACTGTCTTGTTAGCGATTGATTTCACTAGGTCGTCGATTTAACGGCACTTCCCCGTCTTTATCAATGTCATAGTATTAATCAATGTCATACCCTGACTGTAGCGTTTAACCATCACCCATGAGGATGCCATGCCGACCTTTCGTACCGCTTACCCAGGCTGGATATGTGCGTTCGCTTGTGCCTGTGGCAGTTTACTTTTTAGCCTCCCAAGCGTTGCCATCAACGATTACGGCCTGCCAAGCCTGGGGGCGGCGTCTACCTCGGTCAGCAATGAAGAGTACCGCCTGGGCCGCGCTTGGTTACGACAGTTTCGTGCCCAAGCCCCCCAGTGGCAAGATCCTATTACCAGCGACTACCTGGAAAGCCTGATTGCCCGGCTCGCCCCTCATAGCAAGATTAACGGTCTACGCACTATTACCGTGATGGTGGATAACGAATCGCTTAACGCCTTTGCCGTGCCTGGCGGGGTGGTAGGCATCAACTCAGGGCTGTTCGCCTTTGCCGAAGATGAAGGCGCCTTCGTTTCAGTGCTGGCCCATGAGCTGGGCCATCTCTCTCAACGCCATTATGCGCGGGGAAGCGCACGGGCAGCACAAACCCAACTGCCCGCCATGGCGGCCATGCTAGCCGGCATGCTCATTGCCGCGAGTGGCGGCGGTGACGCGGGCATAGCGGCCGCCATGGGCTCCCAGGCAGCGCTCATACAGGATCAGCTCAGCTATTCACGTTTATTTGAACAGGAAGCCGACAACCTAGGCCTCCAGGCGATGGCCGACGCGGGCTACGACCCAGAGGCCATGGTGCGCATGTTCGCCGCTATGCAGCGCATGGCCCGCCTGCAGGGCGATACACCGCCGGAGTTCCTGCTTAGCCACCCGGTTACCGATAGCCGCTTAACCGCTGCACAGGATCGCGCTGCCCAACTCAATGTCGCTGATGCCTATACCAGCGACACCCTTTACGACATGATGCGCGCCCGCGCCCTGTTGAGCATTTATGCCAACACGCCTCAGCAAGCGGCCTCGCGCCTTGCCCAAGAAGGCGCTGACGAGACTGCCCAGGGCTACCTGGACGCCTTGATCGCTGCCCGTAACGGCCAGACTGATAATGCCTTACAACGCCTTGATCAACTTGCCAGTCAGCAGCCTGACTTTGCTATGCTCCCTGCCTCTGCCGCGAGCGTCGCCTTAGAGGCCGGCCAGTTCGATGAGGCCATCCAGCGCAGCCAGCGATTGCTGCGTTTTATGCCTAACTACCTACCGGCTCAACTGATATTGGCCGAAGCACAGCTACAGCGTGACCCTCAATCGGCTTATAACGTGTTACGGGACATGGCCGATCAGCACCCAGAAAACCCTCAGGTCTTCAATCTATTAGCTGAAGCCGCCGGACGCAGTGGTCATGATGGCTGGGGGCATTTGGCTCGCGCTGAGCACCTGCAATTGACGGGCCGGGTAGACCGCGGCATTCGCCAGCTCTCCATTGCTCGCGATGCTGCGGAACGTGAAAATGATCAACAGGTAGTAGCCAGGATTGAACAGCGCCGCGAGGCCTTTATTGAATATCGCGAAGCGCTGGAAGATTTCAACTAAATCTAGGTCAACAAAACCTGTGTCATTGCGTATAGGGACTCCTCCCCGGTTGCAAACGACGATGATGGAAAAACATAAGCCGATGCGTGCGTATAGTCGGTCTCTTGATGGGGACGCTATCCCCTGACCCTGATGAACGTCGCGCACCTTCTCTCCTCAACGAGGCGTAGGCTTTTTCAGCCATCGCAATGATCAGGTTGCGAGAAGGTCGGTCTGACCTGTTTTTCATCGATCGTTGCCCGGCAACAAGGTAGCCGCCTCTCGGCGCTTAGCCGCTGATGGTGCTACCGCTTAGCTCACCATCAGCGCTGAACCGTCGTTAAACTCTCTACAATAGGACTGTCCGCTGTGCAGAACCGCCCAGGCGGTTCGTACTGTCTTGTTCGCTAACGCGACAGCCGCTTTGTTCTTGCCCACGCGTGCGACCAGCGCGCGTAGCCAACGGCTTTTGGCATCCTGCTTGTCACCCACGGTGTTGATGGCCGAGTGTGCGCCGCGTATCAGGGCGGCTTTCAGCGAGATTTGCCCCGTTCGGCCAATGCCCTTGATCTTCGCGATGCCACCACTGCTGTGTTGTGTCGGCGTCAACCCCAGATAGGCTGACGCTTGGCGACCTTTCTTGAAGGCGTTGCCGTTACCGAGGGCGCTATAGAGCTGGGTGGCGACCACCGGTCCCACTCCCTCAATCGCCAACAGTTGGCGACAAGGCATCACCGCACGGCTCATCTGCTCCACGCGCTTATCCAGTGACTGAATACGCTCGTTGAGTCGATCCAGCTCCGCCATTTGCTCGGCAATCAAGTCACGCATCAGCATCGAAAGCTCGTTATCGGCATCTTCCAGGGCGAGCCAGACACGTTGCTTTAACGCTTTCTGTCCCCGACCGCTGATCACTCCATATTCCTGCAATAACCCATGAACCTGATTGATCAACTGGGTGCGCTGATGGATGTACCTCTCCCGAATGCGGTGCAGGCTCTGAATATCCTGCTGCTCTACGCTTTTGAGTGGTACAAAGCGCATGTCCGGACGACATCCGGCTTCTACAATAGCGAGGGCGTCATTGGCATCTGTCTTGTGCCCTTTGCGAAAAGGCGTCACAAACTGGGGCGAAATGAGGGCAACGGTATGGCCGAGGGCCTGCAGTTGTCGCGCCCAATAATGCGATCCACCGCACGCTTCCATAAATACCCGACAGGCCGGTTGGCGGCGCATAAAATCCAAGACCTGATGCCGTTTAAGCTCTTTGTTGACCTGAACACGCGAGGAGCGGGTGTCGACAACACACACTTGAAAAACACGCTTTGCCAGATCAATACCTATCGTCGTATGCTTGTTCATGGCTCTTCCCCTCCGCATTGATGTGGTTCAACTATCAATGTAGCTCGCTGAAGCTTCGAGAGGGGAGGAGTCCCTTTCATTGAGGAGCGCAGCGACGCGGCAATCTTAACCAGCGGTTGCAATAACCCCAAGATTGCTTCACTTCGTTCGCAATGACATTCGGTTAATCTTTTCTCGCTAGGCGTTGAAATTAAGCATCCGCTCCAGCGGCATCAGGGCCTTCAAACGCATCGACTCATCGACCTGAATCTCACCACTTCCCTCGCGCAATGCACCCGCCAGGTTATCCAGCGCGTTCATGGCCATCCAGGGGCAGTGCGCGCAGCTGCGACAGGTAGCGCCGTTACCTGCGGTGGGCGCTTCAAACAGGGTTTTATGGGGCACCGCCTGCTGCATCTTGAAAAAGATGCCTCGGTCCGTCGCCACAATCAGCTTATCGTTAGGTAGCTCTTTAGCGGCCTTGATCAATTGCGAAGTGGAACCTGCCACGTCGGCCAGCTTCACCACCGGCTCGGGCGACTCGGGGTGCACCAAGACAGCCGCATCGGGATAGATCCGCTTAAGGTCTTCAACGCCTTTGGCCTTGAACTCTTCATGGACGATACAGGCGCCGTCCCACATCAACATATCGGCGCCGGTTTTCTTCTGGATGTAGCCGCCTAAATGCTTATCAGGTGCCCAGAGAATTTTCTCGCCCCTGGCCTGTAGGTGCTCAATTACCTCTACTGCAATTGATGAAGTCACCACCCAATCCGCTCGCGCCTTAACCGCCGCTGAGGTGTTGGCATACACCACCACGGTGCGATCCGGGTGCGCATCACAAAAAGCGCTGAATTCATCGGCAGGGCAGCCAATATCCAGTGAACAGGTCGCTTCCAGGGTGGGCATGAGCACGCGCTTTTCAGGCGACAGTATCTTGGCGGTTTCGCCCATAAAGCGAACCCCGGCAACTACTAGCGTGGTGGCGTCGTGGCGGGCACCAAAGCGTGCCATTTCTAGCGAATCGGCAACGCAGCCGCCGGTCTCTTCGGCGAGCTGCTGAATAGCATCATCGGTGTAATAATGCGCGACCAAAACAGCGTTATGAGCTTTCAATAGCTGCTTGATTTCTTCGACCCTTGCCAAATCTTCCGCCGGAATCCGGGTCGGACAGTACGCAACGGGCAACGGAGCACTCAGCTCTGCTTGAGTAGTCATAATAGTCATCGTGTCTACCACTGTGACGAACAGGGAATCCCCCTGCTAAACACTGGGTCACGGCACAGGCGCGTTTCGCTCTATTCCCGCACCGCTCGCGTGCGATCGGCCGCTACGTCTCTCGTGGTGGCCTATCGTCTGAATATCTATTCTAGCCCATTCTGATTGGAAATAGCTGCCCGCTGCAAACAGATTGTCACGTAGCGGCATTACCCAAAAGTGCTTATCACCCGCATAGCAAAACGCCCCTGGCAGCTATACTGCCAGGGGCGTTGAATTTGGTGGGTCGTGCAGGATTCGAACCTGCGACCAATTGATTAAAAGTCAACTGCTCTACCAACTGAGCTAACGACCCAAATTTGCGCTACTACATCATCATACTGTCTTCGTTCACAACCACCCGACGCCACTTGTTGTTCAAACATATTGTAAAAACAACGGCTTTGATGGTGGGTCGTGCAGGATTCGAACCTGCGACCAATTGATTAAAAGTCAACTGCTCTACCAACTGAGCTAACGACCCGCCTGAACGGATGCATATCCTACGCTTACACCCTTTTGATAGCAAGTGTTTTTTAGTCTCGGATAACAGAAATGAACCATACAACGTGCCTGACTGATCAATACAAACCGGTTCAGGCACGTTCACTTGCCTGCTTAACGGGCTTTGTTAACGGGCTTTGCTTTTCGGTTTACGCATCGCTTGAACCGGCTTACGCTTGTGCTTATCGCGGTTCCAGCGGTTCTTTTCATCGGGCGTCAACGCAGGCACTTTACGGGTTTCTAAGTTAGCCAATGTCGCTAAGTCATCCACCTCATCCTGGTTAAGTTCAACCCATTCACCGGCTTTAGCGCGCTTATCGAGGAAGATGTTGCCGTAACGCACGCGTTTCAGGCGACTCACCGTGAGGGCTTGCGACTCCCAAAGGCGCCGCACTTCGCGGTTACGACCTTCCAAAATTACCACGTGGAACCAGGTATTGATGCCTTCGCCGCCAAACTCCTGCACATCCGTGAAGCGAGCCGGACCGTCTTCCAGCATCACGCCATC
This sequence comes from Halomonas sp. HAL1, assembly GCF_030544485.1. Taxonomy (NCBI): domain Bacteria; kingdom Pseudomonadati; phylum Pseudomonadota; class Gammaproteobacteria; order Oceanospirillales; family Halomonadaceae; genus Halomonas; species Halomonas sp. HAL1. The sequence continues at coordinate 3,311,208 of NZ_CP130610.1, forward strand.
AACCATTGCCAGGATATGCTCACGCTTCACTTCACCCATTACGCGAACGGCATACTCACGCTCCACCTGGGTAGAGGGATGCATCAAGCGGTTGGCCAACTCGCCATCCGTGGTAAACAGCAGCAAACCGCTGGTGTTGATATCCAGACGACCAATCGCAATCCAGCGCTCGCCTTTCAAGCGCGGCAAGCGTTCAAATACGGTGCGCCGACCTTCCGGGTCTTTGCGTGTGCACAACTCGCCTTCCGGCTTGTTGTACATAATCACTCGACGCGGCACTTCCTCTTCAGGGCGCAGCGATACCGGGCGGTCATCAAAGCTGACTTTATCCCGCGCTTCAACACGGTCACCCAGCTTGGCCACCTGGCTATTCACCTTTACACGGCCATCGGAAATTGCCGTTTCCATCTCACGCCGTGAGCCAAGGCCTGCGCGGGCCAGGACTTTTTGCAGCTTTTCGCTGGTAGGGGGCGTGGTGCTATCACTCTGACTCATGGTCGTCTGACCTCACATCGGTAGTCTGCGTGCGCTCGCGCTCTTCTTCGTTCGCGCGCTGCGCACGTGCCGCCAACCGTGCCTGTAAATCGGCAAAGCTTAGCGGCTGGGTTAACGCCGTCTCGGCGTGCGTATCGGCTGTTTCAGCCGACGTTATCTCTTCTCTCTGGGGTGGCGCATCCTGCACCGTTTTGATCGTTCCGTCTAGTGCTTCGTGGTCTGAGCCGGTGTCATTCTCTTCATGAATGTCAGCCTCCTGTGTCATCCCTGTGTCTTCAGGTATTGCGCTCTCATCCCAACTTGCCAGGGTATGCATTGGCGGCAGCGCATCGAGCGTTTTTAACCCGAAATCGTCTAAAAAGCTGCGCGTAGTGGCATACACCGCTGGACGCCCCGGCACATCCCGGTGTCCCACTACCCGAATCCAACCACGCTCTGCCAGCGTCCGCATAATCGAGCTACTCACGCTGACCCCACGCACTTCTTCAATATCACCCCGGGTGACCGGCTGGCGATAGGCGATCAGCGCCAGCGTTTCCAGCAGCGCGCGTGAGTAGCGCTGGGGGCGCTCATCCCATAGCCGCGACACCCATTGCGACAGACGCGGGCGAATGCGTAGCTGATAGCCTGATATCGTTTCCAACAACTCTAGCGCCCCAGCCGAATGGCGCAGCTGTAAGCGTTCAAGGACATCGCGAAACTCTTTCCGAGTCGGGCATTCGCCGTCAAGAAAAAGCGTTTCTAGACGTTCAAGGGGTAACGGTTCACCAGCGGCCAGGAGCGCTGCTTCAATAATGTCATCTAACGCGTTGGCGGCGTTACTCATGGCGTCTCTTCTCCAGTTTCAAAGGCGGACTCACCATAGGCATCGTCTTCTATCTCGTTCTCCTCAAAAGCGCCCTCTTCGTCGTCGGCCAGGGCGGCACGCCGAGCACGTACGTGGATCGGCGAAAGCGGTGCATTCTGAACAATTTCAATCATGGCTTCTTTGGCCAGTTCTAAAATCGCCATAAACGTGACCACCACGCCAGGCCGCCCTTCTTCTAAAGTGAACAGCGCTTCAAAGGGAGTATAGCGATGATGCGCATCATCGTGACTGAGTAACTCCATAATCTTGAGCATGCGCTCACGGGTAGATAGCACCTCGCGACTGATCTGGTGGGCCTGCACCAGCTCAGCGCGTTTGAGTATATCGGAGAGCGCGCTGAGCAATTCATCCAATTCCACCTCAGGGTGAATCACACGAGATTCCAGTGGAGGCAAGCCCGCCTGCACGCTGAACCAGTCACGCCCCATGCGCGGCAGTGTATCCAGTGTCTCGGCTGCCTCTTTGAGGCGTTCGTACTCCTGGAGGCGCCGGATAAGCTCTGCACGAGGATCCTCCTCATCGTCGCCCTCGGCCTTCGGCGGGCGGGGTAACAAGGTACGCGACTTGATCTCAGCGAGCATAGCGGCCATCAGCAGGTATTCACCCGCTAACTCAATCTCCATGGCCTTCATCAGTTCCACGTATTCGATGTACTGGTGGGTGATAGTGGCCACATTGATGGTCAGGATATCCAGGTTCTGACGCCGAATCAGGTAGAGCAGTAAATCCAGCGGGCCTTCAAAGGTCTCCAGAAAGACGCGTAGTGCCTCGGGAGGAATATACAAATCCTCCGGCATTTCCGTTATCTGCTCATTGAACAGGCGCCCAAACGAAACCGCCACTGGGTCAGTGGTCGCAGCGTCAGGATTTTCTAGCTCAGTCGTATCGCTTGGCGTCTCGCTCACGCGGGTCGGCTCTCCTGGTAAAAGGGGGTCAACACAATCGCACAGTTTAGCAAAGTCGACACCCTTGGCGACGCCCAAGTCGCAGGTAATGAAAGCGCATCACCCTGCCTCCACCGCTTTACGATAGCGTCCTTCGTAATCAAACAGCTTGTCGCGGATTTGGAAATGGCGGCCCACTTTACGGCCTACGACAAAATCAGGATGGCGCAGGCGGCGCTGCTCGGCGACTACCTCATCAGCGCTCAACGGCTGCCATTTGCCGCCAGGTGCGCGCAGGTGATAGCGCAGAAATGCGGCATAGAAGGCGCGCCGTTGAGCAGGCGTTTCCAGTGCGAACCACTCGGAGAGCTGGGTGCCATCTTCATCGTGGTAAGTCACTTTCAAACGCGGCAGGCCACGACCATTGGTCGTCGCTTCCAGTTGCATACCGCTTACTCGCAATACTTTGGCATCTTTCAGCTTTAGGGCATCTTTTAGCTTGTCATCTGCGTCCACCAACAGCTTGTCGCAGCCATGGCAGCGCCGGGCAGCGATATCATTTTCGGCACCGCACTCATCGCAAACTTTAAAGCGAAACCGGAAGTCACACTGATGGCGCTTACCCTCATCATCTTCAATTAGCCCCTGGCACCGGCGGCCAAAGTGCTCGATGACGATGTCACCATCTCGCTTGCCCCAGTATAGGTTGGCATGGCCGCAGGCGGGGCACTCGACTTGAACCGGCTCGCTATCGCTATCTGGCTTCGGTTCGCCCACTTCCGGCGCGAAGATATCCCAGGGATTACCGGCGTAATCCAGAATCAGGCAGTCTCTTTTGCCCGGCGACAAACGCAGTCCTCTACCCACCATCTGTTGATAAAGGCTAACCGACTCAGTGGGGCGTAAAATAGCGATCAGATCCACGTGGGGAGCATCGAAACCAGTGGTCAGCACCGCTACATTAACCAGGTACTTCAGCTCCCGTGCTTTGAAGGCATCAATTAGCGCTGTGCGCTCCTGGGAGGGGGTCGCGCCGGTGATAAGCGCCGCTTCGGCTCGCGGCAAATAACCGATAATTTCTTCGGCATGGGCCACCGTGGCGGCAAAGATCATTATCCCCTGGCGATCAGCCGCGCGTTCGACGATTTGTCCGATAATACCCGGCGTTGCCCGGCTACCCGCCACCACGCGATTGAGTTCCTCTTCCTGAAAAAAACCGCTTGAAGAGGGCTTAAGGGCTGAGAAATCATAGCCCTCAATGGCCATATCCAGGCGTTTGGGGGCCGCCAGATAACCCTGCTTCACCATCAGCCGTAGCGGCTGCTCAAAGACACAGTCGCGAAAAAAGCTCTCTTCGCTGCCCCTGACCATGCCGTGGTGATGGCGATAATAGATAAACCCCTGCCCTAACCGATACGGCGTCGCAGTGAGCCCGAGAATTTTAAGCTTGGGGTTTTGGGCCCGCAGATGCTCAATCACTTGGCGGTAGCTGGCGTCTTCGTTAAGCGATACGCGGTGACTCTCATCAATGACCAGCAAGGTAAAGTTTTCGTCATTAAAGCGATCTAAATTGCGCACCACCGACTGCACCGAGCCAAAGACCACTTGCCGATTCGCCTCTTTACGCTTTAGGCCCGCGCTAAAAATATCGGCCTCAAGCCCATAAGCCTGATACTTGGCATGGTTCTGCTCCACCAGCTCGCGTACGTGAGCGAGCACCAGTACACGCCCACGCGCAAGACGCGCCAGCTCGGCAATCACCAGGGATTTACCGCTGCCGGTAGGCAGCACCACCAACGCCGGCTCACTGGAAGCACGAAAATGCACGACCACCCGTTTTACCGCTTCGTGCTGATAGGGGCGAAGCTGAGGCGTTAGAAGGGACGCTTGTAAGGAGTTAGATGACGGCAAATTAATTAGCCTGCTATTGAACTATTAAGACTTTCGTCGAATCGTAGTAATGATAGTTTAAATAATCCCTAAACTCGCAACGTTTATTAGCGAGAAGATAATAGTGAGATAAGTCATGACTACCAACCATTTCAGCCCTGAATGCCCAGAATGCAATAGCCGTTTAAAACGCTTGCCCGCCACACGGCGTGGTCAAGCCCATGTGTTCTGTATGGATTGCGGGCATGATTTTGGACGCTTCGAGTACCTCGTTGAGCGCTACCGGTTAGAGCTTGAAACACTGGAGGCTAAGCTAGGAGTAACGTCGACAGGCGCGGAGGAAACACCGGCGAGCGCTCCCCAGCAGCACTCTTAATAACGGTTGTCACGGCTAGCGAAACTGTTAACGGCGGCAAAGAAGCCGCCGTTAACATGGGCGCTATACCCATCGCATTATTTGGAGCATCACTGGAATCAGTTGAGCCACACCCGCGCATTGCGGAATAGGCGCAGCCAAGCACCATCTTCAGTCCACTCCGCCGGACGCCAAGAGTTGGTGACCGCCCGAGCGACACGTTCAGGGTGCGGCATCATGATCGTCACGCGGCCATCGGGCGTGGTTAGCCCAGTAATGCCCGACGGAGAGCCGTTAGGGTTCGCCGGGTAGCGGGTCGTCACTTGGCCATAGTTGTCGATGTAGCGAAGCGCAATCTGGCTACTCGACTGCATGCTACGCAGATGCGCGCTGTCACGGAACTCCGCCTGCCCTTCGCCATGGGCAACTGCAATGGGCAGCTTAGAGCCTTCCATGCCGGCGAGCAGAATCGAAGGGCTCTTTTCGACCCGCACCATAGAGACCCGCGCTTCAAACTGCTCGGACTCATTGCGCACAAACGTCGGCCAATTTTCCGCGCCAGGAATCAGCGATTTCAACTGCGAGAGCATCTGGCAGCCATTGCAGACGCCCAACGAGAAGCTATCGTCACGGGCAAAGAATGCCGCGAACTGTTCACGGGCGCGTTCGTTGAACAGCACCGATTTAGCCCATCCGCCGCCTGCGCCTAGCACGTCGCCATAAGAGAAGCCGCCACAGGCGACAAGGCCCTTGAATTCATCCAGCGAAACACGCCCTTCAAGGATGTCACTCATATGGACATCCACCGCCTCAAAGCCAGCCTTATCGAAGGCCCAAGCCATTTCTACCTGACCGTTAACCCCCTGTTCGCGCAACACGGCCATGGCCGGTTTGGCGGTATTAACAAATGGCGCGCTGATGTCGTCATTGATATCAAAGGTCGGCGTGGCGGAAAGTCCTGGATCACGGCTATCGAGCAGGTTGTCGAATTCGTTCTTGGCGCACTCAGGGTTATCGCGCAGCGCCTGCATACGATAACTGGTTTCCGCCCAGGTACGCTGGGTCAGCTGACGCGTAGTTTCCAGCAAGGGCTCTTCAAATAGCGTCACGCGCACTTGGTCATCGTAACGGGGACGAGCAATCACGCCACAGGTTTCAATACCGGCCACGGCAAACTGCGCCAGCACTTCTTCAGTGTGTTGACGATTGACCTGAATGACCGCGCCCAGCTCTTCGGAGAACAGCGCATTTAACGCCTCGACCGGCTCATCGATCATCCAGTCAAGCTTGATCTCAAGCCCTGCATGGGCAGCAAAGGCCATTTCCAGTAGGGTGACCAACAGGCCGCCATCGCTGCGATCGTGGTAGGCCAGTAGCTTACCGTCGCGGTTAAGGCCCTGAATGACCTCGAAGAAGGCTTTAATATCCTCCGGGTCGTCTACATCAGGGCAATCGTTACCCACCTGGCCGTATACCTGCGCCAAGGCAGAGCCACCCAAGCGGTTCTGACCACTGCCCAGGTCAATCAAAATCAGATCAGACTCATCTTGATCCAGGTTGATCTGCGGCGTAAGTGTTGCCATTGCATTGGTGACCGGCGCAAAGCCCGTGACGACCAGCGAAAGCGGCGACGTAACGCTTTTGTCTTCGCTTTCACCCTGGTCGTTCTCATCGGTCCATGCGGTGCGCATTGACATGGAGTCTTTGCCCACCGGAATCGCAATACCTAACGCCGGGCACATCTCCATGCCCACGGCGTAAACAGCATCATAAAGCGCTTGGTTTTCACCGGGGTGGTCAGCAGCACTCATCCAGTTAGCGGAGAGTTTGATATCGCTAAGCTTGGCGATTGGCGCGGCCGCCAGATTGGTAATAGCCTCAGCGACGGCCAAGCGAGCGCTTGCCGCGGGGTTGATCAACGCCACCGGCGGACGCTCGCCCAGCGCCATGGCTTCACCGGCGAGGGTGTCATAGCTTGCCGTGGTGACCGCCACATCGGCTACCGGCACCTGCCAGGGGCCGACCATTTGATCACGGGCCACTTGGCCGGTAATCGAGCGATCACCAATGGTGATCAGGAAGCTTTTGGAGGCGACTGTCGGCAAACGCAGTACCCGATCCAGCGCTTCGCGAAGGTCAAGATTATCCAGCATCATGCCGGAAAGCTCGGGATCGTGGCGCTCAAACTCACGCTGCATTTTAGGTGCTTTGCCGAACAGCACACTCATCGGCAAATCGACCGGCTTGCTGCTGAAATGACCATCGCGCACTTCCAAATGGTGCGCTTCCAGCGCTTCACCGACCACTGCATAAGGGCAACGTTCGCGCTTACACAGTGCGTCAAAGGTATCCAAGTCTCCTGGCGCTACGGCGAGCACGTAGCGCTCTTGCGCTTCATTGCACCAAATTTCCAGCGGGCTCATGCCAGGCTCGGCATTCGGCACCGCGCGCAAGTCAAAACGGCCGCCACGGTTGCCGTCTTTGACCAGCTCCGGCAACGCGTTGGAAAGCCCGCCTGCGCCTACATCGTGAATAAAGCGAATGGGGTTGTGATCGCCCAGGGCCCAGCAACGGTCAATAACTTCCTGGGCACGACGCTCTATTTCCGGGTTTTCACGCTGCACCGAGGCAAAATCCAAATCGGCGCTGGAGGTGCCGGACGCCATACTGGATGCAGCGCCACCGCCCAAGCCAATCAGCATCGCCGGGCCGCCCATTACGATCAGTTTGCCGCCGACAGGGATATCGCCCTTTTGGACGTGGTGAGCACGAATATTGCCGTAACCACCGGCAAGCATGATCGGCTTGTGGAAACCACGCCGCTCTATACCACCTTCGTTCAGGGACTCCTGCTCGTAAGTGCGGAAATAGCCGGTTAGATTGGGGCGACCAAACTCATTGTTAAATGCCGCGCCGCCAATCGGGCCTTCGAGCATAATGTTGAGCGCCGACTCCATGCGCCCCGGCTTGCCGTAATCAAAGGCTTCCCAGGGCTGTACGAACTCAGGAATACGCAGATTAGAGACGGTATAGCCAGAAAGACCCGCTTTGGGTTTGCCACCGATACCCGTCGCACCCTCATCGCGAATTTCGCCCCCGGAACCTGTGGCTGCACCTGGGAAAGGGGCAATCGCGGTGGGATGATTGTGGGTCTCCACCTTCATCAGAATATGAATGGGCTCCTGATGGGTGCCATAAAGCGCCCGCTCGTCTTCCGCCCCGGTAAGTGGTGTCGCAAAGAAGCGGCCGCCCTGGCTGCCCTTGATGACAGCGGCATTATCACTGTAAGCGGACAGCACGTTGTCCGGCGACGACGCAAAGGTGTTCTTGATCATCTTAAACAGCGAGTGGCTTTGCGGCTCGCCGTCGATCACCCAGTCGGCATTAAATATCTTGTGACGGCAGTGCTCGGAGTTGGCCTGGGCAAACATCATCAATTCAACATCGCTGGGGTTACGCCCCAGTTCGTTGAAGGCGTCTACCAAGTAATCAATTTCATCTTCTGCCAGCGCCAGTCCCAGCGCTTGGTTGGCTGTCGCTAAGGCTTCCCGGCCCCCTTCTAGAATATCCACACTACCCAACGGCGCCGGGTCGTGCTGGGCAAACAGCTTGGCAGCGTCTGAAGCATCGGATAGCACGGTTTCAGTCATACGGTCATGCAGCAGTGCCGCTAGTGCGTTCAGGCTCTCTTCATCCGGCATGTCGGTAAAGCTGACCCGATAATCGATGCCGCGCTCAATACGGCTAATCTGGTTCAATCCGCAATTATGGGCGATATCCGTCGCTTTAGACGACCAGGGCGACTGGGTACCCAAACGCGGCACCACTAAAAACCGCTGGGCGCTTTTCGGAACCTCTACGCTCGAGTGAGTGCCATCGCCCGGCACATAGTCAAGTAACTGCACCAAACGCTCGTGGGCGGTATCGTCCAGCGTCTTGCTGTGGTTATGAGCGTTAAGGTCGATGAAATGAACATAGTGGGCAGACAGCGCTTCCACCTCGGGAACACGTTCACGCAGCACCGTTAACAGCCGAGCATAACGGAAGGCAGAAAGGGCGGGCGCGCCTCGCAGTTCGAGCATATCCTGAAGCCTCTAGAGCAGGGAAATTCGAGCAGGGAAATCACCGGGCCGCTAAGCGGCCGTGCTTTTATGATAGCGAAAAACGCCTATGATACTGGAAACCAGCCACCACACGAAATCAACAAGGTGACAGCGTAACCCGGGCTGGGTATCGTGGCAGCTTGTTTCATGCCAACAAGACGCCATGCTGACGTTGATTTGCCGACATTTTATAGCCCGTGCCAGCGCTTATTATGCGTTAATCACTATTACGCTTTTGACCATGGTACCCACTCTCTCTCTTGCTCCCCCAGGCGAGCATTTAACGCATATCAGCACAAAAGACTTTATTACCGTTCATACCCGCAACACCCCCACGACCTATTACGAAGGCCGCCAAGGCCCTACCGGCTTTGAATACGAACTGATGCACCGTTTTGCCGATTACTTGGGAGTGAGTCTTAACCTTGACGCCAGCCACCACCCAGAAAGCGTCCTGCCGGCGGTGCGTGAAAAAGGCGACCTGGGCGCGGCAGCGCTGCCATTACTGCCTGACAGCCCTGGCGTCCACTACACTCGGCCGATTATTCAAATGCAGCCGCTGGTGGTTTACCGCCGCGGCCTGAATGGCATTAAAGAGCCGAGTGACCTTGTCGGCTTAGAACTTGGCACGCTAAGCGAAGCCGGTACTGATGAAGCGCTGCGCGACCTTCAGCGGCGTCATCCTACCTTGAGCTGGAAAGAGTCTCACGAGCTTGAAGTCGCCGAACTGCTGGCACGCGTTGAAGACGGCACCCTGGACGCCGCGGTCATTTTCGAGCATCAGTTTCGTTTAAATCGGCTGTTTTTCCCCAATGTGGAACGTGGCTTTATACTCGGCGACCCGCTCTCCATGGCATGGGCGGTGCCTAGCGGTCGCGGCTTAGGGTTGCTTGAAGCCGCCAATCGGTTCCTACAAGACCTTCAAGAAAGCGGCACGCTTGATCGGCTGGTAAGCCGCTACTTCGGCCACGACGACTATTTAGAGTATGTCGGCACGCGCACCTTTCTTGATCACCTTGATGCACGCTTGCCCCGTTACACGGCACTGTTCCAGCAGGCTGCCCGCGAAACAGAGTTTGACTGGAAGTTATTGGCAGCAGTGGGGTATCAGGAATCCCACTGGGACCCAGACGCCGTCTCGCCAACGGGCGTGCGCGGTTTGATGATGCTGACCAACCCCACGGCGGGTGAAATGGGCGTGACGGATCGCACAAACCCCGCCCAGAGCATTGACGGCGGTGCCCGCTATTTACGCAGTATCAAAGACCGCTTGCCGGAAGGCATAACCGGCGATGATCGCCTGTTTATGGCCATGGCGGCCTACAACGTGGGCCTTGGCCACCTCTATGACGCACGTAAGATTGCGGAAATGCGCGGCGGCGACCCCGACAGCTGGCAAGATGTGCGCGCGGCGCTACCGCTATTACAGCAGCGTGAATGGCATAGCCAAACGCGTTACGGCTACGCCCGTGGCGGTGAGCCGGTAATATACGTACGCAATATCCGTCGTTATTACGAAATGATTCAATATGTGGAGCGTAGTCGTCAGCAATTTTTTCAACTAGAACAAATGCCTGTCAATGATGACCCGCTGGTATTGTTTGAGCTTGTGCCGCCACTTGATTAACAGCGTCGTAGCATTTCCAATTCAGTATTACTGATTCAATTCCTCGCGCCGGGCGGCGAAAAAACCCTTCAGCAGCTTTTGCGAGGCTGCGCTCAATACCCCACCGGTCACCGCGATCTGATGATTAAACCACGGCTGTGCCAACAGGTTAGCCTTTGATTCGACCATGCCCGCACGGGGTTCGGCGGCACCGTAGACTAGGCGTGCCAGGCGAGCATGAATCATCGTACCCGCACACATCATGCAGGGCTCCAGGGTGACAAATAGCGTGCAGCCTTCAAGGCGATAGTTGCCCTGGTGCTTGCCCGCCTCGCGCAGGGCACGAACTTCCGCATGGCCGCTAGGGTCGCAGCTGGCCACCGGCGCATTACATCCCACACCAATAATCTCTCCCTGCGCATCGACAACCACTGCCCCTACGGGCACCTCGCCCGCCGCCGCGGCCATGTGGGCTTGGTCGAGCGCCCGGTGCATGTAAAATTCATCGCTGCGCATAAACGTAAACTCCGCTAAGGTAGCTAAACGATCGTATGAAAGAGGTGCCCGGCGCCGTGGCAGCTTATTACTTTTACCGATAGCATTCTTTCACTGACCGCATTCAAAAGAGACAGCCGCAAGGATACCGAGAATGACAGACGCGCTGAACAAACTGGTAGCGTTACTAGAACTAGAAACGCTGGAAGAGACGCTATTTCGTGGCCAGAGCCAGGATTTAGGCTTTCCTCAGCTCTACGGTGGTCAGGTTCTTGGCCAAGCGCTGGCCGCCGCCGCGCGCACCGTGCCAGACGAGCGTCGCCCGCACTCTCAACATGGCTACTTTCTGCGCCCCGGCGACCCCCATCGACCCGTTGTCTATCAGGTGGATACCATTCGCGACGGCGGCAGCTTTACCACCCGCCGCGTTACTGCCATTCAAAAAGGCCGGCCAATCTTTTTCTGCAGCGCCTCTTTTCAGAGCGAGGAAGCAAGCTTTAGCCATCAGCGTGCCATGCCAAATGTCGCCACCCCCGAAGCGCTGCTAGAGAGCGGCGATGCCAAACATGACCGCTTTCCCGGCCACCCCATTGAGTTTTTGCATCTCACGGGCAACCCCGACAACGGCACGCCTACAGGCCAGTGTTTGTGGTTTCGCCTTTCAGGCACACTGCCAGACGACCCGGCCCTGCATCGCCACCTGCTCTCGTACGCCTCTGACTTCAACCTGCTGACCACCAGCCTGATTCCTCACGGCATCGAGTACCGCGACCCCAAGCTGCGCATCGCCAGCCTAGACCACGCCTTGTGGCTACACCAGGACACACGCCTGGACGATTGGCTGCTGTATGTTATCGATTCACCCTGGGCAGGCGGCGCTCGCGGGCTGGCGCGGGGGCATATTTATAGTCGCGACGGTCGATTAGTGGCCTCTACCGCTCAAGAAGGGCTAACGCGTTATTCACAAGACTAAATTGATACTCTCTCAAACATTTACGCCCGCTTATTAGCGGGCGTAAATAGTTACCAGAATGCTGCGGTTTATTAGCCACCGTAAACGTCGTTGATAGACGTTAGCGGATAGTGCGCAGGAAACGGTTTGCGCGCCACGCCAGAGTCAACCGCGGCTTGGGCAACCGCCGAGGTGACTCGCGCCAACAGGCGAATATCGACAGGCGTGGGAATGATGTACTCGCGGCCAAAACTCATCTCGGTGCGCTCGTAGGCATCCAGCACTTCCTGAGGAACCGGCTCGCGGGCCAGATCTTTCAGCGCATGCACGGCGGCCAGTTTCATCTCTTCGTTAATGCGTGTAGCACGAACATCCAGCGCACCACGGAAGATAAACGGGAAGCCCAGCACGTTGTTGACCTGGTTCGGAAAATCCGAACGGCCAGTGGCCATGATCACATCCGGGCGCGCTTCGCGGGCAACGTCAGGATGAATTTCCGGATCCGGATTAGTGCAGGCAAAAATCACTGGATCTGGCGCCATTTTCTTCACCTGTTCAGCGGAGAGCAGGCCCGGGCCGGAAAGGCCGATAAACACGTCAGCGTTGTCGATGGCATCATCCAAGGTGCGCATCTCGGTATCGCGGGCGAATTCAGCCTTGTATTCGTTGATGCCTTCGCGGTCCGTGTGAATGACACCACGGCGGTCAAGCATCACAAGATTGTCTTTACTTGCGCCACAGGAGACCAGCAGGCGCATGCAGGCAATCGCCGCCGCCCCTGCGCCCATGCAAACAATCTTAACGTCTTCGATACGTTTACCAGCGATCTCAAGCGCATTGAGCATGCCTGCCGCCGTGACAATCGCGGTGCCGTGCTGGTCATCGTGGAAGACCGGAATACTGCAGCGCTCAATCAGGGCTTTTTCAATTTCAAAGCACTCCGGCGCCTTGATATCTTCAAGGTTGATGCCTCCCCAGGTATCGGCAATGCGCGCGACGGTATCGATAAACGCCTGCGGGCTTTCCGCATCCACCTCGATATCCACCGAGTTAATGCCAGCAAAGCACTTAAACAGCACGCCTTTGCCTTCCATGACTGGCTTACTCGCCAGTGGGCCCAGATTACCTAAGCCAAGAATAGCGCTGCCGTCGGTGATAACGGCAACCAGATTACCCTTGCCGGTATAGCGGTAGGCATTTTCCGCATCCCTGGCGATTTCAAGCACTGGCTCAGCCACGCCTGGGCTATACGCCAGCGCCAAATCCCGTGCCGTCGCGGTGGGTTTGGTCAACTCCACCGACAGCTTACCGGGAATCGGTTTTGCGTGATAATCCAAAGCAGCCTGCTTATTTGCATCCGTCATGGTCAGAGTCCAGTTAACATAAAGTAGATAAGTCATTTCAGAATATAGAAAAAACCTATGCGCCTCAAGCGCGCCGTCAACTCATATCAAAACGCCCGTTTAAATGAATTTTACCTTCATATTCGCCACATTTCGCAGATATTTGCTGAATCTTATGTAAAACAGCGTTAGTCATAACGCTTTGCTTATTGCTGTACCGCAACATTAGCGCAGCATTTGTGAAAATTTTTTCCATAAAAAATATAGCTGGTTTTTTAGCGAGACAACAAAAAACCCACGCCGCGGCGTGGGTTTTGCGCAAGTACGACCTGTACTTGCGATATGGCTATCCGAGTTGGATTAGCCGCGCTTAACAGCAGCGCCGAAACGCTTGTTGAAGCGCTCTACGCGGCCACCAGTGGTCGCTTGCTTCTGCTTACCAGTATAGAACGGGTGGCAGTTGGAGCACACATCCAGAGAGAAGTCCTGACCTGAAGTAGAACCTACCTGGAAATTAGCACCGCAAGAACAGTTGGCGGTGACCGTGTTGTAATTCGGGTGGATACCTTGTCTCATCTCGAACCTCACGAAGCTATATGCCGCCACCTGATCTCGTGCCAGGCACCGCATACGGGTTTGGAAAAACTACTAACCGGTTGGCCGCTCTTTCGTTACGATAAGATCGCTAAGAGTGAGCGGTCGCATATTCTAGCAAAACTAACGCCGGAGGCCAATTGCCTGATTCTGTTTCTTCGCGGGTACCGTCTCAAGTGCTTAACCAAATACTTAAAATAGCGCTGCCCTCACCGCTGCGACGCCTGTTCGACTACTTACCGTCTAACGTGACGCCCGCCTGCGGTTGGCAGCCGGGGCTGAGGGTGCGGGTGCCTTTTGGTCGCCGCGAAGTCGTCGGTGTGGTCGTGGAACTTGCCGACCACAGCGACCTACCGCGCGGCCAATTGCGCGCAGTCAGCGAGACGCTGGACGACGCGCCGCTACCAGCAGATTGGCTCTGGTTATGCCGTTTTGCCGCTCGCTACTATCAGCACAGCCTGGGTGACACCCTTCACCACGCCATGCCCGCGCGGCTACGCCAGGGGCACGCGATGGCCGGTCGCACACAAACACTTTGGATGGCCCAAGGTGACGGCGCGCAGGAAACCCTCAGCCGAGCGCCTAAGCAAGCAGAGCTGCATGCGCTTTTACGACAGCACCCCCATGGCCTACCCGGTCGTGCGGTTAGCGCCCATGGCTTTGCTCGCGACCAGCTATTAGCGCTAGAGAAGAAAGGCTTGGCCACTAGCCAGGAACATATTCTCACCGCGCCTACTCCCCCCAGCGGAAACTTACTCGCGACTCCCGCGTTACCCTTAAACCGTGAACAGGCCACGGCGCTGGCCGCGCTGCATGAAAAGCTAGAGGGCTATCACCCCTGTTTGCTCGAAGGCGTCACTGGCAGTGGGAAAACGGAAGTCTATCTTCAGCTGATTGAGGCAGTGGCCGCCAAAGGTAAGCAGTCGCTGGTGCTGGTGCCGGAAATTGGCTTAACGCCGCAAACGCTAGCCCGCTTTAGAAGCCGTTTTCGTGTGCCCGTGGTGGCGCTGCATTCGGGCCTTACCGACCCTGAGCGCTTAGACGTGTGGGAAGCCGCCGCCAGCGGCCGGGCGCTGATTATTATCGGCACCCGCTCGGCCATTTTCACGCCATTGGCTAACCCCGGTGCGATTATTGTCGATGAGGAGCATGATGGCTCCTACAAGCAGCACGACGGCTTACGCTATCACGCTCGCGATCTTGCGGTTGCACGCGCGCACTACCATAAAATTCCGCTACTAATGGGCAGCGCCACGCCGTCCTTAGAGAGCCTGCACCAAGCGCTTAGCGGCGCCTACCGCCACCTACGCCTGACCCAGCGCCCCAGCCGCCACCCACCGGCCAAGCTGGAACTGATCGATTTGCGTCACCAGCGCCGCCAAGGCGGCTTGCTGCCAGGGGCAATTAAGGCAATTAAAAGCACCTTAAGCGCGGGCAAACAGGTGCTGATCTTCATCAACCGCCGCGGCTTTGCCCCAACGCTTGCCTGCCACGCCTGCGGCTGGATGGCCGAGTGTGGCCAGTGTGATGCACGCATGACGCTACACCGTCAGCCCGCCCTGCTGGCCTGTCACCACTGCGATAGTCGCCGCGCCCTGCCGGACGCCTGCCCCGAGTGCGCCAGCGGCGACCTGCGCGCATTGGGTAGCGGCACTGAACGCACGGAAGAGACATTACATACCCTGTTTCCCAAGACCACCATCCACCGCATTGACCGCGATAGCACACGGCGCAAGGATAGCTTCGAGCAAGTGCTAAAAGAGATCCATCGCGGTGAGCCGTGCGTATTAGTCGGCACGCAAATGCTCGCCAAAGGGCACCACCTGCCCCACGTTACCTTGGTGGTAGTAGTTAATGCCGACGGCGGACTGTACGCCGCTGATTTTCGCGCGCTGGAACATAGCGCTCAATTGCTTGAGCAGGTGGCGGGCCGAGCGGGGCGGGCCGCTCATCCAGGCCGGGTGCTGGTGCAAACGCTACACCCCGACGATCCTCATCTGGGCCAGTTGGCTGAACATGGTTATGGAGCGCTCGCACGCAACATGCTGGAAGAGCGTCGTATTGCCCAGCTGCCCCCGTTCTGCTTTATGGCGCTACTTCGGATTGAAAGCCCCAAGGAGGAGGCCGCCTTAGCCATGGCGCAGCAGGCCGCCCAGGCCTTGCGCCAGTGGCTCAAAGAGTCCCGCGTGGCGACCCGCTGCCTGGGCCCGGTGCCCGCACCGATGGAAAGACGTCAAAACCGTTATCATTTACATGTCATGCTGGCGGCCGATAAGCGTAGCCAACTTCACCCTGCCGTCAGTTGGCTAGTGCAGTGGTTGGAAGCGAATCGCGAGGCGCGCAAGGTGCGTTGGTCGATAGATATCGACCCACAAACGCTCTCCTAAAGAGGGCCTTACCATCACGCGGCTTTGAAACTGCGGCTCAATTGCTGATAATAGCCGCTTTATCGACGCACTTTTACATGTGCGCGTTAGCACACGCCGCCACCGACGACACCCGGATACCTACATGAAAGACACCATAGTTTCTCTGCTCGAAGGCGCGGTTACTGCGCTCAAGCACCAAGGCGTGCTGCCGAACGACCTTCAACCCACGATCAAAGTCGACCCCACCAAAGACAAAGCCCACGGCGATTACGCCACCAATCTAGCGCTGATGCTGGCCAAACCGGCAGGCAAAAATCCGCGTGAATTAGCCACTATGCTGGTGGCCGCGCTCCCCGAAAGCGACGCGATCCAGAATACCGAGATCGCGGGCCCCGGTTTTATCAACTTTTTCGCTGCCGCCGATGCCGCAGCGCAAATCGTTGCCCAAGTGCTCGACTGCGGCGATACCTTTGGCCGCAGCTTGATCGGCAAAGGCGAAAAAGTGCAGGTGGAGTTCGTTTCCGCCAACCCCACTGGCCCGCTGCACGTTGGTCACGGCCGGGGCGCGGCGATTGGTGACTGTTTGTGCCGCCTGCTCGAAGCCACCGGCTATGACGTGACCCGCGAGTTCTACTACAACGACGCAGGTGCCCAGATCGCCAACCTCGCGCGCTCGGTACAAGCGCGTGTAAAAGGCTTGGGCCCTGACGACGCTAGCTGGCCGGAAGACGGCTATCGCGGTGAATACATTGTCGATGTCGCCAACGATTACCTGGCGGGTAAAACGGTCAGCGCCGATGACCGCGAAGTCACCGCCAAAAAAGACCCTGACGACTTAGACGCGATTCAAGAATTCGCCGTCGCATGGCTGCGTCGTGAGCAGGATCTGGACTTAAAAGCCTTTGGTGTAGAGTTCGATGTCTATTTCTTAGAGTCGTCGCTCTACGAAGATGGCAAGGTGGATGCCACCGTTGAGAAGCTGGTAAACGCTGGACACACCTATGAAGAAGATGGCGCCATGTGGCTGCGCACCACCGACTTCGGTGATGACAAAGACCGCGTGATGCGCAAACAGGACGGTGGCTACACCTACTTCCTACCCGATGTGGCCTACCACCTGGATAAGTGGCAGCGCGGCTTCAAAACCGTGATTAACGAGCAGGGTGCCGATCACCACTCCACCGTTACCCGTGTGCGCGCTGGTTTACAGGCGCTGGAAGTGGGCATTCCCAAAGGCTGGCCCGACTACGTGCTCCACCAGATGGTCATGGTCACCCGCTCCGGCGTTGAGGTAAAACTCTCCAAGCGCGCCGGTAGCTATGTCACCGTGCGCGACTTGATCGACGAAGTGGGCCGCGATGCCACGCGTTTTTTCCTCGCCGCCCGCCGCGCTGACTCCCAGCTCACCTTTGATATCGACCTGGCGCGCTCGCAGTCGAACGACAACCCGGTGTATTACATTCAATACGCGCACGCTCGGGTATGCAGCATGCTGCGTAAAGCACAGGGTGCCGACCAGCCGTTTGATCATGCATTAGCCATAGCTAACCTAGCCCTGCTGGATAGCGATCAGGAAAAAGCCGTTCTTAACCGCTTGGCACGCTTCCCTGAAGTGGTGGAGAACGCTGCTAGAAACCGCGAACCACAGCAGGTTGCCCAGTATTTGCTCGATCTTTCCGGCGATTTCCACACCTGCTATAACGCCGTCAAGGTAATGGTTGAGGACGACACCCTACGCAACACGCGCTTGGCGCTCGGCCTCGCCACCCGTCAAGTGCTGCGCAATGGGCTTGATTTAATGGGGGTTAGCGCCCCAGAGGAGATGTAATCCATGGCTAGCCCGCGTAAAAAGCCCGCTCCCCGCCGCGGAGCCACTTCGCAGCGCAAATCCCCCCGTAGCTCCGGCGGCGGCTTTCGCCTGCCCGGTTGGGTGTGGGGCCTGGCTGGCATGGCGGCAGGTTTTTTCTTGGCTCAGCACCAGCACGGCACCGCGCCTTGGCAAGAGCAGAGCGAAGCGCCTCAGGCCACGGTACTGCCCAAGCCCGCTGGAAGTGAGGAGCGCGCCGCTGCTCGGGAAACCGAAGAGGCCGCTGAGCCGTCAATGCCAACGTTTGAGTTTTATACGCTGCTGCCGGAAACCGAGGTCATTGCCCCTGGCGTCACGCTGCCATCCAGCGTTGTGCGCCCGGAGGTTCCCGAGCAAGCGGCCGAGAGCGATACCGCCTCTGGCGCGGCCAGCGACGACCCCATCGCCCAGGTCATTGCCGCTAACACCCGGCCTGAAGATCAGATTTCAGCCGCCCAAGAGAGTGAAGCGGCTACCAACACTCCCGGACGCTATATGCTTCAGGCCGCCTCATTTCGTGAGGCAAGTGACGCCGAACAGCTGCGCGGCCGACTGCGCAACTTAAGCCTGTTGGCGGAAGTTAGCGAAGTCCAGGCGGATGGCAATACCTGGCACCGTGTTCAAGTGGGGCCTTACAAGGATACCCGGGAGCTGAACCGCGCTCAGGATTTAATGAATACCCAGGGTATAGAACCACTACTTATCCAGCTGCAGAACTAATAATCCCATCTTGAATACCCTGCGGGCGGTTGATTTTTTATCAGCCGCCCGCATTTTGTTGTGAACGCTTACACAATGGTCGCTTCCATGAGCAATTTGCTAACAAGTAAGTGACCTGCCAGTCATCGGGAGCGCGCCTCCCACCAAGGAGTTATCTCCATGACCACTATTGTCTCCGTTCGTCGTGGTAACCAGGTCGCCCTCGCTGGCGACGGACAAGTTTCGCTGGGCAATACCGTAATGAAGGGTAACGCCAGTAAAGTACGCCGCCTCTACCGTGGCAAAGTACTGGCCGGGTTTGCCGGTGGCACCGCGGATGCGTTCACTCTGTTTGAACGCTTTGAAGCACAGTTGGAAAAATACCAAGGCCATCTCACCAAAGCAGCGGTTGAGCTCGCCAAAGATTGGCGCACCGACCGGGCGCTGCGCCGTTTAGAAGCACTGCTGGCCGTGGCTGACCATAGCGCCTCGCTGATCATTACCGGTAACGGTGATGTGGTCGAGCCTGAGCGCGGCATTATTGCGATTGGCTCTGGTGGCAACTTCGCCCAAGCCAGCGCCCGAGCGCTGTTAGAAAATACCGAGCTTTCGGCGCGTGAAATTACTGAGAAATCGCTGGCGATCGCTGGTGATATCTGTGTGTTTACCAATCATCACGTGACGCTCGAAGAGCTGTCGATTGACGGTCGCTAATCATTTTACGCGACTCGCAAACGCCGCTCATTGCCCACAAAGGTTACTTATATGACTCAGATGACACCCCGCGAAATTGTTCACGCTCTAGACCAGTACATTATTGGCCAGCAAGATGCTAAACGCGCCGTTGCAATCGCCCTGCGTAACCGCTGGCGCCGCATGCAGCTCGATGACGACTTGCGCCCAGAAGTCACGCCTAAGAACATTCTGATGATTGGCCCCACCGGTGTGGGTAAAACCGAGATTGCCCGCCGTTTGGCCAAGCTGGCCAAAGCACCGTTTATTAAAGTTGAAGCGACCAAGTTCACCGAAGTCGGCTATGTTGGCCGTGACGTTGAGTCGATTATTCGCGACTTGATGGAAGCCGCGATTAAGATGGTGCGCGAACAGGCGAAAGAAGAAGTTGGCAACCGTGCCGCGGATGCCGCCGAAGATCGGGTTCTAGATGCCCTTCTTCCGCCCCCCCGTGGCCAGGAAGATAAGCCACGTGAAGAAGGCAGCACTCGCCAGTCCTTCCGTAAAAAATTGCGTGAAGGCCAGCTGGACGATAAAGAGATCGATATTGAAATATCCTCTCACGGCCAAGGCATCGATATCATGACCCCGCCGGGCATGGAAGAGATGACCAGCCAACTGCAAAGCATGTTCTCCAACATGGGTCAGCAGAAGCGTGAGAATCGCCGCGTAACGGTCAAAGAAGCGCTGGTTCTGCTGCGTGATGAAGAAGCTGGCAAGCTGGTCAACGAGGAAGAGATCAAGGCTCGCGCGGTCTACTCGGTAGAGCAGCACGGCATCGTCTTCCTGGATGAGATCGACAAGGTGGCCAAGGGCAGCGGCCAGTCCAGCGGCGGCGAAGTCTCTCGCGAAGGCGTTCAACGCGACCTGCTGCCGCTGATCGAAGGCTCTACTGTTTCGACCAAGTACGGCATGGTCAAAACCGATCACATTCTGTTTATCGCTTCTGGCGCCTTCCACCTATCGCGCCCGTCCGACCTTATTCCTGAGTTACAGGGCCGCCTGCCGATTCGTGTAGAGCTTGATGCACTGACGCCCAACGACTTCAAACGCATCCTCACCGAGCCCTCTGCCTCGCTGACCAAGCAGTATCAGGCGCTCCTGGCGACAGAAGGCCTTGATGTGGAGTTTACTCCCGACGGTATCGAGCGCATCGCGCAGATCTCCTGGCAGGTCAATGAAGGCACTGAAAACATCGGCGCCCGCCGCCTGCACACGGTAATGGAGCGGTTGTTAGAAGAAGCCTCCTTCAAAGGCGGCGATATGGAGAGCCCGCTGGTCATCGACGGTGATTACGTCAATGCCCAGCTTGGCGAACTGGCGGTCGACGAAGACCTGTCGCGGTATATTTTGTAAGCTGCGCCTACCGTTATTATCAGCGCTAGTATCGTCAGCAACAGCAAGCCCGCTTTTCGCGGGCTTGCTGCTATGACACTTAGCTATGGACACTTAGCCATGAGGTCGCATCATGAACGCCCCTACCCCCACTCGGGTTCACTACCATAAGCAGTCCCGCGAGCTGGAACTTGGCTACGCCACTGGTGAAAATTTTCGCCTCCCGGTTGAGTTTTTACGCGTCTACTCGCCGTCTGCCGAAGTGCGCGGCCACGGTGGCGACACCGCCGTTCTACAGGTAGGTAAAAAAGATGTCGGCCTGCAGAATATTACCCAGGCGGGCAACTACGCGTTAAAGCTTCACTTTGACGATGGCCATGACAGCGGCCTGTTTAGCTGGAACTACTTATACGATCTGGCTACGCATCAAGAAGCCTATTGGAACAATTACTTGCAGCGCCTAAAGGATGCAGGCGCCTCGCGCGAGCCGGCCAGCATTCAATTCAAGCAACTGTGATGGCATGACTCACACCCCTGCAACCAACTAGGCAGACAAGCCAGGGCGGACAAGGCTACAATGACGCTAACTTTTTAATCGCGTCGGCCCTCAGTCAAAAGACCAAAGGTCGATCTGCCACCGCCTAAAATTCGGGAGCTACCGCCCCATGAGCCCCACAGAAAAACGCACGACTCATTTTGGTTACCAGGAAGTACCGGTTGACGAGAAAGCGTCACGAGTAGCTGACGTATTCCACTCGGTTGCCGCACGCTACGACGTAATGAACGACTTGATGTCGATGGGTATCCACCGGGTTTGGAAACGCATGACTATCGAGCGCGCCGGTGTGCGCCCTGGCCACCACGTGCTTGATATCGCTGGCGGCACGGGCGACTTAACCCTCAAGTTTTCACGCTTGGTTGGCCCGCGTGGCAAAGTAGTGCTGGCGGATATCAACGCCTCGATGCTCAAAGTCGGCCGCGACAAGCTGATGGATAATGGCGTCGGCGGCAACGTAGAGTATGTTCAAGCCAATGCCGAAAGCCTGCCGTTTCCCGATAATAGCTTCGACTGCATTACGATCGCTTTTGGGCTGCGCAATGTCACCGACAAAGACGCTGCGCTGCGCTCCATGGCGCGCGTTCTTAAACCCGGTGGGCGCCTGTTGGTATTAGAGTTCTCCAAACCCAACAACCCTTTGCTGTCTAAGGCTTACGACGAGTACTCCTTCCGCCTGCTGCCCAAAATGGGCGAACTGGTGGCGGGGGACGGCGAAAGTTACCGCTATTTGGCGGAGTCGATTCGGATGCATCCCGACCAGGAAACGCTCAAAGCCATGATGGAAGCTGCCGGGCTAGAGCGGGTCGAGTACACCAATCTGACGGGCGGTATCGTTGCACTACACCGCGGCATTAAGCTATGAGACTTCAGACGCTACAGACCCAGAGGCCAGCATGCTGGTAACCCCGACCCTGCTGTTGGCCGGATGTGAACGCACGCTCAATGCCCTACTCGCCCGCGACCCGGCAGCCCCCGCACGGCTGGCAGCGCTGGCGGGCAGCCGTTTGCTGATACGCCTGGAGCAGCCGCATCTTGAACTTGTGATCCACTACCACCACGCAGGCTTAGACCTGATGCGTGGCGAAGGTATTGTTGAAACCGAGGTAGATGCGGTCGTCGAGCTGACTCCGGAAACATTGTCAGAGTGGATCAGCGGCGCCTCGATTGAGCGGCTAATGTTCGATGGCAAATTGGCCGTGCGTGGGCGTATCCATCTGCTCGAAGCGACCCGCGAGCTGCTTTTCGATTTAGACATTGACTGGGAAAGCGAGCTGGCCCGCTGGCTTGGCGATATGCCCGCTCACTCGCTGGCCGAAGGGTTGCGTCGCGCCGCTCGCTGGGGACTGCGTGCCAAAGATGAACTGATGCAGGATGTTTCTGAATATGTGTTTGAAGAAGCCCGCCTGCTACCCGGACAGCAACAGCGCAACGTGCTACGCGATCACTTAACCGAACTGGAAATTGCCACCGATCGTCTGGAAGCGCGCTTTAACCGCTTGCAGCGCAAGCTGACGCAACCGTCACAGAGCGCCTCTCAGGAGCCACGCCCATGAGCCTGCGCCTGCTACGGATCAGCTGGGTAATCACGCGCCACCGGCTAGACACATTGCTGCCGCTGGAGCGCCTGCCCTGGTGGCTGCGGACGCTGCTGTGGTTTTCACCGTTACGCTTGGTGCCGATCGGCAAGCGATCACGGGGCGAACGCCTGCGCTTGGCGTTAGAGGCGCTAGGGCCAATTTTCATTAAATTCGGACAGATGCTCTCGACCCGCCGCGACCTGCTACCGGCAGATATCGCCGATGAGCTAAAGCGCCTTCAGGATCAGGTGCCGCCTTTTCCCGGTGATCTTGCCGCTGCCCGCGTCGAGAAAGAGCTGGAAATGACACTGGAAGTGGCCTTTGCTGAGTTTGACCGTGTGCCATTAGCCTCTGCATCGATTGCCCAGGTACACGCGGCAAGGCTGCACGGCGGTGAAGACGTAGTGGTAAAAATTATTCGCCCTGGCATTGATCGCGTGATGCGTCAGGACATGGCGCTGATGTACCAAGTTGCCAAGCTATTCTCCAAAATCCCCGAAGCGCGACGTTTGCGCCCGGTGGAAGTCATTCGCGACTACGAAGCCACGCTGTTTGACGAATTGGATCTCTATAAAGAAGCCGCCAACACCTCGCAGCTTAAACGTAACTTCAAAGACTCACCGCTGCTATTTGTACCTACCATCTATTGGCCCTTCACCCGCCGCCACGTGATGGTTCAAGAGCGCATTCGTGGCATACCGGTCGCCGATTTAGACACGCTAATTGCTCGTGGCACGAACCTTAAAAAGCTCGCAGAACGCGGCGTTGAGCTTTTCTTTACCCAGGTATTTCGTGACAACTTCTTCCACGCGGATATGCACCCCGGCAATATCTTTGTTAACTGTGACAACCCCGAAGACCCGCAGTACATCGCCATCGACTGCGGCATTGTGGGCAGTCTGACCCGAGAGGATCAGGACTATTTGGCCCGCAATCTGCTGGCGTTTTTCCACCAGGACTATTACGAAGTAGCCGCGCTGCATATTGAGTCCGGCTGGGTGGGCGAAAATACTCGCGCCAATGAGTTCGCGGCAGCCATCCGCACCGTCTGCGAGCCTATTTTAGAGAAGCCGCTGAAAGACATCTCCTTTGGCCAAGTGCTCCTGGGTCTGTTTCAAACCGCGCGGCGTTTTAATATGGAAGTGCAGCCGCAATTGGTTCTATTGCAGAAAACGCTGCTCAATATTGAAGGCTTAGGGCGTCAGCTCTATCCTGACTTGGACCTTTGGAGCACCGCCAAGCCGTATTTAGAGCAGTGGATGAAGGAGCGTGCGGGTGTCAGCGGTTTATGGGAATCACTCAAGCGGCAGGCACCGGAGCTTTCACACCAGCTACCTGAATTGCCTGTACTCGCGCACCAAGCGCTTAGCCGCATGGAGCATGAGCATCGTCAACGTCATCAGCAGGTGGACTCCATTAACGCCATGCGCGTACAGATGGTGCGGCAGGGCAAGCGGCTTTACCGCCTGCGCCTGGGTCTGATTCTGCTGGCACTGGCACTGGCTTGGCAGCCATTAAGCGGTTGGATTGAGCTCCAGGAGTGGCCAATACTGGCTGCCGCTGCGATTGGCCTCTTACTGCTGGTATGGCAATAGCGCAGTGCATTAAACGTTTATAAGGATTCCCATGGACAACAACTCATTATCGCCTGACAATTTACCAACCAACACTTTTTCGACAAATACTGCGTCTGTGCTGGATACTCTCAATGAGGTACTAAAGCAGCGGCGACACGCCGCAGCAGAAGATTCTTATGTTGCCTCCTTGCATCATAAGGGTTTGAACAAGATACTCGAAAAGATTGGCGAAGAAGCGACTGAAACAGTGCTTGCGGCAAAAGATGCGGAGCACGGTGGTGAGGCTGAGCGCCAAGCGTTGATTTCTGAAACTGCCGACCTGTGGTTTCATAGTATGGTGATGCTGTCGCACCTGGGGATGGATCATCAGGCTGTTTTAGACGAACTGGCGCGACGCGTTGGCATTTCCGGGCACGAAGAAAAAGCGTCTCGTCAGCCATAGCGGTCACAGAAACTGTCGTATAGTGATAACCAAGCTGGAAAAAAGATAGTCAACCTGCTCCCATGAGGAAACGCATATGTTAGGTGGTATTAGTATTTGGCAGTTGCTGATTGTCCTGGGCATCATCATCCTGGTTTTCGGCACCAAAAAACTGCGTAATGTGGGCACCGACCTAGGCGGGGCGGTCAAGGGCTTCAAGAAAGCCATGCACGATGAAGAGAAAAATAAAGAAGCGGATAAAGAAGACGCTGACCAACCGCATGCCAAAGTGAGCCATGAAGAACCTGGCAACACTTATGACGTTCAAGCCGAAGAGAAACAGGCCGCCAACGAACGTAACGAAGAGCGCAAATAAACCATGCTGGATATCGGCTTTCTTGAACTAATGCTCATTGGCATCGTCGGGCTATTGGTGCTTGGCCCGGAGCGGCTGCCTAGGGCCGCTCGCACGACGGGTATGTGGATTGGCAAAATCAAGCGCACGGTATCCGGCATGCAGCGTGAAATTAGCGCTCAGCTTGAAGCAGAAGAGCTACGCCAAAAGCTTAACGAACAGCAGAAGAAGCTCGACGATAGCTTGAAAAAAGCCAAGCGGGATGTAGAGAGTATTGCCGATACCCCTTCTACTCCTCGGTCAGCGCCAGCTACCAAGGCGACGCAGAGCGAGACAGAGCAGCGCGTCGCCAAGGCGAGCTCCCGATTGGATGACGCCCTGCAAACGGTACGTGAAGAAACGCCTCCTTCATCGTCACCGCCTTCCTCGGCAGCATCCGAAGACGCGGCAGAACCTGAGCCGACTGAATCTCAAAAGGCTGCATCAAATAAGGACCGTAACCACCAATGAGTATGTCTGGCGATTCAAAGGAGCCGCGTGAAGACCAAAGCCAAGCCCCTCTTATTGAGCACCTGATTGAACTACGTTCACGGTTGATGCGCGCCGTGATCGTGATTCTGGTGGTCTTTTTGGGCCTTTATTCGTTTGCCAATGATATTTACACCTTCGTCGCCGAGCCGTTAATGGATCTGCTGCCCGAAGGCTCGCAAATGATCGCCACAGAAGTGGCCTCGCCATTCTTAGCGCCATTTAAGCTTACCTTGGTCGTCGCGGTGTTTATCGCCATTCCCTTTGTGTTGCATCAGGCCTGGGCGTTTATCGCGCCGGGGCTTTACGACAATGAAAAAGCACTGGCGATCCCGATACTGGTCTCAAGCATTGCGCTGTTCTATGGCGGTGCGGCGTTTGCCTATTACGTGGTTTTTCCGCTGCTGTTTGAGTTTTTCACCCAAACCGGGCCGGACAACATCGCGATCATGACCGACATTAACCAGTATTTGAACTTCGTTCTTAAGCTGTTTTTTGCTTTCGGGGTGGCGTTTGAAATTCCTATTGCGACCTTCTTGCTTATCCTCTCTGGCGCCACGACGGTGGAAAGCCTTTCTAAAAAACGCCCCTATATCCTTTTAGGCTGCTTTGTCGTCGGTATGCTGCTAACCCCACCTGATGTGATTTCCCAAAGCCTGCTGGCAATCCCCATGTACCTGCTTTACGAAGTGGGGCTACTGTTTGGCCGTTTGGTGCGCAAACGCAAAGAAGAGAAAGAGGCTGCTGAAGAGCAAGAAGCAGATCTCTAAGCGGATCAGCGCAGCGCGCAGATACGGAAAAGCCGTCGCCATGGTTAATGGCGACGGCTTTCTTATCTGCTATACGACGGCATGCTTAATCCATCATCTCAGCGAGACGATCTACCAATTTAAAAATACCGGTGGCCGCTTCACTAATACGCGTTGCCAGCATATAGGCAGGTGTGGTCACCACGCGGTGCTCAAGGTCGACGACAATATCTTCTACTGCACAGCTGCGGTGCAACCCGCCCATGGCACTAATCGCCCCGGAAACCGCCGGATCATTACCCACGGTCACTGCAATACCGTCACCCAATAGACGGGGCACCAGTACGGGGGAAATACACATCAAGCCAATGGGTTTGGCCTCTTGACGAAAACCAAACAGCGACTCTTTTAGCGCTTCCAGCACCTGCATATTGTCGCTGGCACTGGCGAAATCCGACAGATTTTTGGCGACACCGAAACCACCGGGCACAATCACTGCATCGAAGTTATCAGCGTCTAGCTCACTCAATGGGCGGATGTTTCCACGCGCCAAGCGGGCAGACTCCTGCAGCACATTACGCTGTTCACCTTCCGCCACCTCTTGCGTGAGGTGGTTGATAACGTGATGCTGTTCTATATCCGGGGCAAAACAGTGGTAACCAATACCCAACTGATCCAAGCGCAACAGCGTTAACGTCGTCTCATATATCTCTGAACCATCATAAACGCCGCAGCCAGCTAAAATCACCGCCACCTGTTTGGTCATGCCTATCTCCTTATCCCAGGGTCTGCCGATTGCAATACAGCAAAGCAATTGCTCACTTTAGTCAGTCTACCTTGTTGCCACAAGACGGCTTTCGCCGCAGGGTATGGCTGATATACTCCATTCAGGCCTTCGGGCACCCTCATTTGCGTTCTTTAATGGAGACACCCCTTGAGCATACCTACCCCCCGTCACTTCCCCGCCACACGTATGCGTCGAATGCGCCGCGATGATTTTTCACGCCGCTTGATGCAGGAGAACAGCCTTAGTCCGTCAGATTTGATCCTGCCGGTGTTTGTACTGGAAGGCGACAACCAGCGTGAAGCGGTGGCCTCAATGCCCGGTGTGGAGCGGCTCTCGATCGACCTACTGATTGAGCAAGCTCGCGAAGCTTATCAACTGGGCATCCCTGCGTTGGCGCTTTTTCCAGTTGTCGGCTCTGAGCACAAAACTGAGTTAGCCGAAGAGGCCTATAGTGCCAGCGGCTTAGTACAGCGTAGCGTACGCGCCCTTAAAGCAGCCCTCCCAGAACTCGGCATTATCACCGACGTGGCGCTGGACCCCTATACTAGCCACGGTCAGGACGGCATTCTCGATGAGAGTGGCTACGTGCAGAATGACCGCACGGTAGACACGCTTCTAAAACAGGCCCTTTCCCACGCTGAAGCGGGCGCCGACGTGGTGGCGCCTTCCGACATGATGGATGGCCGCATTGCCGCTATCCGCCAAGTGCTTGAACAAGAGAACCTGCACAACGTACGTATCATGGCCTACAGCGCCAAGTATGCCTCCCACTACTACGGGCCCTTCCGCGATGCCGTTGGCTCAGCGACCAACTTGGGCAAAGCTGACAAGCGCACCTATCAAATGGATCCTGCCAACAGCGATGAAGCATTGCACGAAGTAGCCATGGACATCGCCGAAGGCGCCGATATGGTGATGGTCAAGCCGGGCATGCCTTACCTGGATGTCGTTCGCCGCGTCAAAGCTGAGCTCAAAGTCCCCACTTTCGCCTACCAAGTCAGCGGTGAGTACGCCATGCATCGCGCCGCTTTCGACAATGGCTGGCTGGAAGCGGAACCAGTGATGTTGGAATCATTGATGTGCTTCAAACGAGCAGGTGCCGATGGGATTTTGACCTATTTCGCTCTCGAAGCAGCGCGTTTATTACAGCGCCACTAAACTACTGCGACAAAGATGACAACAAGGTGACACTTGTTTGTCATCTTCTCCCCGCATACTGCCTTCCTATACAAGTATCAGGCTATGATACCTTCGAGCCATCAACGCGGGGAGATCCACCATGGACGAGCAAGCGTCAGATTCTTTACCATCATCGTCTACTGATCAAACCAGCAGCGACGGCGATATGCCGCTACGAATTAACCGCACACCCACCGGGGTTCAAGCGCGTGACACGTTGCCTGAAACCGACCTTGACGACACTCAGCTTTACTTCAATCGCGAGCTGT